>JBEKDY010000342.1:0-3894 GCA_050014115.1 Candidatus Sulfotelmatobacter sp. | reverse complement strand
GCGGGCTAGAGCCCATACTTCTCCATTCGACGGTAGAGCGCGCCGCGGCTGAGGCCGAGGGTTTCGGCAGCCTGGCTCACATTTCCCTGGGAGCGTTGCAATGCCTTGCGGATGAGAATGGCCTCCACGGATTCGAGGCTAAGTTCTTCGAGATTCTGGCTTTGCGGGCGGAGCATGTCGAGGCCGAGGTCGGCGCGCTGAATTTCGCTGCCGCGGCACATCAGGACGGCGCGCTCGAGAGTGTGTTCCAGTTCGCGAACGTTGCCGGGCCAGGCGTATTGCAGGAGAAGTTGCAAGGCAGAAATCTCGAAACCTTTTATCGGACGGCGGTATCGCGAGGCATAGCGAGAAAGAAAATGTCCAGCGAGCGCGGGAATATCCTCGCGGCGTTCGCGTAATGCGGGCACGTGAATCTCGACTGTATTTAAGCGGAAGAGTAAGTCCTCGCGAAACTGGCCGGAAGAGCAGGCCGCGCGGAGATCGGCGTTGGTGGCGGAGACTACGCGCACGTCCACACGCAGGGCGCGAGACGAGCCGACGCGCTCGAGTTCGCCAGCTTCCAGCACGCGCAGTAGTTTAGCCTGCTGGCGCAGCGGGACGTTTCCGATTTCGTCGAGGAAAATTGTGCCGCCATCGGCGAGTTCGAAGCGCCCGATGCGGTCGAAGCGGGCGTCAGTAAATGCGCCTTTCACATGACCGAAGAGTTCACTTTCAAATAACGCTTCGGGCACGGCGCCGGTGTTTACGGAGACCATGAGGCGCGAGGCGCGCGCGGAGACGGCGTGCAGGGTGCGCGCGACGACTTCTTTTCCGGTGCCGTGCTCGCCGGTGATCAGGACGTTCGCGTCGGAGGGTCCGACGCGGGCAATGGCCTCGAGAACGGGCTGCATGAGCGGAGCGGTGGCGATGAACTCGGGACGTCCCTCGGCTTGCAGCAGGCGATTCTGGGCGGCCAGGCGTTCGGCGCGTTGCAGGGCGCGGCGAAGGTCGACCTGGGAGCGGATGATGGTGAGCAGGCGCGCATTTTCCCAGGGCTTCTGGATGAAGTCGCGGGCGCCGCGACGCATTGCTTCGACCGCTAATTCAATGTTCGCCCATGCGGTCATGACAATGACGGGGATAGTGTTGTCGAGGCCGACGATTTCGGAAAGAAGGTCGAGGCCTTCCTGTCCGGAAGTTGTGTCGCGGGTGTAGTTCAGGTCGATGAGCAGGGCATCGTAGAAGCCAGTGGCCAAGGCATCGCGAACCAGCGCGGGGGACCTCGCGGTCTCGACCTCGTATCCCTGAGGACGCAAAAGGAGTTCGAGAGCTTCGAGAACGTGCTGCTGGTCGTCGGCAGCCAGGATACGGGGCCGCTCGAAGCTGGGCTTCTCCGGGTTAGCAGCGGCTGGTCTGGCAGCCGCCGGGCTCAAGGGGGAGAGCTCTCCTGATTTGGTGGAAGTCTGCATGGCGAGTTAGGGGTTCGCGGCGCCGATGTTATCACCGACCGTGCCGGTCACCGCATTTTGGAGCTGGATTCCATTATGTTCCAAAGTCGCTCCGGTTGCCCGGTCGAGTTCGACTTTGGCTTTAGGTCTTGCTCTTTCTTGGTGATGTCGAACGTGCGCTGCGCGAGGTCGCGGGCTTTGCGGGCGGCCTGAACCCGGGCACCGGTCTGTTCGACGGCATATTGCGCATTGCGGACTTCGATGCGGACTTGCTTTTTCAGCTGCTCCAGGCGCAATTCTGCCTGCCGGTATTCGAGTTCGGAGCGGTACTGATCGGCTTTTGCCACGCGGTTGCGGAGCGGGATGTTCAGGTTCAGCCCCACGTAATAATCGGGAGAGGAATTGTTGAACGTGTTGGCCAGAGCTCCTCCGAAGTCGACAGGCACGCTTGAGGTGCAGCTGCCGGGCAGGCAATTCGGCAGGCCCGCCAACCCGGAGCCGGAATAAAAGCCCACGAGCGATAGTGTTGGCAACAGGGCATTGCGCGCGGCGCGTCGGCTGATCTGGCGGTTCACCAGGTCGACGTCGGATTCCGCCAGTTCGGTGCGGTCGTGCAGCGCTTCAGAAATCAAATCCTGAATCGACTGAGTGGTCTGAGGCTGCACGCCTTCCATTCGGTCTGTAGGCACAACCGGCATCGCTTCGAGCACCGGATCGTCCAGACTTTTCGTGATGGCATTCTTCATCAGCGTCTCCTGGAGTTCGAGACTGGTGCGAGCCACCGTCAGATCCTGGTCACGCTTGGAAACTTCGGCCTCGGCGCGCAGCATGTCCATCTCCGGAATGCTTTGCAGCTGCAATTGTTTCCGCGCGTTATCGAGGGTTTGCTGGGCGAAAGCGGAGGATTGTTCGTTCACCTGCGTCTGTTCGTAGGCGCTTACCAGATCCCAGTACATATTCTCAATCTGGGTGACCGTGGCGATCACCTGGTCCTTGAACGCGATGTCTGAGATTTTCTTATTGTTTTTAGCGATTCGCAAATAGCGCAGGTTGGGGCCGAACCCGAATCCCGCGAGCAGCTCCTGCTGTATCGTGAAACGATACAATGAGGTAAGAGTAGGAGACAGCGTGAAATCCGGGCTATTCGTGGTCTGACGTTGGTTGTTAAACGAGAAGCTGATGCTGGTTCCAGTTGCAAATGCTTGCGAGTAATTGACGTTGAATTGCCCCGTGTTAAGCTGCAGGGACGGTACTGAGTAGATCGCCTCGTTGATCACAGGCGAAGTCTGATGCTCGTCGCCGACGCTGGCGCTGATGAGGGGATCGTAGGAAGACACCGCCGTTCCGGCGCCCAGCGTGGACTGCACCAACCCGGACGCGCCTGCTCCGGCGCCGCCCGCGCCGCCGGTTGTGCCGCCGGCCCCAGCGCCCGGAGCGCCTGTGCCAAAGCCTCCGACACCGCCGCCGGGAGTTCCCTGAACCACTCCGGTATTCACTCCGCGGAAAAATCCTCCTGCCTGCGTGCGGAGAATGTCGGTATTCGCGATCGGTAAATTGTAGCGGGCAATGGCCAGATCCAGATTGTTTTCAAGCGCGAGATTAATGCAGTCGTTCAACGAGAGATAGAGCTTGCCTTCACGGATAAGCCGGTCCAGACGTGAAGAGTTCGCCAGCGCCGGCTTGGGTACGTAGTCCGGCGAATAGGCGTTGAGCGGATTATGCGATTTTGGCATGTCAAAGTTGACCGGAATGCTGGACTGCGTGGCGACGGGTGCCGACGTGGCGGCGGTCTGCGCCGGCATGGTTGAAGCCAGCAGGGCGTAAACACAAATGATTGCGATCGATCTTAAGAAAATCGAGCGCTTCAAGAAAATCGACCGTTTCAAGAAATTAGGTCCCGGAACATTCACGATGCACTGACCTCCGCCGATTGGTTAAGACTCGGATTGGCTGTGTCGCCTACCAGCCACCCGTCACGCAACTGAATGGTGCGGCTTCCGAAAGCGGCGTTCGCCTCGGAGTGGGTTACCTGCACGATGGTCGTTCCCTGCTGATTCAGGCCGCGAAAGAGTTCCATGATCTCTCGCGCCTGGCCGGAGTGCAGGTTGCCAGTGGGCTCATCGGCCAGCAGCAGCGGAGGCCTGTGGATGACGGCGCGCGCGATCCCCACGAGTTGCTGCTGCCCGCCTGAGAGCTGATTGGGATAGAGATCTTTCTTCGCGACGATCTGAAAGCGATCAAGAGTGTCAGCTACCAGGCTCTGCCGTTGACCGCGAGGAATGTCTTTGTAGGAGAGCGGAAGGTCGATATTTTCCTGAACGGTGAGGTCGTCAAGCAGGTGATAACTTTGGAAGACCATTCCGACATTCTTCTTCGCCAGTTCGCTGCGCTGCTTGCGCTTGAGATCGTGCACGGCTTGTTCACGAAACCAGTACTCGCCTTCCCACTGGTCATCGAGAAGTGCCAG
>JBEKDY010000341.1:0-2570 GCA_050014115.1 Candidatus Sulfotelmatobacter sp. | reverse complement strand
GTGGCCGCAGCCTTGCCGTTCAGTTGCTGGTAGACGATGGATTCCGCCAGGCTGTGAAACTCCGGCGGTCCGAACTCCATGCGGCAAGGGCCCACGCGTTCGATCACGGCGCGCATCACAGGGTCGTTCTTCTTGAGATGGTTGACGGCTTTGCGCATGGTTACTAGATTTACCACAAAAATTGCTAATGGCGAAGAAAAAACGAAGTTGAGCGTGCTGGCTTAAAGCGGCAAGGAAGCGAGCCAACCACGCGATTATTGTGGCGCAAAGAGCGCGCCACTTCGCGCGGCTCGCCCAGATCCTTCGCCGCGCAAAGAACGCTTGCTCAGGATGACAATCGAGTTATGGTAGGCACAGATGGCATCGTTAGCGCAGAGCGGCCAGGGCCAATCCGGCGATCCCGCCGGCGAGCACGACCCACGCGGGGCTCAGTTTCCAGCGCAGCAACACTGCTGCCGCTACGGCTGCAATCACCCACGCGGGCCACGCGCGCAGTGCGTCCTGGGCGAACCTGACGGTGACTCCGATCATGAGCGCGATCGCGCAGACGTTGACCGCGTCGAGAAATGCCGCCATCCACGGAGACTGCCGCAGCTTGAACAAAACGGGGGCCAGCAGCGCTACATAAAAAAACGACGGCAGAAAAATCGCAACTGTCGCCACGGCTGCGCCCGGAGCGCCACCCAGGAGATATCCGATAAACGTTGCGGTAGAAAGCACCGGGCCGGGCGTGAACTGGCCGATGGCGACCGAGTCAAGCAATTGTTGCTGGGTGAGCCATGCGTGCTGGTGAACCAATCCCTGATCGATGAAGGCGAGCAGAACGTAGCCTCCGCCATAGAGCACCGCGCCGACTTTCAGAAAGAACAAAGCAATGCGACCGAGGGAGACTTTAGCCGCGACCGGCGCTGCAGCCGCGGAGGCCGTGCCGAAAACTGCGAATGATCGCAAGACCGTGGCCCAGGTTGCAGGACGCGGTGCAGTTCGCGAGGCGAAACCAGTGAACATGCCGGCGAAAATCCCGGCGACCATGCGGGTTCCGCCGGGACGAAGGAAATCGGAGCTGCGCTTCACGACCATCCCTAGGATGCCGCCGCCGAACAGAATCGCGATCGGATTCAGTCCGAGGAAGAACGCGGCCAGTGCTGCTAGTCCCAATCCCGCCAGGGGCAAGTCTTTCACGGCCGCTTTTCCCAGCCGCGAGATTGCGACCGCGATGATGGCGACCACCGCCGGCTTAATCCCCGCCAGTAACGACGCGGCCTGGGGCAACGAACCAAAATGTACGTACGCCCAGGCGAAGCCAGCGGTGATGAGCGCGGCGGGCAGAATGAAACTTGCTCCGGCTATGCACAAGCCCAGCCAGCCCCCTCGCACGAAGCCGACGCTGATGGCCATTTCGGTGGACGTGGGGCCTGGAATCAGGTTCGCGGCGCCGAGCAGATCGAGAAACTGCTGGCGGGTGATCCACTGGCGTTTGCGGATGACTTCCTCTTCCATCAACGCGATGTGCGCCGCGGGCCCGCCGAAGCCGATGCATCCTAGTTTGAGGAAAAGCGCCGCCAGTTCGCGCAGGCGGGTCGGTCCGAGCGGAGGGTTCGCCGGAACCTCGCCCGCGCTCAGGTCGCCGGTCACGCGGCCTTGTGTTCTCCCCGCCGGAAATTCTCGATGAGATATTCGGAGGTGCGCAGCGAGAAAGCCAGAATGCTGATGGTTGTGGTTTTGTCAGTGCAGTTTAGAAATACGCTGGCATCGGAGACGTAGAGATTGGGAACGTCGTGGGTCTGGCCGAAACGATTGGTGACAAAATGTTTGGGATCGTTGCCCATGCGGCAGGTGCCGGTTTCGTGCAGGCTGAATCCGGGCATCTCAGGCTCACCGCCGCTGCTTTCGAGCACTCCTCCGGAGGCGCGCAGCACTTCGGCGCATACCTGTTTTGAATGCTCCCACATCTTCAGCACGTTCTCGTCCCACTGAAAATGCAGGCGGGCCACGGGAATGCCGTAGGGATCTTTCACTTCGGGATCAAGATCGACGTAGTTCGTATCCGAGCGCAACGCCGGCGCCTGAATTCCGAAACTGACGGGTGAGGGATAGCGGCGCTTGATCTCGTGCTTGTAGGACGATCCGAAGCCATCGAGCTCGTTGGCGAACCAGGGGAAATCTCCGCAGCCGCCGTCGGGATAGACGGAGTAGCCGCGAATAAATTTCTCTTCGTGCGGATCTTTTAGATTTTGCCAGCGCGGCATCCAGGCGATGGTGCTGTCGCCAACGTGGTCGGGGAACGGGGGACGTCCGACTAGTTGGGGAAGATATCCGCGCGCGGACTCGCCGTAAAGATGATCGCAAAGGTTGCGGCCGAGTTGTCCGCTGGAGTTGGCGACGCCGTTGGGGTGTAGTGGCGACTTCGAGTTCAGCAGGATGCGCGCGCTCTCCACGCACGACGCAGCGACGACCACGGCGCGGCCGTAGACTTCGACTTCCTGCTTCGACTTGCGGTCGATGTAGGCGACTCCGCGGGCGTGTCCGTCCTGGTCGGTGAGAATATTTTTCGCCAGCGCGTTAGTGCG
>JBEKDY010000340.1:0-6706 GCA_050014115.1 Candidatus Sulfotelmatobacter sp. | reverse complement strand
GGGAACCTGGCCGCCGAAGTCGGCGACGATTTTTTGCGCGGCGCCGACTACCGATTTCGATTTGTTGCGGAAGAAGCCGGTGGAGCGGACGTCGGGCTGAAGCTGTTCGGGGGTGAGCGCGGCGAAGGCTTCGACGGTGGGATATTTGCGGAAGAGTTCCGGAGTGACGCGGTTGACGTTGGCGTCGGTCGACTGGGCGGATAGGATGGTTGCGACCAGGAGTTCCCATGCGCTGGAGTGGGTTAGGGCGCAGGTGACGGCGGGGTAAAGGCGGTCGAGGCGGGTTAAGATTTCGGCGATGCGGGTGGGGGCGAGGGGATTGTAGGCGGTGGTTTTCTTTTGGGTTCGTGGCACTGCCTTTTGAGTCTGGGGCGCTGCCGCCGGGGCTGCGCCCCGGGGACGGGCAGGAGTGCCCGTCCCCACATTAGAACCCGTTCGCGCAGTCATACTTTTTTTGCGGGGGGACATGGGAGCAATATTTTAGCAGGAGCTCGGACAGGGAACTGGCGAGGGTTGCAGTGTCCATACGTAACCTGCGGCGTCATTGACTGAGGCAGGGGGGGCGGGTAGTCTGATCTCGACCCTTCGAGTTTTGGCGGCGAGTTCAGGCGGCAATTCTAGGGAACGAAGTCAGGAAATATTGTGGCAGTGAATGCGATCCAACTCGGGCAAGTGTGGCGGAGTAACGCCGATGGTCTGGATTACCTGGTCACGAAGGTTTACAGCGAAGTGTTCTCGCAATTTGCTATGCTGCGGCCGGCGGGGATCACGGCTCCGGACGCGCCGACGGTGCGCATTAAAGTGACCAAGAGCCCGGAAGGCGCAACGCTTCCCGGGTATACGTTCACGCAGGACGGGTCGTTTTAGGGCGGCGCTCAGCCGTCAGCTCTCAGCCGTCAGCGAAGTCAACGCCTGCGGCGTCTCCGCTTTTTTCCGATACACTCTACTGGCTAGTTCTCAGTTCTCAGCAACCCAAGAACCGGTTGTGTCGGACTGAGAACTGAGAACCGAGAACTGAGAACTGGTTTCGGAACTGATTTCTTCTCATGACGGAAAAAATTCTGGCGGTTGTTTTCGTGTTTATCAAGTCGGTGATCGCTGCGACCGGCTACGGCGGGATTGCGCTGCTCATGGCAATTGAGTCGGCATGCATTCCGCTGCCTTCGGAATTGATCATGCCGTTTGGCGGGTATCTCGTTTTTGAGGGCACGTTCAAGCTGCTATGGGTGGCGACGGCGGGGGCGATCGGGTGCAACCTGGGGTCGCTGGTGGCGTATGAGATTGGATGTTACGGCGGGCGTCCGCTGGTGGAGCGCTACGGGCGCTGGATTCTGATGGGCAAGCGCGAACTCGACTGGGCCGACCGCTTCTTTTTCCGCTGGGGATATCTGGCGGTGTTTATTGCTCGGCTGCTGCCGGTGATTCGCACGTTCATCGCGCTGCCGGCGGGCGTGGCGAGGATGCCGCGGGGAAGGTTTCACATCTATACGTTTCTGGGATCGTGGCCGTGGTGCCTTGCGCTCGCGTATTTCGGAATGAAGCTGGGCGAGAACTGGCGCGCGCTGGGAAAATATTTTCATAAGTTCGACGCGGTGATTGCCGTGGTGCTGGTGGCGGGGGCGGCGTGGTTTGTATGGAGTCACTGGCAGAATCGGGTTGGGGGTCAGGGGTCAGAGGCCAGGGGTCAGTAGGGCCGTAGAATGGCCGCACGTGAACTGACTTGAGCTACAAATTTGCTTACGGCTTAGCCAGTTGCGACGCCACGATCTGCCACTGGCCGTTGCGCCTTATGACTACGTCTGTATAGACATAGCGAACCTGGAAGCGGCGGCCGGATTGCGCGACTTCGTCGTCTTCGGAGCCGTGGACCAGGGCTATGTCGTCCGTTAGCAGGCGGATTTGGCGGGCGGTGGAGATCATTGAGAGGTAGCGGATTGCGCCGGAGATGAGGTTGTTGATTACGTCCTGCTTGGTGAACGACTTGCCGGATTCGTTGTATTGGGTGTAGTCGTCGGCGAAGATGCGCGCGAGTGCGGCTTGATCGGCAGCGATCAAAGCGCGGTCGCCGTCTTCGAAGAGTTTTTGGATTTCAAGTTTGTCGTCTCTACGGTGCGTCAACATTCACTACCAGTCTTCAAGATTATCCTCAAGCGCTCTGCTCAGGATGACAGACTCGATAGAGAATGCTCAAGGCCTGGGTTGGGCGCGGCTGTTGATGCCGGCGGCGGCTTGGTGTACAAGCAAATTCAATCTTTAATTTAAGGAGGATTCTGTGGATCGAATGTTTCGTGCGGTCGCGCTGGTGCTGTTCTTTGCGGTTGCTCTGCCTGTCCTCTCTCACGCTCAGTCGGCAGCGGCTCCGGGGCAGCCGTTTGTGGTGGAGTATTACTACAAGACGAAGTGGGGGCATGTGGATGAATTTCTGAAATTGTTGCTCAAGAAAGAAGTTGAGATGGGACGGATGATCAGAGTCTGGATGGACCAGCCGCGGTATCACACTACCGAAGACGGACGTTGGGATTTCCGGGTGACCATTGTGTTCAAAAATGCGACCGTGGCCAATGAGCCGTTCGAGGAGGATGCCATCAAGAAACAGCTATGGCCCGACCAGGATACGTATGCGCGCGAAGAGCAGCGGCGGTTTGAGATTCTGGATGCGCACTGGGACTTGCCGGTGAAGGTGGTGGAACTGGACGGGAAACCTTAGAACCTTTACCGCAAAGGGCAAAGAAGAACACCCATCTACCACGAAGGGCACTAAGGTACGCGAAGGTTGGGCTACGCCGCGATGCAGCTGATTCGAAAAGGATGTTAAACGAAGGTCACAATTCGAGGGAAATCCTTTATCAGGCCCATCAAAATTTGGAATTAGACATACGCGTCGGCGCGCCCTACTTTAGATCATGGAACCGATCATGTCGTTTGAGGAATCACACGTTGATTTGTTGCATGAAATCGGGGTCCGGCTGGGAACGGCGGACGGATTTCATGAAGTATTAACTCGAGTGGTGGAGTTTGCGGCGGGGCTGGTGAAATGCGATTCCTGCCTGGTGTATGTGCTGGAGGGCGAGGAATTGGTTTTGCGGGCGTCGAAAAATCCGCATCCCGAAGTGGTGGACCGATTGAAACTGCGCGTGGGGCAGGGGATTACGGGCTGGGTCGCGGAACATGGCGAACCGGTTTCGGTGTCGGGAAAGGCGCAGGCGGATCCGCGGTTTCGTTTTTTTCATGAACTTCCCGAGGATACCTATGAGGCGTTTCTTTCGGTGCCGCTAATGTGCCGGGGGCGGGTGATGGGAGTGATCAATCTTCAGCACCGTCTGCCGCATGTTTACAACCGGCGGCAGATTCAGCTGATTTCTACGATTGGATTTCTGGTGGGAGCGGAGATCGAGATGGCGCGGCTGGATATTGTGAACTCCAATCTGTCGGAACAGTTGCAGACACGGAAGATTGTGGAGCGGGCGAAGGGGATTTTGCAGCGCGACCTGGGATTGAACGAAGAACAGGCTTACCTTGCGTTGCAGCGTCAGAGCCGGCAGAAACGCAAGCCCATGAAGGAAATTGCCGAGGCGATCGTGTTGAGCGACGAAGTGAAGGGTGAGTCGCGGCTGCCGGTGCCGTCGTAGGTCCTGCGGACGAGGTGGAATGAAGAACGCTCCGCAGGCGCTGAAGCGCGGGTCGTTTCGAGTCGCTTAACGGCACGAGTGAACTCGTGCCCTTCTCAAACCCGCGTCGATCTGAGTTTTTCCACAAAGCTCTCCACTCGTGCCTTCCCAAGACCTAAGCGAAACTACTCGTCAAATCACCCGCAAAAATAAAGAGAGCAGATTCCTGACGGAATCTGCTCTCTGGTTTTGGCGCCGATTAATTTACCGGGATGCCGGGATGGGCGCCGGATCTGCCGTTGCAACCTGACGGGTTTCGGAGGGCACGGCGAAATGCAGCGTGACGCCCGCCTCGGGTAAATCCAGGGCGCTGACGAAACTCTTTCCTTCGCGCGCGACCAGAAGCAAGTGGTCGGCGTGGGAAGGCTTGGTTTCGGTGACGTCATTTACCAGCATGAGGAATCCGGGTCCCGAGCCGCTGAGCTTGCGCACGAACAGCATCTCGGAAGGACCGTCGGGCTGGAAAGTGAACTCGTACTCTCCGGCAGAGAGCAGCGTGGTTTGCCAGTGCACTTCGTGCGTGAGCACGAAGCGGCCGCGCGCTTCCTGGGCGGAAGCCAGGCTGGGCGCGAAGCTGAAGGCGGTGAGGGTGAGGGCTGCGGCGTATACGAATCTGCGAATGGAAGTCATGGAATCTCCTGTTCTTGAAGGAGTGCTCAGATTGCGGTGGAGAACAACGAGGTCAGGAGATTTGCGATGCGGGCAGCGAAGCTCGCATGCAAACGTCGGCTTCACGGGACCGGCTGCGGAGCTGGTTGGTGAAGTGATTCCATTGTGACGGATGCGGGGGTGGGAGTCCAATTCAAAAAAGTTATGGGAGGGATTTGCGCGAAGAGCGTGACCTAAGTAATGGGTTTTGAAGCTTTAAAGGATTCTAAAGCTTTCAACCGCAAAGGTCGCAAAGAACGGCCGCGAAGGTCGCAAAGAATGTCTCGTTCTTTCCGTCCAGTGCCGTCTCTGCACCGTTGGACCGATTTTTCTGCGCGTTTGGCTTCGCTCGTTTGCAATATCACCGCCGGATACGAGAACATACAAGGTTTGCATATCCATTCTGATACTTACTGAGGAAGCGGTCGACATATGGCGACAAAGAAGAAGTCTGCAAAAGCGGCGGGGAAGACGGCGAGAGTTGAAGTCCGCTCGGAGCGCGGCATTACGATCGCTCCCGCAAAAGGGAAACTGGGAGTGATGATCCCGGGCATGGGCGCGGTGGCGACTACGTTTGTCGCGGGCGTGGAGGCGATTCGCAAAGGGCTGGCGAAGCCGATTGGGTCGCTCACGCAGATGGGGACGGTGCGGCTGGGCAAGCGCACGGATGGGCGCTCGCCGAAGGTCACGGAATTTGTGCCGCTGGCCACGCTCGACGATCTGGTTTTCACCGGGTGGGACATTTTTGAAGACAACATGTATGACGCCGCGACGCATGCGGGTGTGCTCGACCAGAGACTGCTTGACCAGTTGAAGCCGTTTCTTTCGTCGGTGAAGCCGCGGGCGGCGGTGTTCGATCACAACTACGTGAAGAAGATTGACGGGCCCAACGTGAAGAAGGGCAAAAATAAGATGGAGTTGGCGGAGCAGTTGCGCGCCGATATCCGCGACTTCCGAAAGACGAGTGGGGCGAGCCGGCTGGTGACGATGTGGTGCGGGTCGACGGAATCGTATATCGAAGCGACGGCTGCGCATCAGTCGGTGAAGGCGTTCGAGAAGGCGCTGCATGAGAGCGACGACATGATTGCGCCTTCGATGATTTATGCCTATGCGTCACTGATGGAAGGCGTTCCGTTCGCGAATGGCGCGCCGAACCTGACGGTGGATCTGCCGGTGATGCTGGAACTTTCACGGAAGAATGATGCGCCGATTTGCGGGAAGGATTTCAAGACCGGGCAGACTTTGATGAAGACGGTTCTTGCGCCCGCGTTCAAGGCGCGGCTGCTGGGGTTGAGCGGATGGTATTCGACCAACATTCTGGGCAACCGCGACGGGGAAGTGCTGGACGATCCGGGGTCGTTCAAGACTAAGGAAGAATCGAAGTTGGGGGTGCTGGAGCATATTCTGCAGCCGGCTTTGTATCCGGATTTGTACGGAAATATTTTCCACAAGGTTCGAATTAACTATTATCCGCCACGTGGTGATAACAAAGAGGGTTGGGACAATATCGATATCTTCGGATGGCTGGGGTATCCGATGCAGATCAAGGTTGATTTTCTTTGCCGCGATTCGATTCTGGCGGCGCCGATTGTGCTTGACCTGGTTTTGTTTGTTGACCTGGCGCAGCGATGTTCGGAGTTGAAGGGAATTGGAATTCAGGAATGGCTAAGCTTTTACTTTAAGTCTCCGATGACGGCTCCGGGGCTTTATCCCGAGCATGATTTGTTTATTCAGTTGATGAAGTTGAAGAACACGCTGCGGCATTTGAAGGGCGAAGAGCTGATTACGCATTTGGGGCTGGAGTATTACGACTAGGGTCCGGTTTAGCTGCGGCGAAGAGCTTTCACCACAGACGCCACTGGGTAAGGCTCGAGTTACGGAATATCTGCGAGTTGGCAGTTGTTGCCGAAGGTGTAGGAGTTCACGCCGAGGCCGGGGCTTTCTGGCTGCATAGAGATCAGGTGGGCGCCGAAGGCGGGACTGCGCACGAGGTAGTACATGCGTGAGCCGGTGACGTCGATGAAGGCTCCCTTGGCGTCGAACTTCACGTCGGCGCCGCCGCTATCTTTCGGGAGTGGGCTGCCATCCTGGAAGAGGTTGACGCGGATCGGCTTCTCACCCTTTAGAGTGAGGACGCTGTAGAGCGAGCGGGCGTGGTAGCGCAGTTCGGCGGCTGCGCCGTGACCATCGGAAAACACGCCGTCGCGTTCGACACGCCAGCGGCCTACCAGCATGACTGCGCCGTCAGGCGGGGAATGCGGCGGCTGGAAATCGGCTTCGTCGCCGGCGTGATGGCCGGCTATATCCTCGACGGCGCTGCGTCCGTAGATTTCGCCAACGAAAGTCTCCTGGGTTGTGGCTCCGCATTCCGGTTTGAAATCGTTCTCGTC
>JBEKDY010000339.1:0-2748 GCA_050014115.1 Candidatus Sulfotelmatobacter sp. | reverse complement strand
TGATCAAGATGCGCGGTGGCAACCATAGCAAAGATATCCGCGAATATGAAATCACCTCCAAGGGCGTGGTCATCATCGGCGAACGCCTCACGGATTATCAGGGCCTGATCACCGGAATTCCTAAGCATGTGAACCGATCCGGCAATCACCAAGAGCGCTCCCGCAAGCCGAAAATCAAGAAAAGAAGCTAGAAGCGATTTGGGATGAACGACACTGCTCGAAACTATGCGGTAGTGCTCGTGTGGCGTAGGCGTTCAACCCTCGTGTTAGCATTGGGGGAAGGCACGTTCTTCCCTTTTCTCCGGCAGCGCGAATGGTCCGCGGTTGCTTCATCTCGATTCGATTCGTCCTTGCACTTGCGCTGACCGTCGTGGTGTGCCTGAGCGCTCCCGCCGCGGAGAAGTCTCCGTGGCTTGAAATCCATTCCACGCACTTCACCGTCATCACTGACGCGGGCGAAAAAAAGGGACGCGAAGTGGCGCTGCGCTTCGAGCAGATGCGCTCCGTGTTTGCCGGACTGCTTTCCAAAGAAAAGCTTCACCAGCCGCTGCCGGTGACTATTCTGGCCTTTAAGAACGACAAGTCTTATTACCAGCTTGCGCCGTTAAAAAACGGCCAGCCGATCGACGTGCCGGGATTTTTCCTGCCTGGCGAAGATCAGAACTTTTTCGTGCTGAATGTTTTTGAGGAAGAATCGTGGCGGGCGGTGGCTCACGATCTTGCTCACATGCTGCTGAACGCCAACTATCCTCCGGCCCAGGGATGGTTCGACGAAGGACTGGCCGAATATTTCAGTTCAGTGCGCATCGACAACAAAGCGGTGGAAATCGGCGCCGACCCCGAACTGCACGCTTCCGTCATCACGGACGCCATGCAACAACAGCGCGACACGCATCCGCCGCAGTCGCTCACCGAGTTGCTGGGAGCGCAGGTGTGGCTCTCCATGGCCGACCTGTTCTCCATGAAGCACGACACGGCGAGCTACAACGAAGGCACGCACAACACGCTTTATTACGCGCAGTCCTGGATGGTGATGCACTACCTGCTGCATGAGAAGAAGCTGCCGGAAACCGGGGCGTACTTCGGCCTGGTGCTGAACCAGCACGTCCCGGTGGAAGAGGCGATTCAGAAAGCGTATGGAATGAGCTCCGCACAACTGGAGCAGGCCGTGAAAGATTATTTTCACGCGCAGACTGTGCTCTTCACCGCGCTCGACGCGGCGCGCCAGCAGAATCCCAACCCGGAGCTGGCGGCAAATCCCGCGCAGGTTTACCACTTCCCGGTTCCAGTAGGCCCGGAGGATTCGGCGATCACCTCGAAGATCATGCCCGAGGCGGATGCCCAGGCTCTGTATGCGGAGCTCGAAATCCGCATTCCCGAGCGCCGCGAATACGGGATGAAGGAATTGCAGAAGCTGGCTGAGGACGCTTCCGCTGCACCACCCGCGCCGGAAAAAACGTCTGACGATTCGGAGAAGAAAATAATTGTCGCCCCTGTCGGCAACGAATGGGCGCATCGGGCTCTGGTGTGGGATCACATTGAGCGCGGCGAGTTCGACCAGGCTTCCGCGGAACTGGGCGAGGCGGCGGCCATCAATCCTCGCGACATGTGGTTGCGCTACTACGTTTCGGTGCTCAAATACCGCATTGCGGAAACCCGCCACGCCGAGATTCAAGGTCTGGCCAACATGATGCAGGATCTGCGCGGCGTGCTCGAATGGTATCCCGAATTCGCCGACGCCTATGACCTGATGGCGGTGGCTCGCATGGAAGGCGGAGGCGCGACCGCCGCTTTGCAGGCCGAACGCGCAGCAATGCAACTGAACCCGCGCGAGCTGCGCTACGTTTATCACATGGCGCAAATCTACATTGCGAACAAACAATGGGAGGCTGCGAAGACTCTGCTGGAGCGGCTGAAAACTGGTGCAGATCCGCAGATCGCAGCCCTGGCGCGAGAGAAGTTCGACCAGATTGCCACCGAGCGCAAATATGGCATTCCGGTCGCCTCCGGAGCAGCCGCGCCGAAACTCGCGCCGCAGAAATCGCCGTTCGACGTGCTGGAACAAGATGCCGCGGAGCGCGCCAAGGCTGAGAGCACTTCGTCTGCACCGACCCCCACCGCATCTGGAACGCCCGACAAGCGCCCCACTAAATTCCTCAAAGGCGAATTGGTCAGCGTGGACTGCACTCCCGCGCCGACGGCCATCCTGACCATAACGTCGCAAGGAACCGTACTGAAGCTGCGGGCGCCGGATTACAAATCGCTGGTGCTGGTGGGCAGCGACGAATTTTCCTGCGACTGGCACGACCGGAAAGTCGCGGTGAACTACAAGCCCGGCGGCGCGGCGGACGGCGATCTGGTCTCGCTGGAAGTGCGGTGAAGTCAGAAGTAAGAAGTAAGAAGTAAGAAGTAAGAAGTAAGAAGTAAAGAGGGTGAAGGCTTATTGCTGTCCTTTCGTGTTCAACTTCTCTCAATGTGTGCACTTCTGATTCTAATTTCTTACTTCTGACCTTTGACTTCTGACTTCTGACTTCTGACCTTTGACTTCTGACTTCTCAAATAAAAAACCCTCCCGCTGGGACCGGGAGGGTTCTCGAATGGTTTATTTTCGCGTTTAGGCGCGCAGGACGTTTGCCGCCTGAAAGCCTTTGGGGCCCTTGAGCAGATCAAACTCCACGGTCTCTCCTTCGTTGAGCGTGCGGTAGCCGTTCTCCTGGATTGCGGAGAAGTGCACGAACACATCCTCTC
>JBEKDY010000338.1:0-2806 GCA_050014115.1 Candidatus Sulfotelmatobacter sp. | reverse complement strand
ACCACTTTCAGAGCAAAGACGAAATTCTGTTCGAGATCATGAACCACGCCATGGACATCACCGAGGAGCGCGTGCTCGGCCCGGTGCGCGGCATCGCTAAAGCGGAAGATCGGTTGCGCGCCCTGATCCGCCTGCACATCGAAGTTGTGCTCAGCCCGCGCGACCGCGAAATCACAGTGATGCTGCACGAAAACCATCCCCTGCCGCCGGCACTGCGCAGGCGCATCAACGGGCGCAAGAAAGAGTACATCCACTTCCTCGAGAACCTGATCGCCGAAATACAGGGATCGCGCCGTGCCGCGCCGAGAGTGAGTCCGCGAGCCGCGGCCTTCGCCTTGTTGGGCATGATCAATTGGATCTATCAATGGTACAAACCGGAGGGCGAATTGCAGGTGCAGAATCTAGTGCCGCAGTTCACCGACCTTCTGTTCGGCGGACTCTTGATGTGAACGGACGTGACGTGAATGGACTTGATCTGAACGGACGTGAACCGTGACCGAAGCCGCTGCCAGGTTCTATCAAGCCGCCGAAATCGACCAGCAGAGGGAGCAAAGCGGCAAGCTTTATCGCGAATTTCTCCGCGTGCCGGCGATGAGCGCCGGCTTGTATGTGCTGGCGGCGGGAAGCACCGATCCGCAGGGGCCGCATCGTGAAGACGAAATGTATTACGTGGTCCGCGGACGCGCACGCTTCAAGGCAGGCGGGGAAGACCGCGAAGTTTCCGCGGGCAGCGTGATCTACGTAGCCGCTGAAGTCCAGCACCGTTTCTACGACATCACCGAAGAACTCGCGGTGCTGGTTTTCTTCGCGCCCGCAGAAGTTAGTGGCTAGAGATATCTAGGCCACCTTGTAGAGCCCCGGCCGGATGCACGCGAGCGAAGCCTCAGAGGCTAAAGCCCGCTTCTTTCCCGGGTCTTCACGGCACGGCTGAAGCCATGCCCTTCCCGAACCCATTTTTGAAATGACCTCTTGACGCCCCAGGACAGCCGGCGAGGCGCCGGCGCTACGCTTTTACTTCGCCGGCACCCAATAAATTTCTTCTTTGACCGCGGCGCGGTCGGTGAATCCACGGCGCTTCAGGATGGATTTGCTGTGCTCGATCATCTCGGGATGGCCGCAGAGATAGGCGACCGTGTTGCCGGCATCAAGGCCCCACTGGTCGGCGTATTTGCGCAGGACGTCGTCGGCGCGTCCGATTTCGCCGGGCCAGTCCTCGTGATCCCAGGGGCGGCTCACCGTGGGCACATAGGTGAACCAGGGAATTTCCCGCGCTGCCTCGCGTAGCTCGTCGAGATATCCGAATTCCCAGGGGCGGCTGGCGCCGTTCAATAGAAAAAGCTTGTGCTCGCCGTGGAACCGGCCTTCTTTCCACTCTTTGTGCAACGTACGCACGTAGCTGACAAACGGAGCCACGCCGGTCACGGTGGAAACACAGAGGTGATTGGTTTTTCCGCCCTGCGTTTCCAGCGAAAAGCGGCCCTTGGGTGATTTGCGCATCAGCAGCGGATCGCCGGGCTGCAGTTTGTGCAGCAGGGGAGTGAGCGCGCCCTCGGGCACCAGTTCGAAAAAGAATTCCACTTCGTCTTCAAATGGGGCCGAAGCAATTGAATACGGACGCTCCACGCGCTTTCCATCGCTCTCCACACCCAGCGTGGCATATTGCCCGGGAACAAATTTGAAGTCAGTGCCGACACGGATGCGGAACATCCACAAGTCGGGCGCGAAGTCGACGCGCTTCGTAACCTGCGCGTGGTAAAACTTGTCGTCCGGAGTTGTCATCAGCCCATTGCCCCTTGCGCGCTCGAAATTTGCAACCTAAAAAGACGAAGCGTCCAAAGATCTGGACGCTGAAAGCTCCAACCCCGCCAGAGAAGTGTCAGATCATAAACCACAAAGGACACGAAGTCACACGAAGGAACACCACGATTTCAACTTCGTGCTACTTCGTGACGTTGATGGTGACCGCCCGCGCCCGTGGAGTGCGGAACGCCTGCGCCTATTTGCCCACAACGAGGGCCACAAAACTGTCGGGAACCACTGATCGCCGCGGATGCGGATTATCCGGGGTTGCCGCGGGCGGCGGCCCGAACTGTGCGGTCACTACAAAAATGTTGTGGGTTTTGGCATCGAGCGCCAGCGTGCGCGCGCCGGGTTGGGTCGGGACGTTTTCTGCCACGCTGAACTTGTCCGGCGATTCTTCTTTCACCACGACGAGCACGCCTTCGCCGCAGGAAGCAAAGGCCAGCCCGGTTTCGGCGTCGAATGTAGTTGCATCCACGCCGTCTCCGATTGCGGGCGTTGCCAACACCTTGCCGCTATCGGCGTCCACCACGGCCATCATCTTGTTGCCGCAGCCCACAAACAGGCGGCGATTCTTGCGGTCGATGGAGAGTCCGCTGGGCTCCTCGCAGGGCGCCAGCGGCCACTTGGCCGTGACTTCCAGCTTGCTGGGATCGATCGCCGTCAGTTCGCTTTTGTCTTCGATGTTGACGAAAATCTTGCCCTTGGCGTCGCTGGCTGCGAACTCGGGCTTGCCATCGAGCTTGATTGTGCCCAGCACTTTTCCGGTGGCGGCATCGATCGCGGTCGAATCCTGGCTGCGGCCGTTGAACGTGAACACGCGTTTGGTTGCCGGATCGTAAAGAATCGCATCCGGATTCTCGCCCACTTTTACTTTGCTGCTGGTCGCGAGCGTCTTGAGGTCGAAGATGCTCACCGTGCCCTCGCGCCCGTTGCTGACGAAGCCGCGGCCCAGCTCCGGAGCCAGCGCGATGCCATGCACTCCCGGAGTGTCGGCAATGTCGCC
>JBEKDY010000337.1:0-2978 GCA_050014115.1 Candidatus Sulfotelmatobacter sp. | reverse complement strand
AAAATCGAATCGCACAACCACCCCAGCTTCATCGAACCGTTCCAGGGCGCGACCACAGGGGTCGGCGGAATTCTGCGCGACATCTTCACCATGGGCGCGAGGCCAGTAGCAGTAATGGACTCCCTGAGGTTCGGCCCGATTCGTGTAGGGCGGGCACTCTTGCCCGCCACGGCCGCGCCAGCGGCCGGCTTTGATTTAGAGGACAAGTCAAAAGCAGCGGGCAAGAGTGCCCGCTCCACACAAGCCACGCAGGCTGAGATTCACAAGAACCATTCCATTCTCGAGGGCGTCGTCAGCGGCGTGGCTTCTTACGGCAACTGCTTTGGCGTGCCCAACTTGGGGGGGGAGACGAAGTTCGAGCCGTGCTATTCGGGCAACCCGCTGGTGAATGCGTTCGCGCTCGGACTCGTGCGCAAGGATGAAATTTTCTACGCGCGCGCCGCCGGAGAAGGCAACCCGGTGATCTATGTTGGCGCGAAGACGGGACGCGACGGCATTCACGGCGCGACCATGGCCAGCGAAGAATTCAGCGAAGGTTCGGAGGCGAAGCGTCCGAATGTGCAGGTCGGTGATCCGTTTCTGGAGAAGTTGTTGCTTGAGGCTTGCCTTGAAGCCATGCGGACCGGAGCCATCGTCGGCATTCAAGATATGGGCGCGGCTGGACTTACCTGCTCGACTTGCGAGATGGGCGGGCGCGGAAATGTTGGCATCGAAATCGAACTTGATCGTGTACCACAGCGCGAGACGGGCATGAGCGCTTACGAAATCATGCTGAGCGAATCGCAGGAGCGCATGCTGCTGGTGGCGCAAAAAGGACGCGAGGGCGAAGTTTTCCGGGTTTTTGAAAAGTGGGGACTCGACGCGGTCGAGGTCGGCAAGGTCACGACTGACAACAAGTTGCGCGTGCTGCATCACGGCGAAGTCGTCGCGGAAATTCCCAATCAGGCGTTGACCGATGATGCGCCGGTGTATAAGCGTCCGCTGGCGCGGTGGGAACCGCCGGTGCCGCGGGAGATGCCGGAGAGCGTGCAGCTTTCAGCGAAAGTCCCCACTTCTCGCGCACAGAACGCGCGAGAAATGGGGCACCCGTCTGGATCTTCTGACTTCACTGCTGAGCTGAAGCGGCTTTTGGCTAGTCCGAACATATGCGGGAAGCGGTGGGTTTGGCAGCAATACGATCACATGGTACAGACCAACACCGTGGAAGCGCCGGGAGCGGGGGATGCGGGGGTGATTCGCATCAAGAGCGACAGCCCAGGGCCGCAGCGCGGGCTGGCGATGGCGCTCGATGGGAACGGGCGGTGGTGCTATCTCGATCCGCGGCTGGGGGCGATGCATGCGGTGGCGGAGGCGGCGCGCAAAGTCGCGTGTTCGGGGGCAACTCCTGTGGCGGCAACCAATTGCCTTAACTTTGGCAATCCGGAGAAGCCGCACATTATGTGGCAGTTTTCGCAGACCATTGATGGAATTACGAAGGCTTGCGAGGAATTGGAGATTCCGATCACTGGCGGGAACGTCAGTTTTTATAACGAGACGCTGGGCGAGGGCATCTATCCCACGCCGGTGCTTGGGGTTGTGGGGATTGTTGACGATGTGAGGAAGACCGCGAAAATGCACTTTGACGTGGCGGGACGCACGATTGTGCTATTGCGCGCGGGCGAATCCGCCGATATTACCGATGTAGAGAGTGAGTTCGGGTCGTCGGAATACGCAAAAGAGATTCTGGGAACGATTTGGGGATATCCGCCGGAGCTTGATCTGGAGCGCGAGGCAGCGCTACAGAAAGCGGTGATCGAACTGATTCAGTTGGGGATGGTGGAGTCGGTGCATGATTGTTCGGACGGCGGCGTGGCCGTGGCGCTGGCGGAGAAAACTTTTGCCAAGGGCATTGGGGCGCGGGTGAATCTTATCGGTGGCGAGCTTCCTCGGGAGTTTGTGCTGTTTGGGGAGGATGCTAGCCGGATTCTGCTTTCGTGCGACGCGGGGCAGGTGGGGGGAATCCAAGAGGTTGCGGGGCGGTTGGGGGTTGTCGCTGAGGTAATTGGGGAAACTTCTTCTTCTGGTCGGGTGGAGATTTTGGTGGATGATCGGGTGTGTGTGTCTGCGGCGGTTGCCGAGTTGCGTGGCGATTATGAAGGGGCGCTGGAAGGGGCTTTGCGGGCTGAGCCGGAGACTGTGGCGGCGGGGTCTTAGAGCTTAGCCACAGGGGACACAGAGGGGCACAGGGTGAACCGAGTTGAGCTTTGCTCGGCTGACGGCGAGAGTGTCCGTCCTACATGGGCAGTGGCGGAGTTTGGAAGTGGTGGTGATGACCAAAAGCCCCACTTCTCACAAAGGACGTGAGAAATGGGGCACCCAGCGACTTTGAGCTAAATGCTGACTTCTGACAAATTTCGGGATGAGTGCGGGGTGGTGGCGGTGTTTGCGCATCCCGAGGCGGAGAAGCTTGCTTATCTGGGACTGCATGCGCTGCAGCATCGGGGGCAGGAGTCGGCGGGGATTGTCAGTTCCGATGGGTTGAATCTGCATCAGCACAAGGCGATGGGGCTGGTTGCGGATATTTTTACCGAGGATGTGCTTTCGCGGTTGCGCGGGTCGGTGGCTTTGGGGCATACGCGGTATTCGACCGCGGGAGATTCGGCGTTGCTGAATGCGCAGCCGATTGTGGTGCAGTCGAACAAGGGCGCGATTGCGGTGGCTCACAACGGCAACCTGGTGAATGCGGTGGAGGTGCGGGCGCGGCTGGAGCGGCAGGGATCGATTTTTCAGACCAACAGCGATACGGAAGTGATTGTGCATTTGATTGCGCTTTCGAAAGAGCACACGCTTCCGGAGGCGATGGCCGACGCGCTGCGACAGGTGGAAGGCGCGTTTTCGCTGGTGATGATGAGTACGGACCGGGTGTTTGCGGTGCGCGATCCGCGCGGGTTTCGGCCGCTGGCGATGGGGCGGATTCCGGCGCTGGAGGGGCAGAAGCG
>JBEKDY010000336.1:0-3026 GCA_050014115.1 Candidatus Sulfotelmatobacter sp. | reverse complement strand
CGCTAGTCGCATTTCATGCGCATCAGACGACCTTTCCCCCTTGTGCTGGCGGTGGTGGTTGTGGCTGCGGCGGTTACCGTCGCAGTGCAGCTGCGAAAGAACGCGCCACCAGAGCCGGCCCGGCTTCTGCCCGGGGCCGATGCCTTCGTGTACGTGAATCTGGGCTGGGTGCGAAAGCTGAATCCCGAGAGCAGCGTGCCCGCCGTTTACCACGATCCTGAGTACCAGCGTTTCATCGAACAGACTGGCTTCGAGTTTGAGCGCGACCTGGACGCCGCGGCTTTTGCCGTCCACTATCCGGTGAACTGGCCGGGCGGCGGGACGGGCAGTGCTGCGCCTGAGCCTCGGTTCTCAGAGGTTTTCGTCGGCAGGTTCGATGGCGGGAAGCTGGGCGCTTACCTGAAACAGCACGCGCAATCTGTCGAGAACTATCAATCGGTGGACATTTTCACGATTCCGCTGGAAGGTCGGTCGTTCCGGGTGGCGATTCTTGGGGTGGACGCGGTGGCGTGCTCGAACCATGACGATGCGGCCGTGATCCGCGGCATGGTGGACCGCTCGCGGCGGCTGGCGTCTCCGTTTGGCGGGCCGGCGTTGTTGCGCCGGTATTACAAGCGCGTGCAGTTTGACAGCCCTGCCTGGGTGGTGGCGCATGTGCAGCCTTCCGCGCCGGGGTTCGGCGGATGGGACGACATTTTTTCGAAGCCTGCGGATCTGGTGATTTCGGCTGGCTACAATCCGCTGCATTTGCCGTTGCGGTCGGGAGCGCTGCATCTTCGCGCCGAAGCTTTGACCGGCAGCGTGGATGACGCGCGCGGTATTGCCGACAAGCTGAAGGCTTATCTGACTGTTTTTCATGCGGCCGAAGGTTCGGTGGGCGGCTCGGGAACGGACGCGGATGTGAAGGCTCTGTTTGACAGCTTGCAGGTGCGGCAGGAGGGTGACCGGGCCACGCTCAGCGCCGCGATTCCTGCCGGGTTCTTGAAGAAGATGTTTTCCGAGATGCCCGAAGCCCAGCAGCAGTGGAATCCTCAAACGCAGGCGAAGCCCGCAACCTCGGAGCCGCACTAAGCGGCGCGCCGCATAGACCTTGGCGTGAAACTAAAAGCGGATTTGAGAGTCTGATCATAAATGAGTGAGAACCCGGACAGGTACAATAAAGGCTGATGTCGAATCTTCCTCTCCCTATCGCAGCATTTCTCGCCGGCCTGATTTCGTTTCTCTCGCCGTGCGTGTTGCCGCTGGTTCCGGGATACCTGTCGCTGATCTCGGGGGCTGGGGTCGAGGAACTGAAATCGCCCCAGGGTCACCTGATGCGCCGCGTCATGGTGAACTCCGTGGGATTCATCCTGGGCTTCAGCGTAGTGTTTATCGCGCTGGGCGCCGCGGCCACCGAGATTGGGCAGGTGCTGGGGATTTACAAGCACACGCTGGCGAGGGTGGCCGGGGTGATCATTATTCTTTTCGGATTACATCTGACGGGCATCTTCAAAATAAAGGCGCTGTACATGGACGCGCGGCTGCACAGCGTGAAAGGCAGCAGCACGCCGATCGGAGCTTTTGTGATCGGCTTTGCCTTTGCTTTCGGCTGGACGCCGTGTCTGGGACCGATTCTCACTGCGATTCTGACCATCGCGGGCGAGCAGAACACGCTGGTGAAGGGGATCCTGTTGCTGGCCGTATACTCGCTGGGATTGGCGGTGCCGTTTCTGTTGACCTCGCTGCTGATGGAGCGGTTCC
Source organism: Candidatus Sulfotelmatobacter sp. (assembly GCA_050014115.1). Lineage (GTDB taxonomy): Bacteria > Acidobacteriota > Terriglobia > Terriglobales > Acidobacteriaceae > Sulfotelmatobacter. Next base: position 1,286 of record JBEKDY010000336.1, on the reverse strand, counting down.
TCAAGTTTTACAGCCGCTTCCGCTCGCACATGCACGCGCTGGAAGTGGCGTCCGGCGGCCTGCTGATCGCGCTGGGAGTGCTGCTGGTGATTGGCCGCTTCACGCTGATCTCGAGTTGGTTTTCGTTTTTGAACCGTTTTGAGCGGTGGATGTAGGAAACGAGACGAGCGACGCTGTTGGCGCCAATTTCGTTGCACGAATAGTTGGTTGTGAGGAGTTAGCTTATGGAAACATCGCCTCCGATTACGCCTCCGCCTTCAGAGCCGCCCCCGGCGCCATCCGCCGGTGGGGGACGCAATCCGCTTGCCCTGGTGGTCGTGGCCGTTCTGGTTGCCGGAATGCTTTACTTTGGCCTTCACATGGCGGGCCGGCCGCGACCGCATCTTACACAGGCCACGCTCGCTCCCGACTTCACGCTGGAATCGCTCGACGGCAAGAGCGTGCGCCTCTCTGACTTGCGCGGCAAGGCGGTGCTGCTCAACTTCTGGGCGACGTGGTGCACTCCGTGCAAAATTGAAATGCCGTGGTTCGTCGAAATGCAAAGGCAATACGGCGCGCAAGGCCTGCAGATTGTCGGCGTCGCCATGGATGACGCCAGCAAGGAAGACATCGCCAAGTTCGCCAAAGATATGGGCGTGAACTATCCCATCCTGATTGGCAAAGAGGCGGTGGGCGACGAGTATGGCGGCGTGCCGGCGTTGCCGGAAACTTTCTTCATTGGCCGCGATGGGAAAATCGTGGACAAGATTATGGGGCTCAGGGGCAAGGGCGACATCGAAGAGGACATCAAGAGGACGCTCGACACCGGGCAAGACGCGCAACACGCATCGGCCGCGGACGGCGCGGTGCAGCCTCAGAACAAGCAATAGGTAGCGGCGCTCTCCCGCTTTAGTATTCTTAAATAGTATTTTCAGGGACCGCATGGCGCACAACCCCAACTCGCGAACGCAACACTGGAGCCTTCCGGTCGCGATGTTCGCGGTGGTTTTGCTCGCCGTTGCCGCAAACGCGCAGACCGCCAGCAAAGTTCCCTCGGTGGTGATCGCGCCGGTGCCGCTGGTCACTGCGCCGCGTGCTGCGCAGACCATGGTGAATCTGGATTTCCGGGTGCCGAGCGGTTACCACATTAATTCCAACACGCCCAAGTCTGAGTTTCTGATTCCCACAGCGTTGAAGATGGACCTGCCCACTGACATCATTCTGGGCAAGATTGAATATCCCGCGGGGGACGATTTAGCTTTTCCCTTTTCTCCCGACGAAAAGCTGAATGTTTATACCGGAGACTT
>JBEKDY010000335.1:0-3102 GCA_050014115.1 Candidatus Sulfotelmatobacter sp. | reverse complement strand
TACCGCGCCGGGCAGCACAAGGGCACGCACAAGACCAAGGGCCGCTGGGAAGTTTCCGGTTCGGGCAAAAAGCTCTGGAAGCAGAAGGGCACCGGACGCGCCCGCATCGGGTCCATCCGCTCGCCGCTGTGGCGGCATGGCTACACGGTGCATGGTCCGCAACCGCGTTCCTATGACTACGCTTTCCCGCGCAAAAAACTGCTGGGCGCGCTGCGCTCGGCGCTGGCGGCGAAACTGGCCGACGGGAAGCTGATCATCGTCAACGCTTTCGATGTTAAGGAACCGAAGACCAAGGAATTCCGCAAGGCGCTCGACGCTCTGAAAGTCGACAAGACGGTGTTGATCGTCGAGGCCGCGAAGCACGAGAACCGCAACCTGGAATTGAGCGCGCGCAACATTCACGGGCTTGAACTGGTGAGCGGCAGCGAAGTGCATCCCTATCACCTGCTGAAGTACGACCGCGTGATTTTTTCGCATCCGGCAATCGAGAAGCTGCAAGTGTCATTGAAGAAATCGGTTTCCAAGCGGCAGCACAAGGCTGGCACCGGCAAAGACGAAGACGAAGGCGCGAAGAAAGCGGCGTCGGCTCCGCGGCGGCGGGCGCGGCCTGACAAAGCGGCGGAGGTAGCCTAGGAAATATGAAATCCGCATATCAGATTATTCGCCGTCCCGTGATTACCGAAAAGGGCCTGGCTATCAAGGAACTCCAGAACACGCTGGTGTTTCAGGTGGCGCCTAAGGCGACCAAAACGGAGATCAAGGAAGCCGTCCAGTCGATTTTTAAAGTGAAGGTATATTCCGTGCGCACCGCCACTTATCCGGGCAAAGAGCGGCGGCGCGGCAAGTTTGCCGGCTACCGTCCGGACTGGAAGAAAGCGTACGTACGCTTGCGCGCCGGCGAAAAGATGCCGGAGTACGCGCAGAATTTGTAAAGCAGCTATCAGCTATCAGCCGTCAGCTATCAGTAAAAGCGACGGTGTGAAGCTGAGAGCTGAAAGCTGAGAGCTTCTATGCCGATTAAAACTTATCGACCGACGACGCAGACGTTGCGCTATCGCACGACCATCGTCAATGACGACATTACGACCATGCATCCGCACAAGCCGCTGGTCGAGCCCAAGCCCCGCACCGGCGGACGCCGCAACTCGGGCGACATGACGATGCGGTTTATCGGAGGCGGGCACAAGCGCAAGCTGCGCATCATCGATTTCAAGCGCGACAAGACCGGGATTCCGGCCACGGTCACCACGATCGAATACGATCCCAACCGTTCCTCGCGGATTGCGCTGCTGGCCTACGCGGACGGCGAAAAGCGTTACATCATTCAGCCCGAAGGGTTGAAGGTCGGCCAGAAAGTGGTGAGCGGTCCCGAGGCCGACATTCTTGTGGGGAACGCGCTGCCGCTGCGCAACATTCCTCCCGGCACGCAGATTCACAATCTCGAACTGAAGCCCGGCAAAGGTGGACAAATGGTGCGCTCGGCGGGCGGGGCGGCGCAACTGGTCGCGAAGGAAGAAGAGTACGCGCTGGTCAAGTTGCCTTCCGGCGAAACGCGCAAGATTTCGCAGGATTGCATGGCCACCATCGGCCAGGTCGGTAATCTCGATCACGAGAACGTCACCATCGGCAAGGCGGGACGCTCGCGCTGGCTCGGCAAGCGTCCGCACAATCGCGGCGTGTCGATGAACCCGGTCGACCATCCGCACGGCGGCGGTGAAGGCAAGACCTCCGGCGGCCGGCATCCGGTCACTCCGTGGGGCCAGCCGACCCGCGGCTACAAGACGCGCAACAACAAGCGCACGGACAAGTTCATCGTGAGCCGCCGCAGCAAGAAGCGTGGCTAGGACGAAGCAGATTCTTCACCGGCAAAGAACGCCGGTTCGGAATGACAAGAGTTTAGGAATCCGAAACAAGGTTCGAGAGTTTGAGGTTTAGCTAAGAGCTAGGAGCTAACAGCTAGAAGCTGACTTTATGGCACGTTCAACAAAAAAAGGCGCGTTCGTGGATGGCTACCTTCTCACCAGGGTCGAAGCCATGAATGCGCGCAGCGAGAAGAAAGTTCTGCGCACCTGGTCGCGGCGGTCCACCGTCGTGCCGGAGATGGTGGGACACACCATCGCAGTGCACAACGGCAAAAAGTTCATCCCGGTATATGTGACCGAGAACATGGTGGGCCACAAGCTCGGCGAGTTCAGCTTCACGCGCCAGTTCAAGGGCCACTCCATGCGCGCGGCGACCGAAGTAGCCGCCAAGCCGGCTGGCATTCCGGGCGGTCCGGGAGCGATCACGCCGTCAGCGCCAGCGGCGCCGAAGGCGTAAAAATCAGCTTCTAGCTACTAGCTTCTAGCTGCTAGCTAAGATGCTTCGATGTGAGCCTTGAAGTTAAGGAAGAGATCGGTAGTTTCTGGCTGCAAGTTTGGCTAGAAGCTGGGAGCTAGCAGCTATTATGGAATTTCGAGCTGAATTGCGTTACCTGCGCGTTTCGCCGCAGAAAGCCCGCCTGGTGCTGGACCTGATTAAAGGCCGCAAGGTGGAAGACGCGCGCAACACGCTGGCGTTCACCAAGAAGCGGGTGGCGGCGCACGTGGGCAAGCTGTTGCAGTCGGCTCTCGACAACGCGAATTTTCTGGCCAGCGAAAAAAATATCGATGTCGAGATCGATAATCTCTACGTGAAGCGCGCGGTGGCCAATGAAGGGCCGCGCATGAAGCGTATCCGTCCGGCGCCGCAGGGGCGCGCGTATCGCTACCAGCGGCGCATTGCGCACATCGAACTGGTATTGGCAGAGCGCGGGAAAGACAGCGCGGTGGTTCACGCGGCGAGCGGCGACACGGCGACTGGCGCGAAGATCAAGCGCAACGCGCCGGCGGCAAGAGCGGCAGCAAAGAAATCCGCGGGCAAGAAGAAAGTCGCGGCGAAATAAGAGCAGCAGCAGGGTTCTCGCCCGCGCTTTGCGCGGGTTAGGAATGACAAGGTTGATTTTTAGTTTTGTTTGGGACGGTTTGATTTAGGAGAAGCAATGGGACAAAAAGTCCATCCTTATGGTTTTCGGCTCGGCTACACCAAGCCGTGGAAGTCGCGCTGGTTTGTGGAACGCGACTA
>JBEKDY010000334.1:0-3468 GCA_050014115.1 Candidatus Sulfotelmatobacter sp. | reverse complement strand
CGACTGCGGACTGCTGTCGTCGCCGTAATTGCCGCCCTGTGTTTTCAATCGCTTACACCCTGCCACGCGGCCGCTCAAACATCCGATTCCGAGAAGCCAGTCCCGATCCTCAGCGGTAGTGCTGGCTACTTCAATTTCGTCACTGCGGGCCAAAATCAAATCGACGCGCAGATCAATCCCGTTCTTCTTCTACCACTTGGCGATCGCTGGCTGGTCGAAGGGAGAATGGAGTGCGAGGGCGCGTTTCAGCGCCCTGACGGCGGTGGCCCCTACGGCGGCCAGGTGAGCAAGAATCTGGACTATCTGGAGGCGGACTACATCGCCAACCCGCATCTGACCGTCACTCTGGGGCGTTTTCACGCCCTTCGGCATCTTCAACGAGCGGCTGTATCCCATCTGGATCCGCAGCCTGCAGCAGGATCCCCTGATTTTGCCGCTGTCCGCAGAATCGAATGACGGCATGATGCTGCGCGGCGGCTTTCCCGCCAACGCTAAGGCCAACTTCAACTACGCGGCCTATGTTTCGGCAGTCAGCACCGGACACAACAACTTGCAGTCCACTCGCGACGTCGGCGGACGCATGGCGTTTTTCTTCCCCGGTCCGCGGATCGAGGTGGGAGCGTCTTTTCAGAAGCTGTTACAGGACACACGCACCAATTCTTTTGGATTTCATTTTGCGTGGCTGTCGACGCGCCTTCCTCTCAACGTGCACTCCGAATACGCCCGCACCAACCAGGGCAGCGGATACTGGGTGGACGGCGCCTATCGCCTGAGCCAGTTGCATTTCTGGCAGAAAGTGATGCGCCACGCCGAGTTCGCAGGGAGAGCTGAACAATTTTTCCTCGGCTCGATCAGCTCCGACGAGGCTCAGGCCCTCGGACTGCAGGCCGCGAACACCCGTGAAGGTGAATTCGGGCTGAACTATTACCTGCACGACGGCCTCAGACTTGTGTCCAGCTACGGGCGCCAGTTCAGTTCGGCCGGCAATCTCAATCTTTGGACTGTCGGCATTACTTACCGCTTCCTGTTTCCCCTCGGGCGTGTCGGGCAAAGCATGAGCGCACAAGGCATGAGTCCGCAAGGCATGGGCGAACAGGACATCCGCGAACAAGGCATCGGCCAACAACGCGCGCCCGCGGAAGGAGCAGAGGCACAATGAAGAAACCCCTCAGCCCTCGAAAATCGGTGCCCGCTATCCTGCTCTGCATGCTCGCTCTCAGCGTGGTCGTCTTTGCAGGAGATCCTCCGCGGCCGGCCGAGCCTTCTGGTAAGAAGGAGGCCCCGACCAGCGCCGCGGTCGTGCACACTTACGATGCCGACGCCTTGCGGGTGCAAGGCGAACAAAGATTCCGTGCCAACTGCGGACGCTGTCACGCCGCTCCTCAGAAATTCCCGCCGCGCATGATGGCGACCGTCCTGCGCCACATGCGCGTGCGCGCCACCATTACCGACCAGGATATGCGGCTAGTCCTGTTCTACATGTCGCAGTAGCCGAAACGGTCATCCGAACCAATACATAGGAAACGAGCAACGCCGGGTCAATCAACGTCGAACAAGCCAACGCCGAGCCAAAGATCGAAGACGATGCGCACCAGAACAAGATTTCGTCGCGCTGCTATCATGATGGCGTTCGGCACTGCGCTGTTCGCTGCGGCCCCGTGCGCTCGTGCTCAGGAACGAGTCATTGAGCTGCTGGCTGATCGTGACAGCCGCTACAAGATGTCCGGCCTGCGCACGCCTGAGATCACAGTCAAGGCCGGCGAAGCGGTGCTTCTGCGAGTAACCGCTCGAAGAGGCAAAACGTGGAATCGCGATGGATCGATTCATGGCTTCTCCCTGCTGCGAGCCAAAGACCGGACCAAGGTCGAAGGATGGAGCCTGCTTTTCCGGCCGGGAACCGAGGAGTTTCATCTCGTCGCTCCCTCGGAGCCGGGCGATTATATAGTTGTCTGCACCGTGATTTGCAGTGAAGACCACGAAGGCATGAACATGAAGTTCACCGTTCTTCCCTGAGTGGTTTGGATCAGGACGTTTGGATCAGGAGTTGCTATGAAGCGAATTGCGATCTGGAGTGCGGCATGCCTAATACTCTGGGCAATAGCCGCGCAGGCCCAGAGCGAGAATCACCAGGAGAATCAAAAAGTCTTCCGCGGCGAAGTCTCTGACAGCCAGTGCGCACTCAACATTCACTCGCTCACCCGCTCTCACCAGGAGATGCTCAAGTCCAAGTCCATGGGCGGCACCTCCACTTCCTGTTCGCTCTACTGCATCAAGAACCTGGGCGGCGAATTCGTCCTTGCCGCCGGCAAAACCGTTTACCGCCTTGACAAGCAGGACGCCGTGCGCGAGTTCGCCGGCCAGAAGGCCAAGATAACCGGTTCCCTGGATCCCAAAACCAAGACCATCCACGTAGAAAAAGTCGAGATCGAAGTGCCGAAGTAAAAGCGCAGAAGTAAAAGTGCAGATGTAGAAGTGCAGCAGTAGCCGGTTAGGGCCTTTGGGTGGCGCAGCGCTTCAGCCCCTGAGGCGCGACGGCTGAGGTTCATTGCGGCCGGCTACCCCCTTGCAGAAGCCGCTCGACCACATATTTCTGGCTCCGCAAAATTCCAGCCTGAACCATCGCCAGTTCCATCCACTCGGGCGTTCCTTCCCACGATCCACGAGGTTCCCCTTCGGCCGTCACATAAAACACGGCTATGCGCACCGGAATCTCCCCCGAGCTGTCATAACGAAACGCAAACTTGAAGCTCTGCACGTTCAGCCCGGTTTCCTCGCCAGTCTCGCGGACCAGCGCCCGCTCGTCCGTCTCCCACCGATAAGCCAACCCTCCCGGAAAGCAAAATCCGCGTCCATCGTTCCGCCGAATCACCAGCACGCGATCTCCCCTCCGAATAATCCCAATCGAGGCCCGCAGCCGCCCAAACACCGGCACGCGCCGGTAACAACCCAATGCCACCCGCGAAACCAGCCAGAACAGATTCCTCTTAACCCGATCTGCCAGCCCTGGATTCGCGACCGTAGCCATAGGCCTCCAGTGTGCCACGTTCTCCAATTCTTCGGCAGGAAACCGCCCTGCCCGCGGACTCCGCCGAAGCTACCCGCGTTCTCCGCTCTCTGGGACTCTGTCCTTGCCCTGTGGCCCCGTGTCCCCTGTGGTTTACGAACTTGCCACGCCGCCAAAATTGACAACCCTTTACCCGCTCCCTAGACTGCCAGTGTAGGCGTTTCCTGAGGACACTCCATGGGCTGGCTGCAGAACAAGTTCGAAAAGAATTTCATGATCAGCACGGTCGATTATGTTTTCAACTGGGCGCGGAAGTCCGCCGTGTGGCCGATGACTTTCGGCCTGGCCTGTTGCGCCATCGAGATGATCGCATCTTCGACCGCGCGCTTCGACATTGCCCGCTTCGGCTCGGAAGTGTTTCGTCCCAGCCCGCGCCAGAGCGACCTGATGATTGTCGCCGGCAC
>JBEKDY010000333.1:0-3113 GCA_050014115.1 Candidatus Sulfotelmatobacter sp. | reverse complement strand
GGCGTTTACACTTTGGTTGCGGGACGCTGCAAGCGGGGAGCGAAATATTCACGCCAGTCTTCGGGCAGGGCCGAGGTATTCATCGCTTTTTGCAGCAGACTGCGATCGTATTTGTCTTGATCTTTTGCGAATAGGCGGTTCATCTCGGCGATGGTGATGCTGTCGGAATCGCTGCTGAGGAATTTGAAAGAATTGCCGGCGGCTACTTCGCCTTCCTGTTCCACGGAAAAATAGAAGCCGCTGCGGGCGCTGTGCAGGAAGCGTTCGATCATGTCGTCGCGCTGAAATTTCGCGGCCAACTTGTAGCATGGCATGCGGGGCTGGCGAACCATCAGCACGGCGGAACCGATCTGCAGGCGATCGCCAATGTGGAGTTCATCTTCGCTAAGGCCGGTGGTCGTGAAGTTTTCGCCGAACAGGCCCCAGGGTAGGTCCGTGTCGGGCAGTTCCCTGCGCCAATAGTCGTAATGTTCGGAGGGATAGGCGTACACGGCTTTGTAGGGACCTCCGTGCACAGAGAGGTCAGCCTGGCGGTCACCATCCAGATTCAACGTGCGCAGCTGGACTGGGCCGGAAACTGGCTGCTTGAAGATTCCGGTGTTGATGGTTGCGCCGTGGTAGACGACGAGCCGCGGGCGCGCAACGTTCAGGGAGATCAGTTTCATGTTGAGCCTTCGGCACGTTGCAAAAGTGGTTCGGTCATCAGGGGTTGTTAGATGTCAAGCGTCCGTGAAAGACGCAGTACGGCCCCGTTTCAGCGCGCCGGCGGCGGGGTTAGCTGTTAGGAATCCTTCGACTGCGCGGTTGCTTCGCTTTGCGAAACAGCCACTTCGCTCAGGATGACAAGTGGGCAGGCAATGTCCACCCGAGATGGCGTGCGGTTTGCTCTAATTCGTTTCTCTTCTATAAAATCAATAGTTTGCTGCCATCGTGCGAAGCCGCAAGCAGGGTGCGGGATTCCTTCCGATTTCGCTGACGAGCATCACCTAATTATGAAAATCCATGAGTATCAAGCAAAAGCAATTCTCAAGAAATATGGCGTGAGTGTGCCGCGGGGGGCGATGGCCGCGACCCGCGACGAAGCGGAGACAATCGCCAAGAATCTTTTTGATGACGGCGCGACCGGGGTGGTGGTGAAGGCGCAAATCCACGCGGGAGGGCGCGGCAAGGGCGGCGGTGTAAAGATTGGCAAGTCAGTGGACGAGGCTGGCGACCTCGCGGGAAAAATTCTGGGCATGAAACTGGTGACGCACCAGACTGGACCGGAAGGCCGCATTGTGCGGCGGTTGCTGATTGAAGAAACGTTGCCCATTGAGAAAGAACTTTACCTGGGCATTTTGGTTGACCGTGCGGAAGGCAAGCCGGTTTTTATGGCGTCGTCCGCGGGTGGGATGGAAATTGAGCAAGTGGCGGCGGAAAATCCGGATGCGATTCTAAAGCAATATATCGATCCCGGAATGGGGTTGGAAGCGTTTCAGGCGCGGAAGATTGCGTTTCTGCTGGGATTGAAACCGCTGCAGATCAATCCTGCTGTGAAGTTTTTGACAGGGCTCTACCGGGCTTTTCTGGATACGGATTCGTCCCTGCTCGAGATTAATCCATTCATCACGACCACCGACGGACGGCTGTTCGCGCTCGATGCGAAGGTGACTTTCGACGACAACGCGCTGTTTCGGCATCCCGACTTGCGCGAACTGCGCGACATCACGGAAGAAGATCCGCTCGAAGTGGAAGCCTCGAAATACAGCCTGAATTACATCAAGCTCGAGGGCAGCGTGGGCTGCATGGTGAACGGCGCGGGGCTGGCGATGGCTACTATGGACATCATTAAATATGCCGGTGGGATGCCTGCGAATTTTCTGGATGTGGGCGGGGGAGCGAGTTCGGAGCAGGTGGCGCATGCGTTTGAAATTCTGCTCAGCGATAAGAGCGTGAAGGCCGTGCTGATCAATATTTTTGGCGGCATTTTGCGGGTGGACACGCTGGCTACGGGCGTGGTCGAGGCGGCGAAGAAAACGAATATTAAACTTCCGATTGTGCTGCGACTGGAAGGGACCAACGTGACTGAGGGGAAGCAGATCCTGATGAATTCGGGATTGAATTTTGTGGTGACGGACACGATGAAAGATGCGGCGGATAAGGTTGTGGCGGCGGCGCGAGGCACGCTCGGCGTGACGGAGTGGCGGTAGAGGTGATCGAAACGGCGGGTTAGATATCGCGAGGAATTCTAGTTATGGCAATCCTGGTGGATAAGAGTACGCGCGTGGTGGTGCAGGGCTTGACCGGCCGCGAAGGGACGTTTCATGCGAAGGCCAGCGCGGCCTACGGCACGCAGATTGTTGGCGGAGTCACGCCGGGCAAGGGTGGGACCACGCATGAAGGCTGGCCCATTTTCAACACGGTGCGCGAGGCTGCGGACAAAACGGGTGCCAACGCCTCCGTGATTTTTGTGCCGCCGCCGTTTGCTGCGGACGCGATTATGGAAGCGGCTGATGCGGAACTCGACCTGATTGTTTGCATCACCGAGGGGATTCCGACGCTGGACATGGTGAAGGCTTGGGAGTTTCTGCAGAACCGGCGCTCGCGGCTGATCGGGCCGAATTGTCCGGGGATTATTTCTCCGGGCAAATGTAAGATTGGTATTATGCCGGCTTCGATTCACAAGGAAGGCTCGGTGGGAATTGTGTCGCGCTCGGGCACGCTGACTTATGAAGCTGTGCATCAGCTTACGCAGCGCGGGATTGGGCAGTCCACGGCGATTGGGATTGGCGGCGATCCTATCATCGGGACGAATTTCGTGGATGCGCTGGACCTGTTCAATCGCGATCCTGAGACCGAGGCCGTGATTATGATCGGCGAAATTGGCGGCAACGCCGAGGAAACTGCCGCGCAGTTCGTGAAGACTCACATGAAGAAGCCGGTGGTGGGATTCATCGCGGGGCAGACCGCGCCTCCGGGACGGCGCATGGGACATGCTGGGGCGATCATTTCTGGCGGCAAGGGGACGGCCGCGGAGAAAATCGCGGCTTTGGAAGCGGCGGGGATTCGGGTGGCGAAGTCTCCGGCGGCGATTGGAGAGACGCTGGCGGCGGCGCTGGGAGTGAAGGTTTAGG
>JBEKDY010000332.1:0-4938 GCA_050014115.1 Candidatus Sulfotelmatobacter sp. | reverse complement strand
ACTTTGAAACCTTGAAGCCCTTGAAACCTGGTCTTTCAAGACCACCGGGATTGCAATGCAATCGACCTTTGATGAGCGGAATTGGCTGGCCTGGCTGGTCAAGGTGCGCGTACTCATCCTGACTTTTCTGCTCGGGATTCAGCTCGCCGTCGCGCAGTTCACGCCCACCACCCTCCCGGTCCGTCTCTTTATTGGCACCATCCTGTTCTGGTTCACGATTTCGCTGTTTTACATGTTTCTGCTTTCTTTTTGGAGAGAGCATCGCCTGCAGGCGTCTTTGCAAGTGCTGACTGACCTAGTTCTGGTAAGCCTGGTGGTGCACGAAACCGGAGGGTGGGACAGTTCCTTCAACTTTCTTTATCCGCTGGTCATCATCGTGGCTGCGGTCTTGTTGCCGCGGGTGTGGGCGCATCTGGTGGCGGCGCTGGCGTTCCTGCTTTACGGTACGGTCCTCGAACTGAACTACTACGGGGTTGTGCCTTCGTATTGCACTACGCATCCCGCGCTGAAAGCTTTGCAAGCCATCATCTTCGTCAACCTGTTTGCGTTTCTGGCAGTGGCCTACCTCGCGGGGCTGCTGACCGGCAAGTTGCGGCAAGCGCGGGTGCAGTTGAAGGATGCCAGCGGGGCTCTGGAAGATTTGCAGGCTCTGCACGAGAACATTATTCATTCCATCAGCAGCGGGCTGATCACCACCGGGCTGGACGGACGGATTACGCTGGTGAATCCGGCCGCGCAAAAGCTGCTGGAACGCTCCGCAGCGGAACTGGTGGGGACTCCGGTCAAAGATTTATTTCTGGATCCGCTACCCAACGCGGAATCGCCGCATCCGCATGCGGAGGTTCGCTTTGAACTGCTCAAGAGTTTCCGCAAGACATTCCGCGTGAGGGTCGCGACCCTGACCGTGCCGGAACGCGGGGTGCTGGGCTTCGTCTATGCGTTTGACGATTTGACCGAAATCCGGCGCCTGGAGCGGGAAGTGCGTATGCAGGACCGGCTTGCCGCCGTAGGCAGGCTGGCCGCCGCGATCGCGCATGAGATTCGTAATCCGCTGACTTCGATCGCGGGGTCGGTGAGCATGCTCTCCGGCATTCCGGAAATGAACGACGAGCACCGGCACTTGCTGGAGATTGTGACCCGCGAGTCGCAGCGACTGAACAGCATCATTACCGATTTTCTGGCGTATTCCCGCACCAAGCAATATCACTTCGTCAGAGCGGATCTGGTCCAACTGGTGGAAGACACGCTCACGCTGATGGATCACCGCATGGCCGCGGAAAAAACCGGAATCATCATCGAGCGCCGGTTTGCCGTCACCAAAGCTCTCACCATCGCCGACGGCGACAAGATCAAGCAGGTCTTCTGGAATTTCTGTGAAAACGCGGTCCGCGCCATGCGCGGCGGCGGCAAGCTCACGGTCAGCGTCGAGCCCCTCGGCGACGACTGGCAGGTCGGATTCAGCGACACCGGTGCGGGCATGAGTCCGCAGCAGACTGAAAAAATCTTCGAGCCCTTCCAATCAAATTTCGAGGGTGGCACTGGCCTGGGGCTGGCCATTGTTTACCAGATCGTGCAGGCTCACGAAGGCAGAGTGTGGGCGCGCTCGAAACCGGGGCAGGGCGCGACTTTCGTGCTGAGGCTGCGGCGTTTGGATGCGGAGAAGCCTGTGCCTTTATCGGCATCTTCCGCAAACGCCAATGAGATCCCGGCCGCCGTTCTTGCGCACCAGGCTGCGGTCGCAGCCGGAGGAGGCGTGCGTGGCTAACATTCTGGTTTGCGACGACGAACGCTCCATCTGCGAAATGCTGGATATCGCCCTGCGCCGCGAAGGCCATCGCGTGGAAACCGTACAGTCCGGGCAGGCTGCAAAAAATAAAATTGACGGTGCTCTTTACGACGTGATCGTGACTGACATCAAGATGCCGAATATTGACGGCATCGAAGTGCTGAGGCATGCGCATCGCGTTTCGCCGGATTCGGCGGTCATACTTATCACCGCGGTCGACGATTATGAAGCCGCGGTCGAGGCGGTGAAGGCGGGCGGAGCTTCCGACTACATTCGCAAGAATCCCGGGCTGGTTGACGAAATCAAGCTGGCCATCAACCGCGTGCTCGAGAAGCTGGTGTTAAGCAAACAGAATTTCGCGCTGCGGCGGGACGCGGCCACGCGTAACTCGCTGGACAATATCATCGGCTCCAGCGGCGCCATGGAGAAGCTGAAGCAGACGGTTCGCACCGTGGCCTCGACCGCCAGCACGGTGCTGATTCACGGCGAGAGCGGAACCGGTAAAGAGCTGGTCGCGCGCGCCGTACACGTTTGTTCTCCCCGTGTCACCGACTCATTCGTGTCGGTGAATTGCGGAGCGTTTCCGGAAACGCTGCTGGAAAGCGAATTATTTGGCTATGTGAAAGGCGCGTTCACTGGAGCGAATCAGAACAAGCGTGGACTGTTTGAAGTCGCTGACGGGGGAACGATCTTCCTCGACGAAATCAGCGAGATGAGCCTGGCGATGCAGGTCAAGCTGCTGCGCGTGCTGCAGGAGCGCACGGTGCGCCCGGTCGGCGGCACCAGCGAAATTTCGATTGACGTGCGCGTCATCGCCGCGACCAACCGCGATCTGGACAAGGCCGTCGCCGAAAACCTCTTTCGCGAAGATCTCTATTACCGGCTCAACGTCATTCCCGTCCGGGTGCCTCCGCTGCGCGAGCGCCCGGAAGACATTTCTCTGCTGGTGAATCATTTCCTCAAGAAATATGCGGCTGCGGCGGGACGCAGCATTCTGCGCATTCATAAAGATTCGCTCAACACGCTGTGCGGCTACGAGTGGCCAGGCAACGTCCGCCAGCTGGAGAATACTGTGGAGCGCGCCGTCGCTCTCGAAACCACCGACGAACTGCATGTGGAACTTCCGGTGGAACGTTCCAAAGCACGCGCGGCCGCCGCTGCCGCTGGGGGTGCCGGGGGAATGCAGGATATCCCCGCAGGTTCGGTTTTGCCCGAGGGCGTCGGCATGGAAAAGCCGCCGATCTGCTGGGTATTTCCTATCGCTCGTTCCGCCACCTAATGAAGAAGTACGAGTTGTAGATGGCAGACCGACGCCAATGGCAAGTCTGGGTCCTGTTCGCGCTGTCGCTTGCCGGCGTGGCTCTCGGAATCTGGCTAGTGCGGGGAGGCTTCGCCATTCTCGGCTGCCTCTTGATGGGAGTGTTTCTCTGGCGCGCGCAACAGTTTGTCGGGTGGATTCTTGTTCCAGGAATCGTTCCGCCGGATGCCACACTTCGATTGGAATCACGGGGGCAGCGCGTGCTTCTGGCATTGGCGTCCCTCCTCGGAGCCGCCTTGTGCGCCCTCGGTGTGTACCTGTGGCGGTTCTGGCCCGAACAGTGGCAGGCCGGCCTCGTCTTTGTTCTTTTCGGATTCCTCGTTCTGGCGCCGGTCACGATCTGGGGAATCCAAGCGCGCAGAAACATTTTTCGCCAATTCCCCGCGTCCAAGTAGCAATCGGGCTGGAAAGTCAGGAACCGGAATCACTCGCAAGCCTTGTTGATTGTGGTTATGATTGCCCCATGCGCCACTCTCTTCTGTTTCTCTGGAACGCGACGAAACATCATCGCCTGGCTCCGTGGCGGAGTCCTTATCTCTTGTGGCGCATCGAGACTTATACCGGGGTCAAGATGACGCAGATCGGGTTTCTGGAATTTTGGGAATTTGTGTGGCGCGAGCGGACCCATCTGTGGCGGTTTCTGAAGTGGACTGGCGAGATGGAACGATACGTCCATCCTAAGCCCAGGAGTTCCTGATTAGCCGGAGTCAGATCATTTGACCACGGAGTCACAGAGACACGGAGAAAACAAGTCGTTGCCGCCTCCGTGCCTCGGTGACTTCGTGGTTAAGAATTGATCGGGGTCTACGCGCTTTTTCCCGCTGCCGCGCCTTCGCCCAGGATGATGCTTACCTCGTTGCCCTTGCCCGCGCCCGTGATCTGCGCGGCGTTGCCGCGGTTGGCGGCGATCTCGAGGAAGCCCATGCTGCCCATGATGCCGAACACTTCTCCGGCGGCGCCCTCGGCGTAGAGGGTGCGAATCTCCGTAATCTCTTTGCTGCCCACGACCAGCTTGAACGGCGCCGGATCGGCCCCAAACAACATGGGAGCGTCCTTGGGCGTGATGTTGGTGATCAGGTTGCCGAAGCGGTCCACTTTCAGGATCACGGCGCGCATGCGGTTCGCGTCCACGACTTTGGGCTTGGGCGCCGCGAAGCGGGTGAAATCCTCGATCTCGTCCCCGAACTTGTGCGAATCGACCTGCTTGGCGAGATAAGCGGCCACGGGAGCGAAAATGTCGCGCGCGTGGAAGGTGTTGCTGATCGGCTGCAGAAAATAATGGTCGGAGCTGATGTGGCGCACGTGCATCCGCTCTTCCTGCGCATACACCAGCGAGAGCACGCCGTTATCGGGCGCCACAAAATAGTATTTGTCGCTGATCGCGATAATCGGCCGCCGCGCCGTGCCCACTCCCGGATCGACCACCACCAGGTGCACGGTGGAGGAAGGGAAGTAGGAATACGCCTGCGAAATCGTAAGCGCGCCGTCGAGCACGTCAAACGGCTGCACGGCGTGCGAGATGTCGACGATCTGGGCGTCAGGCGCAATCTCGAGAATGACGCCTTTCAAGACACCCACGAAATGATCGTTGGTCCCGAAATCAGTAGTCAAAGTTACGGTCGGACGTGAAGGCACTTTCCCTCGCAGAATTAGTGATTAAAGATAAAAAGGCAGGATATTCCCTCATTTGAAGCTAATTTGTTGTGGGCCATGCGTCAAGGCACATAGGTAATGGGGCCGAACCACGGTTTCCTTACTCGTACCGCAGCGCCTCAATCGGATTCATCCGCGAAGCCTTCAGCGCCGGGAAAAATCCGGAAATAATTCCGACCGC
>JBEKDY010000331.1:0-3281 GCA_050014115.1 Candidatus Sulfotelmatobacter sp. | reverse complement strand
GATCGGATCATCCTGATCGACGGAATAACGATCGCCTGATAGCGGTCGACCGACGATGTTGGAGTGAGAGGTATTCGTTATGAGAGTCCGTTTCGCAGCTTGCGTTCTGGCATTTCTTTGCGCCTCGATTGCGCCCTGCTTCGCCCACCACATGGCTGTGGTGGTGAACAAAGATAATCCCGTGGAGAACGTCACCGCCGCGCACCTGGCGAGAATTCTCCGCGCGGAAATCAGGAAATGGCCCGACGGCAAGAATCTCGTCCTGGTCCTCCATAAAGATTCCCCGGGAGAAACCGAAACCCTGCAGCACCTGAACAAGCTCTCCGCCGCGGAGTGGCAGACCGTCCTGGCCACGCACAAAGATTCCATCGTACTTGTGGACACTGACGCCGACGTTCTCAAAGCGGTCCAGTCCGAACCCGGCGCTATCGGCATGGTCGAGGTGCATTCCGTAGACGGCAGCATCCGAGTGGTACAGGTCGATGGCAAGCGCCCCATGGAGTCAGGCTACCTCCCGCATTAGCGACCTGCCACGCCGGAGCTTGCAACTACGGAGCACTTCCAGACCCGTGGAGTACCGTGGAAGAGCGGCGCTTCAGCGCCGCGTCACGCGTTCATAAAGTGCGGGCTTTAGCCCCTGAGGTCCGTCCCAGCAGCCGAAAATATCTCCGCGCCTTCCCCACGTCGCGCGCAATCTGCTCCCGCAGCGCCTCCACCGACGGAAACTTGATCTCCTCGCGCAGCCGTTCCAGAAAACAAATCTCCACTTCGGTCTCCGGCGTCAGCTCAATGGGATGGAAATTCAGCAGGTGCGTCTCCACCGCAAACAACTCCGCCCCGAACGTAGGACGATTCCCCACATTGGTCACCGACTCAAACGTCTCCGCGCCCACGCGCGTGCAAGTAATGTAAACGCCATCCTGCGGAACCAGCTCTTCATAGCGCGCCAGATTAATCGTAGGCACCGTGTACTTCGTTCCGTAGCCACGCCCGCGCCCCGGCGTCCCAAGAATACAAAATGGACGCGCCAGCAAATGCCGCGCCCGGCTCACGCGTCCCTCGCTCAGCAGCTTGCGAATCTGGCTGCTCGAAACCATCTCGCCGCGCACCCTCATCTCGGGATACGTCTTCACCTCAAATCCCATCTCGCGCCCAAACTCGGCCAGCATCTGGACGTCTCCCCCAGCCTTGTGACCGAAACGAAAGTTGAAGCCTTCATGCACCTCGCGCACGCGCAGCTTCTTTTTCAGAATGCGCTCCGCGAATTGCCGCGGCGTCATCAGCGAAAGATCGCGCCCAAAGGGCAGCAGCACCACCGCATCCACACCGGTGCTTTCCAGCAGACGAAGTTTCTCCACGGTCGGCGTCAGCAATTTCAAACTAGATTCCGGCCGCAGAATCCGCGCCGGATGCGGCTCAAACGTCACCGCAACCGCTTTCGCCCCGCTCGCCCCGGCCCGCGCCACAATCTCGCGCAGCACATGCGCATGCGCGCGATGCACTCCATCAAAATTCCCCACGCTAATCAGCGTCGCCCCAAAGTCCGCGGGAATCTCGTCAAGTGTGTGAAAGACGTGCATGGAAAGTAGGAAGCGAAGGTTTCTTACTGGCCCCTGACCACTGATCCCTGGCCACTGCCTTTAAATCTCGAATTCTAATTTCATCCCGTCATGCGCCAGCCGCACATGCGGAGGCAGCGATGCGTTAGTCGCCTCGTGGCTCAGGTCGTGGCAGATGTGCGTAAAAAACGCGCGCTTGGGTTTCACCCGTTCGACAATCCGCAACGAATTGTGCACCGTCGAGTGCGTCGGATGCGGCTTGTGCCGCAGCGCATCCAGAAACAAAATATCGAGCCCGCGCAACTGATCAAACGACGATTCCGGAATCTCGCTGTGATCGGTTAAATACGCGGCCGATCCGAAACGGTAGCCGCAAATCTGGTTCTCGCCATGAATCAGAATCACCGGCTCGAAGCGGGCGCCCAGCACGTCTACCGGACCGTCAATCGGTTTCAACTCCAGTTGCGGCAAGCTGCCGAACTTATAGTCGCCGTCAAAAATGTAGGTAAACATCCGCCGCAGAAACGCCGCCGCATCCGGACGCGCATAGAGCGGCAGCTTCCCCGGCTTGTGCTTGTAGCTCAGCGGCCGCAGATCGTCGATGCCCAGAATGTGGTCGGCGTGAGTGTGGGTATAGAACACGGCGTCCACGCGCGTAATGTTTTCGCGCAGCGCCTGCGTATAAAAATCCGGCGCAGTATCGATCAGCACCACCTTGCCGCCGTATTCGATCATCACCGAGGGCCGCGTGCGCTTGTCGTGCGGATCGTCCGAGCGGCACACCGCGCACTCGCACCCCAGCGTGGGCACGCCCATGGAAGTGCCGCTGCCCAGCACGGTGAGCGTAGCTTTCATGATTTTGCTTTCTTGTTTCTGTTAGTTGCCCCGAGCTCTGTCATCCTGCGCTGTTCATCAGGCGTTGCATCGTCTGGCGTTTTTCATCTGCCGTTGTCTCATCCGGCGTTTTTTCATCTCACCCCGGCTCCCGCCGCCGGCCCCGGTTTCGGCGGACGGGCCAGCGCGTTCGTGACCTCCACATACGCCATGCGCAGCTCGTAGAGACTGTTCTGCAGAAAGTTTTCTTCCGCGGCGGTAAGGTTGTTCTTGGTCTTCTCGCCAATCAAACTGAGCGTATCAATCGTCTGCCGCGCCCCAATGATGTCCACGCGCGGCTGCTGGCCTTGCTCCCGCATCATGCCCAGCTGCAGCATCGCCGTCATATAAAGCGAAGCCAGAAAACGCTCGAACGTCATCTCGAACTCTTTGGCGGAGTGCCCGCTCAGTTCCACCTGCGAATCGACATCGCGCGCCGATTGCCGGTACGC
This sequence comes from Candidatus Sulfotelmatobacter sp., assembly GCA_050014115.1. Lineage (GTDB taxonomy): Bacteria > Acidobacteriota > Terriglobia > Terriglobales > Acidobacteriaceae > Sulfotelmatobacter. The sequence continues at coordinate 397 of JBEKDY010000331.1, read as the reverse complement.
AGCCGCCTGCGCGTCTTGCTCGGCCATACTGGGCGGAGGCGGAATGTCGCGCTCCGCCACCAGGTCCGGAGTCGCTTCCGGCTTCTGCGCCCCAGATTCCACCACCCGCGCGGATTCCTCGACCGCAGGCGGAGCCGGTGGCGGCTGCGGCGCCGATTCCACTTCTTCCACCACCTCACTGCGCAACGCCCCGTCCGACGTGAAAAGACGCCGGTCGGTCACCGTGAAACTAGATTGTTCATGCTTCTTATGAGCCATAAAATCTCATCCTCAAACATTCTCTTCGAAAATCCAGAAAACCGCGGGTGCGGCCACTATCCCCGCGCTGGGTGCCCCATTTCTCGCGTCCTTTGCGAGAAGTGGGGATTTTGCTGCGGGAAGTGGGTCGTCCAGTTGG
>JBEKDY010000330.1:0-3332 GCA_050014115.1 Candidatus Sulfotelmatobacter sp. | reverse complement strand
TCCGGGGAAGTTGTAGAGCTGGGTATAAGTTTGCGCCTGAACGGACGAGGCGAAGATGGCCAATGAAATAATCGCCGCGCTCAGCAATGCCAGCGAAACCTGGCTCCGGCGACGGAATTGAATAAACGAGTGCAGCATAAAGATACTCCTGACGGACGAAGGTAGCGAAAGACCGAGTGACGCTGTCGGCCGAGTCAGACGACTCGCCCGGAGCAGACTGTCTTTCTCGTGTCCTGCTAAGGGATGTTGGGAGAAAATTCGGTGTTCGCAGGGGACTGCAAGACAGGAACGAATCCTCTAACTACTTTCCTCAGCGACTGACAATAGCTCAAGTCTTTCGCGCATTACTGAGCCGGATTGCTCACTGCGCGTGTCTTCTCTCCTGGCGGCGGGGCATTGTCGATCCCAGTTGGCTTCACATCGCTACTTACTACTCACCAGCTCCGAGTGGCTCCGCGCCCATTTGCCTGATCTTCCGCACCTCTCTACAATAAAAGTTTCACCCCGCTGGGAGAATTCCCGAGACACTTATGATTCATTTTCCTGTTCCCGAGGCTCTCACGTTCGATGACGTTCTCCTGCTGCCGGCGCGTTCTGATGTTGTGCCGTCGCAAGCGAATACGCAGACGCAGCTCACGCGCACGATTCACCTGAACATTCCTATCGTGAGCGCCGCCATGGACACTGTCACCGAATCGCACATGGCCATCGCGCTCGCGCAGCAGGGCGGCATGGGGATTATTCACCGGAACCTGAGCATCGAGCAGCAGGCCAACGAAGTCGACAAGGTAAAGCGCTCGGAAAGTGGCATGATCGTCGACCCGGTCACCATGCACCCCACCGACCGCGTCAGCGACGCGCTCGAGGTCATGCGCAAATACAAAATTTCGGGCGTGCCCATCACCGAGCATGGCAAGCTGGTTGGCATTCTCACCAATCGCGACCTGCGTTTTGAATCCCGCTTCGACATTCCCATCGACAAGGTGATGACCAAGAAAAACCTGATCACCGTGCCAGTCGGCACCACGCTCGAAGAAGCCGAAAAAATTCTGCACGAGCACCGCGTCGAAAAACTTCTGGTGGTCGACGACAAGTACAACCTGAAGGGGCTGATCACGGTAAAAGACATTCAGAAAAAGCTGAAATATCCCAACGCCGCCAAAGATTCCCAGGGACGCCTGCGCGTAGGCGCGGCCATCGGCGCTAGCGGAGACTTTCTGGAACGAGCGCAGGAACTGGCCGAAGCCAAAGTGGATGTGATCGCCATCGACAGCGCGCATGGCCACTCCACCAAGGTTCTCGAGGCCGTGAAGCTGGTGAAGTCGAAGCTGCCGGAACTGCAACTGCTGGCGGGCAACGTCGCCACGTTCGACGGCGCCTGCGAACTGACGCGCGCCGGAGCTGACGGCATTAAAGTAGGCATCGGCCCGGGTTCCATCTGCACCACGCGCGTGGTCACCGGAGCCGGCGTGCCGCAGATCACCGCCATCGCCGAATCCTTCCGCGCCACCAAAGATGCCGGAGTTCCCATCATCGCCGATGGCGGCATCAAATTTTCCGGCGACGTCACCAAGGCGCTGGCCGCGGGCGCGAGCGCGGTGATGATTGGTTCGCTGTTCGCCGGCACCGACGAAAGTCCCGGCGAGTTGATTCTTTATCAGGGCCGCTCGTTCAAATCATATCGTGGCATGGGCTCGATGGGCGCCATGGCCGCGGGTTCCAGCGAACGCTATTTTCAAAATGTGGAAGGCGAGTCTTCGGCCGCCGCGTCTTCGGGTCACGATTCCGATCCCAACCGCCTCGGCAAATTGGTTCCCGAAGGCATCGAAGGGCGCGTCCCTTACCGCGGATCGGTTGCCATGATCGTGCACCAGATGGTCGGCGGACTGAAATCCGGCATGGGTTACTGCGGTTGCTCCACCATCGCCGAGCTGTTGCAGAAAACTCGCTTCGTGCGCATCAGCGGCGCCGGCCTGCGCGAAAGCCACGTCCACGACGTCATGATCACCCGCGAGGCTCCCAACTATGCCATCGAATAGTCGGGGGGTACGACCGGATTCCGGAACGGCGGGCGCGCCACTCGCTTGAGCCCCGACCGCCACAATGCTCTCAAGGCCTGGCTCGCCACGATTCTGTGGCTCGTCGTCATCACGATCGAGTCGAGTTCGCTGGGCGCGGCCAGCAATACCGCCCGCTTTCTTTACCCGCCGCTGCATTTTCTATTCGGACTGGATCCATTCCACTTCGCGCGCGTGCACTTCTTCATCCGCAAGGGCGGCCACATTTTCGGCTACGGATTGCTCAGCCTTCTGCTGTTTCGCGCGTGGCGCGAAACCCTCCCCCTGCCCGGAAGCGCGAACTGGACTGTGCGCTGGGCGAACCTCGCGGTCTTAGGCACGATGCTGGTAGCCAGCCTCGACGAATATCACCAGAGCTTCAACCCGGAGCGCACCGGCTCAGTGCGCGACGTGATCCTGGATACCTGCGCCGGAATTACGGTGCAGATTTTGCTGTTTCTGTGGGTTACATTGAGGAAATCCCGCGAATCCCGGAGCTAACCGGAGATTGCCGTATTACCGGTTAGGTGGGGTGATGGGGCGGTTGGACTAACCGGTGGAAGCCGTTTTGCCGGTTATCTTCTTGCGGACGGAGGGATCTCCAGGGCAACCAGGACAAGAAGGATGTCAGTCAGAGGCGGGCCTCATCACGAGCAGCGCGGCAGAGGCTAGGGCTAGCCCTGCCGAAAGGAAAAATGGGGCGCCGGCCCCGTAGTGTTTCCACAATTCGCCGGTGATCAGGCTGGCGGCAAGCGTGGCGACGCTGGTCACGAAAAAATAGACGCCGAGCGCGCGGCCGCGTACATTGTCACCGACCGCCTCCACCACTAATGCTTTCAGCACCGGCTGCGTCAGGGCATAGTAGAAGCCGTAGACTGCCATCGCGATCCAGATCGCCGGCGCGGACGGTGCACGGCTGAAAACGAAATACACTCCTGCGAAAATCAGGTAGCCGGCGGCGGCGATCCATCTTCGTGAAGAGCCGCGTCGTGAAATGCGGTCGCTGAGCAATCCTGCGGGCCAGGAGCCGAGCGTGTAGGTCAGGTTGAACACCAGGCCCAGCAAAGGCGCGAGCGCGACGGGGATGCCCGCGCTCTGCGCGCGCATCACCAGAAACATGTCGCTGGAGTTGCCAAGAGAGAACAGGGTGACGGCGAACAGGACAAAATAAAAAGCTGGCGGCAGCTTGGCCGCGCCCGATGGTGCGGTCGCGTTCCATGGCACTGACGCGGGTTGGGCCGTGCTGACTGTTGTTGGCGGGAGTTCTGCGACGTT
>JBEKDY010000329.1:0-3450 GCA_050014115.1 Candidatus Sulfotelmatobacter sp. | reverse complement strand
AAGCTTTTGCCGAAGCCGAAGCCGGGATCGAGCACAATGCGCTCGCGCCGGACGCCAGAGAGCACGGCAGCCTCGGCCCATTCTTTGAGCTCACGTTTCACCAGCAGCACGATATCGCCGGGCGGTGGCAGAGTCCGCCAATCTTCCGGACGCCCGCGCATGTGCATGAGGACGGCGCCGCATTTTAACTCGGCCACGGTTTTTGCCATCTGGCGATCCCAGCGGAAGCCGCTGACGTCGTTTACGATTTCGGCTCCGGCAGTGACTGCGGCGCGGGCGACGTTAGCTTTGTAGGTGTCGATGGAGAGCAGGGCAGCGGGATGTTTCTTTTTCAGTTCCGCGATCACTGGAAGCACGCGCTTCAATTCTTCGTCGGCGGTGACTGCGGTCTTGGGGCTCGCGGGATTCTTGTTGGCATCGTTTGACGACATCGCGGCAGACGCCTCCACGCGCGCGCCTGGACGCGTCGATTCGCCGCCGATGTCGAGGATGTCGGCACCTTCGTCGAGCAGGCGCTGCGCATGTGCGACCGCCTGATCGCGATCGAGATACAGGCCGCCGTCGGAAAAAGAATCGGGCGTCACGTTGACGACGCCCATGATCAGCGTGCGCTTGCCGAGTTCCAGCGAGCGCGAGCCCAGGCTCCATTGGAAAACTGCTCTCATCGCGGACGATTCTAAATGAACGGGATTTTTCGCGATGGGAAAGCGAAATGGCGTGGGAACATTTCCGACGGGAGTCAATTTCGGAGTGCCCGCCCTACACGACTCTCTGCCTGTTTACCTGCGGCGTACAGAGGCGCTGCGCCTGCCCATGGCATAAGCCGCTCCCGGGCCGGTGCCGGTCGGGGGCTTTCGCATTCCGTCTAACAGTTCTTTCAGGACGAGCGCATTGTTGTGCTGCTCGTCCTTCGATGCGAAGAGAAGAGTGAGCTGTTTCTTTTTGTGCGCAAGGACGTAGAGCTGGCGCAACTCGGTCTCGGCTTCGGGGCGGGCGAGTTCTTTCAGGTATCTCTTGCGGAAACTTTGCCAGTGCTCGGGACGGGCATGGAACCATTTTCGCAATTCATCGGACGGCGAGAGATCACGCAGCCATTCGTGGACCGCGGCTCGCTCTTTGGTCAGTCCACGCGGCCACAAGCGGTCCACCAGCACGCGCACTCCGTCTCCGCGCTTTGCCGGCTCGTAGACTCGTTTGATCGCAACCGTCATTCTTTGTACTCTCGCTGGCGACTCTCACGCCGGCCTTCTTGTATATCGCGCGAGTCGGTCGCCGTTGCTCTGTTATTGTAAGGGGATTGTGCCCGCCGTGTCTGCGGGCAGCACGGCATTCCGGGCGATTGGCGGGCGTTGGCGCATGAAGAAGGATTTTCGTTCATCTCGTTGGACTGTTTTCGCGGCAGGCGTTCCTCTGCTCATTCTTACGATTTGTAGCGGATGTGACGTCGAACGCCGCAAGTCGGACGCGGAACTTGGGCTCAATCCGCAACAGGCCGCGGGGCGCAAGATTTACGATTCTCATTGTGACCGCTGCCACGATCCTTATTCCACGCGTGGCAGAAAAGGCCCCGGACTGAAGGGCGTTTTCAAGCAGCCGTACCTCTCGGTGAGCGGACTTCCTGCCAACGACGAGAGAGTCGTCGACATCATTCGCCTGGGCCGCAAGGAAATGCCGGGGTATAGCCAGACGCTCAGCCAGCAGGATATTGAGGCGCTGCTGGCGTATTTGCACACGCTGTAAATGTTGAACGCGTCGCGCGACCCTGCGGCGGGTCCCGTGGGATAATCCTTCCGTGAAGAGAGCGGCCAAGTCGGAGCTTTTTCGTAAATTGCCTGCGGTGGACGAGTTGCTGCGCTCTCCGGGGGTGGTTGCTCTGGCGGACACGCACGGACCTGCCGCTGTGACGGACGCAGTGCGGTCTGTGCTTGGCCGGTTGCGGGAGGAAATTTCCTCGGGACTGCTCGATGAGCGGGCTTTGGATTTGGCCCTGGCTGGTGTGGATGACGCGGTGGGGGAGCAACTGCGGCGCGCGCTTGGCTACTCGCTGTGCGCGGTGATCAATGCCACGGGCGTGATCCTGCATACGAATCTGGGACGTGCGCCGCTGGCGGAGGCGGCGATGGACCACATTCGCAAAACCTCCTCGGGTTATTCGAATCTGGAATTTGAGGTGGGGGTTGGAGAGCGCGGCGAGCGCGATGTGCATGTGGATCGGCTGCTTCGAAAGCTGCTGGGGGATCTGGAAGTTTCCTCGGGGCTTCGCCCCTTCGCAGGCCTACGCGGGACAGCCGAGGCGCCTGTCTCCACATCAGCCGTTTCGACCATCGTGGTGAATAACAATGCGGCGGCGGTTTTGTTGGCGTTGAATACGCTGGCTGATGGCGGAGAAGTGATTGTCTCGCGCGGGGAGCTGGTGGAGATTGGCGGATCGTTTCGCGTTCCGGATGTGATGGCGAAATCGGGAGCGATTCTCCGCGAGGTGGGCACGACGAATCGCACGCGCGTTGCCGACTACGAGCAAGCGATCAATGAGCGCACGAAACTGCTGCTGCGGGTGCATCGTTCGAACTTTGAGATCAGCGGATTTACGGAACAGACTGCCACCGCGGAACTTGTGGGCTTGGCCCGCGAGCGTGGATTGCCGCTGATGGAGGATCTGGGAAGTGGTGCACTCGTTGATCTGCGGGCGTTCGGGATCAGCGGCGAACCGACCGTGATCGATAGTCTGCGCGCCGGCGTAGATGTTGTCAGTTACAGTGGCGACAAGCTGCTGGGCGGGCCGCAGGCAGGATTGCTTAGTGGCCGCCACGAACTGATTGCGCGCATGCGTGCGAATTCGCTGTTCCGCGCGCTGCGCGTGGACAAGCTTACTTATGCCGCGCTGGAAGCCACTCTTCTCGCCTATGTGAAGCGTGATCACGATGCGATTCCAACGCTGCGCATGATGCGACTCACGCTGGACGAGATCGGCAAACGCGCAGAGGCGATAGCGGTGAAAGTGGCGTCGCCGAAATTGAAAGCGGAGATCATCGACGGCGAATCCGTGATTGGCGGCGGGGCCGCGCCGTCTTCAGTTTTGCCGACGCGGCTGGTGGCCCTCAGTTGCGCCGGTCTGAGCGCTGACGAACTCGCCGCGCGGCTGCGTGCGGCTGATCCGCCGGTGATTGCGCGGGTTGAGGAGGGGCGCGTGCTGCTGGACTTGCGGACGGTGTTTCCTGAGCAGGATGAAGCGGTCAGGGCTTCACTCGTAGCTCTGTTGCCCTAGCGAGCTTTCCTTTTGCGGGCATTTCGTTGGCGATTCTCTACACGATCGGCCACTCCACGCGCACGAGCAACGAACTGCTTGAGGCGCTGAAGGCTCACCAAATCCAGACCGTGGTGGATATTCGCGCCTTTCCGATGTCGCGGCGGCTGCCCGAGTTCAACCGCGAGTCGCTGGAGAAAAGCCTT
>JBEKDY010000328.1:0-3454 GCA_050014115.1 Candidatus Sulfotelmatobacter sp. | reverse complement strand
GCTGTCCGAGCCGCGCGCGCTGATGGCGCTGACGTACTGGTCAGTCCGTTTAACGATCCGATCGGGCGCGATGTGATCATCCAATGGCCCGGCGGCGTGATTATGCAACTCTATTGGCATAACACCCCGCCGTCCGGCGCACCGCTCCAGACTATTCCAGAAAACCGCGTCTATGTGTCAGCCGATCGGGTGGCTGGGTTCATTCGCAGTTTCCTTGCCTTCTCTCGTGGCAAAGTCATCTCCGATGAGGCACATGCGCCCGGCGTAGAGATCGGGCGGCCGGCCGACACCTATCGGCGAATTCGGATCCAATCGAACTTCGGCAAGATGACCGTGCTCGTGACGGATGGCCATCTTCCGTATCCCTACGGACGGGAGACGACCGGCTATGAGGTCGCGAACCTCACGGATACTCTCGCCAAGGCCAAAGCAGCCGGAGTCGCGGTTCTGGTCGCTACCTATTCCACCGATCAGCGAAATGCGGCCCTCGTGCAATTCCCCGGTGGCTACATCGCCGAGATCCACTCATCGACCGGCAAATAGATTTTGCCGGAAGCGAGAAGGCTCGGTCACTCGGCGCCTCCAAGCCGCATTTCGAACGGCGAACATTTCGACAAGATTGAATGAGGCCATGAGCGTGATTCAGTGGAAGCAGATGGTTGAGGCGACAGAATCGATGCGAATCCTCTCAATTATATGTGGGACATGGTCATAGCCGAGGATTTCTTCCAGCAGTTTGACGAACACAACCTGTTCGCTGGCGATACTCCCACGCGCTACCGGAGGCTGGTATTGGAGCCGGGCGGGTCGATGTCAGCGAGCGATCTGGTGAAGAATTTCCTCGGCCGTCCGCAGAACATGACGGCCTTCCAAAAGTGGATGGGCGAGAAATTTGAGAGCGCACCCCAGCGCACACCGGGAAGCGAACATTGAATAAGAGCGGGCCAGGCCAGCCGTAGCAGCATTCGTGGCTCATTCCTGCCACATGAGGACGGTTCCGGACGGATTGTCGGCAAACCGGAAACTATCCGGAAACGAGCTTGGGGAGATCAATCGCGATCTCCTCGATGCCGACTTCTGGCCAGCGTCAAAGTCCGCGATCAAAGTGTCGCATCCGCTCCGCCGTGACTCAGGCAGAAGCAGCAATCGCAATCGCCACCTCTCTCCATCGGTAAACACTAGCCGAGTTGTCGTTACCGATCGCATCCCAATCTGGATTCCTTCCGCGTAAACGAAAAGCTGGCCACAATTCTGTCAGGCTTCCGCTGAAGTGGGATCGATCACTGACTTGACTTCTGAGACACAGTTCGCCGGGAAGCCTCCTTGTTCCGCGTGTTCTCGAACCATCTTTTCGTCCGGGGCAATGTAGACGCAATAAATCTTGTCTGCTGTTACGTAGCTGTGCAACCACTGGATCGTCGGTCCGAGTTTATTGAGAACACTGCAGGATTTCTGTGATATGGTCCGGACTTCCTCCTGGGTCGCATTTCCAATTCCCGGGACGTCGCGCTCGATGACGTACTTAGGCATGTTTCTATCCTGTCCTTTCTCTGTTGTTTGATCAGTTTGCAAGCAAATGGCGGGAGGCTAACGCTTCGCTGGTTCGCGGCGCGCAGCCTCCCCATCTGTCTTTCCACTGGCACCTTATTCACCGGTGCAAGTCACCTGATTGTTCCAGTCCACATAGGCACCCTGGGGGTTAGCCCTCCAGGCCCAGACATGCAGCTCAAAGAATGCAGGTATGTTGAAGCGGTTTGGGCTGTCAACGAATTGGAAGACTTGACCATCCAGTACCGGAGGAGTGTTGTTGTTATTCTGCAGCCACGCGTCCGCAAAGACTATGAACTCGACGCCGACCAGCCGCATGGCGCCCTTCGATGGCTCATAGATCAGGGCTTGCGGTTGTGAGGCATCAATGGTGCCCGCGCTTAGCAGCGTGCCGTTGACGTAGTGCACACCCATGGCACCGTGGTCCTGACCGGTCACGCAGCCGAGGAAAGGCGCGTAACCGGCCGCAGTGGCGGCGTTGACGTTAATGTACTGCTGCGTGCCGGCGCGGACGAGCTGAACGAGGCTGGACGAACTGGCCGCTGAATCGGGTTGCATCTCATGCTGCGCCAAAGCAATGGACGAAAGTGACAGGACGGCAACAAACAACGCAGACGCATGCCGCGTGATAAACCCTTTGATTTTCATATAGTTCTCCTTGTTTGAATGCACATTGAAGATTCCTCCCACTGGGAAGTTCTTGTGCTCTATCTCTAACAGCGCAACTGCGGGGCAAATCTGATCATGGGTTTCAAAAATTTTCTCCGCGACGCAGAAACCTTGCTCGGCGGGACCTTCGAAGGTTGACATTTGAAGCGGCCATCGCTAGGCTTGCTCGCAACCTCCTCCCCCTTTGAGGCCTCTTCGTGGGGCAGAACTCTACACATGAGATTACGAAGCTTTTGCAGGGCTGGCAGGGCCGCGACCGCGCCGCCCTCGATGCCTTGTTGCCGGCTGTTTATGAAGAACTGCGCCGCCTGGCCCACCGCGAACTCCGCAACGAGCGTCCGGACCACACTCTGCAAAGTGCAGCGCTGGTGAATGAAGCGTATCTGCGGCTGTTTCGGATGCAGCCTCCGCAGTGGGAAAGCCGCACCCATTTTTTTGCCATTGCTGCGCAGCTGATAAGGCAGATTCTGGTCGACTACGCCCGGCGCCGGCGTGCCGGGAAGCGGGGCGCAGGTCAGGTTGCAGTGCCCCTGGAAGACGCATCCCAGCTCTCGCGCGGTAAAGGCGTTGACGTGGTGGTTCTCGACGACGCTCTGAAAGCTCTGGCCGAACTGGATCCACGGAAAGCGAAAGTGGTCGAGCTGCGTTTTTTCGGGGGACTGACCTTCGCGGAGACGGCCGAGGTGCTCGACGTATCGTCGGTTACAGTGTCTCGCGACTGGAGCACCGCGCGAGCCTGGCTCCATCGTGAGATGAATCGCGGATCGTAATGGATGCTGAACGCTGGAAACGTGTGGACGATTTATTGCAGGCGGCAGTGCGTTTGCCAGCGGAAGAGCAAGAAGCTTTCTTACGCCAGGCTTGCGCTGGCGACGATCTGCTAGCCCAGGAAGTCAAGTCGCTCTTGCGCTCTCACGGAGAATTGGGCGATTTCCTGGAAAAAGCCGCCCTCGAGGGTGGGATACAGAACGTTGCCCCGACGGAGGCGCCGGGCAACCGCGACCTCGTCGGCCAAACCGTTGCACACTACGAGGTGCTTCGGCGACTGGGCAGCGGCGGCATGGGCGTGGTTTACGAAGCGAAAGACATACGCCTGGGACGCCGGGTCGCTTTGAAACTCCTGCCAGAGAAGCTGATCGGTGACGAGAGAGCGCTCCGGCGGTTTGCCCGCGAAGCCCGCGCCGCCTCTTCCTTGAATCACCCCAACATCTGCACGATCTATGAAGTGGAAGAGCAT
>JBEKDY010000327.1:0-5480 GCA_050014115.1 Candidatus Sulfotelmatobacter sp. | reverse complement strand
GCCGACACAGCTTTGACGTGCGGCAGGTCACGCATCGCCAGCGCATCGTCGTACGTAAGCTCCTTACGCATGCGCATTTCGTCGGTCATGCGGCCAAATGTGAAGAAGTCCAAGTGGAATACAAAAATAACGTTGGAACCGATGCTGGCCACCAGATCGCGCACGTTTTCGTCGAGCCCGCGTCCAATGGAAGACACGCCGATGACCACCGCAACCCCGATCACCACGCCCAGCACAGTCAGCGACGAGCGCAGCTTGTTGCCGCGCAACGTATCGGTCGCCATGTGCACAATCTCGCTGAATTCGTCTTTGCGAATCATAAGTTCTGGCTTCCACTCACATCTCAAACCGCAACGCCACAATGGGATCCAGCCGCGCCGCCTGCCGCGCGGGATAAACGCCAAAGAACACTCCCACGCAAGCCGCCACCAGCAAGCCTGACGCTACCGCCCAAAGCTTGATGGAGGAAGGCATTCCAATCGCCAACGTGACCAGCGTAGCCACGCTCGCCCCGCAGAACACTCCCAGCGCGCCGCCGACCACAGCCAATGTGACCGATTCGATGAGGAACTGCAGCAGCACATCCTCCCGCCGCGCACCCAGCGCCTTGCGGATGCCGATTTCGCGGGTGCGCTCGGTCACCGACACCAGCATGATATTCATAATCACAATGCCGCCGACCACCAGCGAAACTCCCGCGATGCCGATCGTCGCCATGAAGAACGTATTGCTTAGTCCAGACCAAATTCCCAGCAAGCTGGCATTGGTCTCAATTTCAAAACTATCATCCTCGCCCGGACGATCGTGCCGGTGCGAGCGCAGCGCCACGCGAGCCTCGTCAATAGCCTCATTGAGCGGCACTCCGGTGGCCAGCGCCTTGCCCCAGATCCCGATGCTGTTGTTGTGCGCCCCGTACTGCTTCAGAAACACAGTGATGGGGATCAGCGCGTAGTTGTCTGCGCTCTGCCCCAGAGTCTTGCCTTTTTTCTTGCCAACTCCGATCACCTGGTACGTCCAACCATCAATCCGAATTTCCTGCCCGATCGGGTCCACGCCGGCCATCAGGTGTTCCACAATGTCCGTGCCGACCACGGCCACCGGCGTCCGGTTGTTCAGATCCGTTTCGTTCAGCATGCGGCCCGAAGTCAGATCCGTGTCGAGGATCGTCGCCATCGAAGGAGTGATCCCCTGAATGGTGGTATCGCTGATCGACTGCTCCGCATGCTTGACCTTGCCAGTGCCGCGCAGCACCGCGCCCACATACTCGCAGTCGCGGCAAGCATCAGCGACCGCCTGATAGTCTTCCAAAATCAGATTCTTGCGCTTCTCCGCCGCCAGAAAATGGTCGACATTGGTTTCAACGGCGGACATCTTCGAGACGATGAAAACGTCAGCCCCCAGATTGAAAATCTTATGCGCCACGTAATCGTTGATCCCGGAAACAAAAGTCACCACGGCGATCACAGCAGCCACGCCGATCACCACGCCGAGCAGCGTGAGCACCGAACGCAACTTGTTCGCCCACAGCGACTGCAACGCAATGCGAATGGCTTCGAGGGTGTTCATGAAATCGCCTTCCGGCGTCGCACTTCCGGCGTTAAGTTTACCAGTCCAACTCCACCTATGCAGTCAGAAAGCGATCCCGGACTAAGTGTTATGTTAGGCCCGGATGCCGGAAGCCGAGGTTATAATGACTAAGTTGGCAGCTGGACCGGACGGTCGCTTCCCGCGCTTTCGGGCGCGAGGAGAGGAAAGTCCGAACTCCGCAGAGCAGTGTGCCGGATAACGTCCGGGAGAGGGTGGCCCATTCTAGATTTCGCGGTTCTTGCGAAATTTAGAGTGGGGGGATTCCTCGACGGAAAGTGCCACAGAAAACATACCGCCTCGGCGGCAACGCCAGGGTAAGGGTGAAAAGGTGCGGTAAGAGCGCACCGCCGCGCCAGTAATGTCGCGGGCAGGGCAAACCCCACACGGAGCAAGACCAAATAGGGAGGAAGTCCGGAGCTTGCTTCGGACACGGACACGTGCCGGCTCGGTGCGTCAAACCTTCGGGTAGGTCGCTAGAGCCCCGCAGCGATGCGCGGCCCAGAGGAATGACCGTCCAGCGGGAGCAATCCCGCGGACAGAATTCGGCTTACAGGTCCGGCTGCCACAAAACTCACCGCCTCGTAAATGATGTCGGGAATGGCACGGCTTCAGCCGTGCCGATACCGGGCTGTAGAAACGCGGGCTTCAGCCCCTGAGGAAAGCTCGCCGTCAGTTACGGTCCCTCATCGGGTTCATCGCTTCCCGCCCGCTGGCCTTCCCAACTCGTAGCCCAGATAGATCATCTGCCCGATGTGGTGCTGCATGTGGGCGGCGCATTGCATGATCATGTCGAGACGATTGCGCGCGGTTGCGCCTACGCCTGAGTATTCCGCAAACCAATCTTCGGCCGACTGCACACGCAACGTTGCCTGCACCATCGCGATCGCGTCGTCGAGCCGCCTCAGAGCTTCTTCTTTCGACGGAGGATTCGGATCGTTGAACTCGCGCGGACGGTCGCGGACGTAACCGGTCTTCGCGATCTGCGCTCCGATGTAATAGTTCAAATTGCCCGTAAGGTGCAGCACCAGGTGGCCATAGCTATTTCCGAACGGAAAAGGCTTCTGCCAGAACTGGGCGTTGGTCAGCGACACAGCCAATTCGCGGACGCGAGCAGCATTCTGCGTGTAGCGATCGGCGAAAACCTCGGAGAGTGTCGAGTGCAGGTAGGGCATGTGCGCTCCTTGATCCACCGACGGATCAAAATTGATTTCGTTGACAGCTTCTAAACCACGGTGCCGGCTTCCTGCTTCAGCTTTTCCGCCTGATAGTGCGTCACCAGAGCCTCGATCAGCGGCTGAAGTTTTCCGTCCATCACGGATTCCAACTGGTGGATGGTAAAGCCGATGCGGTGGTCGGTAAGCCGGTTTTGCGGGAAGTTATACGTGCGGATCTTCTCGCTGCGGTCGCCGGAGCCGACCATGGCCTTGCGTTCTTTGGCCAGCGCCTGTTGCTGTTTGTCCATTTCAATTTCGTAAAGTCGCGAGCGCAGCACGCGCATCCCTTTCTCGCGGTTCTTGATCTGCGATTTTTCGTCCTGGCAACTCACCACGGTATTCGTCGGAATGTGCGTGATGCGAACCGCCGAGTAAGTCGTATTCACTGACTGCCCCCCAGGCCCCGACGAACAAAATGTATCGATGCGCAAATCCTTGGCTTCAATCTTGATATCCACGTCCTCCGCTTCGGGCAACACGGCAACAGTAACGGCCGAGGTGTGCACCCGTCCCTGCTGTTCCGTCGCGGGCACGCGCTGCACGCGGTGCACCCCGCTTTCATACTTAAGCTGCGAGAAAACGCGGTTGCCCTCGATGATGGCGATCACTTCCTTCAATCCGCCGGCCGACGACTCCGAAGAAGAAAGCACTTCCACCTTCCAGCGCTGCGTTTCCGCGTAGCGGGTGTACATGCGGAAAATTTCGGCAGCAAAGAGCGTAGCCTCGTCTCCACCGGTCCCTGCGCGGATTTCCAGAATCACGTTCTTCTCGTCGTTGGGATCTTTCGGCAGCAGCAGAACCTTGAGTTCTTCTTCCACGCCACCCACGCGCGCTTCCAATTTGTCGAGTTCCTCCTGAGCATAGGCACGCATCTCAGGGTCTTTCTCGTCCGCGAGCATTGCTTTGCTCTCAGCTATACCCTTCGTCAAGTCTTTATATTCGCGATACCTCTCGACGATGGGCGCGATCTCGGCGTGCGCCTTGGCAGTCTTCTGGTATCTCGCCGAATCGTTCACAATATCCGGCGACGCCAGAGCGTTGGTCAGCTCGTCATAGCGGGCTTCGATTTGGTCCAGTCGTTCAAACATGAGTTCTCAGTTCTCGGTTCCCAGTTCTCGGTTGCGGACTTCGATTCTCTGCCCCGATCGCAGTTTCCGAGCAGATCTCATACACAATTCCGGCGGTTTGGACGAAATTCCGTGCGTCTTTTCTGAGAACTGAGAACTGGGAACTTGAGAACTAGTCCGGGGGGGCCCCTAGGCAATTACCAATTCGCCGCCGCGTTCCTTCTCGAGCGCCATGGCCTGGTCAAGGGCGGTGATGGCACATAGCGCCATTTCGTCAGACGGCGGCTTCGTGGTAATCCGCTGCAGCCACAATCCCGGCGCGGTAATCAGCGCGAAGAGCGAACCGCGATGTTTGGCGGCGAAGCGAATAATCTCATAGGAGACGCCTGCGATCACCGGCAGCAACGCAATGCGGACAGCGAACCGCGCCCAGAAAGTGGTCACCGGGATCAGCATGTAAAACCCGATCGAGATCAGCATCACCGTCATCAGAAAACTGGTGCCGCACCGCGGATGGAACGTGGAATACTTCTGCACCGCGGTGGTCGTGAGCGGGTCGCCATTTTCGAAGGCATAGACCGTTTTATGCTCGGCGCCGTGATACTGATACACGCGCCGAATATCGCTCCACAGCGAAACTCCCCAGATAAACAGCAAGAACAAAACCAGCCGGATCACGCCGTCCACCAGGTTGAACATGATCTGGCCGCCCAGCGCGGGATCAATCTTCTTCAGCTCGGTCGCCGCCACCAGCGGCACATACTTGTACATGAAGATAAAGAAGGCAAGAGAGATGACGATGTTAACCGCAGCCAGCCACCCGCTGATGGCCGCTGCTTTTTCGCGGGTCTGAGACTTGCTTTCAGACTTGGCCTCAGATGAAGATCCCGGCGCGCTCGTCGCTCCGCGGTTCGCGTTCAACTCTTCGCTCTGCATCACATCTTCGATCGCCACGTTCGCCGAAAAGCGCAGGGCGCGGTAGCCGAGACCCATCGCGTTGCCTAACGTCATCACGCCACGCACGATAGGCCAAGCCATCCACTTGTGTTTTTCCGAAGCGCGCTCCAGCGGTTCGCTCATGGTGACCACTTCGCCCGAAGGCTTGCGGCAAGCGATCGCCCACGCGTGCGGAGACCGCATCATCACGCCCTCCAGCACCGCTTGGCCGCCGACAAGCGTCTCCTCGCCACCTTCAAGCGCCGGCAACAGCTGCACCGCAGCCAGAAAACGCAAGTAATTTCGTAGTGAACGCACGATGATTGGATGCTCCACACGCTACAAAAGCGTCAACTCATAGGTTACCACAGGGTCAAGATCGGGCTCGTAAGGCCGCACCCATGACCGCCTCCAAGTGACAGATTAGCAGACATTTATCGAACACTCCCGGCGGGCGAGCCATGTCTTCGCCATAAAATTCCCATTTCTTGATCTATGCTTTGAGTGCCATGCGCAAATTCGCTGAAACCGCGGAGGCGATCGCCGCTACCACCAAGAAGCTCCAGAAGACCGCGCTCGTGTCCGAATACTTGAAGTCGCGCACCACGGACGAGGCCGCGGCGGCGGCCACATTCCTCTCAGGACGGCCATTTCCAGCGTGGGAAGAAACCACACT
>JBEKDY010000326.1:0-4800 GCA_050014115.1 Candidatus Sulfotelmatobacter sp. | reverse complement strand
CCGCCGCCGCGCAGCACCGTCTTGCCATTGCCGCCGATGTCCCACGCAAAGCCCCCACGCGGACCAAAGTTCGTGTGGTCCGCGTTATACAGGCTGCTGATCTGATGGCCGACCTGAACCATGCCCACGCTTGGATCAAAATTTCCCAGCAGATTGTTCGCTTCCTGGGGAACCGTGCTGAACTCGTAGCGAACACCCAGGTTGATGGTCAGGTTCTTGGTGGCCCGCCAGTCATCCTGGAAAAACGCGCCGTAGGCCCAGTTGTGCAGATGCAGAGTCGGGTTTCCTACCTCGACCGTGGACTTGAACGGCAAGCCGGCAAAAAAATCCTCGAGCGGAGTCGAGTTGCCGGTCAATACCGTTCCCAGGAAGGTGATGCTGCCTCGAGCGTTACCGTAGGCGGCGTTGGTAACGCCGTCGTGACGGAAGTCGCCCCCAAATTTCAGAGCGTGCTTACCGGCGATGTAAGAAACGTGATCGACGAACTGGGTCATCGAGTCCGGCCCCTGGAACTTCGGCCACTTAAAGCCGCCCAGCCCGGGGAAAAAGTATCCGCCGAAACCAATGCGCGGCAGGCCGCCGGTTTCCGGCCCGCTCACTCCTGTATCCAGACCGTAGGAGGAGGCAGGCGCGTTGAGATCCCCCGGCAGAGTGGGCTGATAAAGCCGGTTATAGCCAACTCGCGCGTCGTTCACCCAGCGCGCGCCAGGAGTCCATATCCAGCTGCCGCCCAGCACCTGGGCGCGGGTGTGAATGTCGGAGAGCCACCTTTGCTGCAACTCGGGGAAATCTTCTACCGTGCCGCTGTTGTTGCCAAAAAAATACATGCCACTGATACCGTTGCGTTCATTTAAGCGGTAATCCACCTTGCCCACAAAGTTTTGCACTTTCACAACGTTGTTGAATCCGTTGGAGATGTTGATGGATTGACTATTGTTCGTGGGAAACCCGGTGCCGTTGCACGTGACCGTCGATCCCGACACCGAGCATCCCGCAATCCGCAAGCTCGCAGGGCTGACGCCGATTCCAGTGGCGTTCGCGGAGGACTGCAGATCGGCGATCACGTCGGGAATACTGTCCGCGCAGTCGCCCGTTGCAGGCTGGAAGGTGCAGGTTCCATTCGGAGTAGTGCTGGGCACGGTCATCGGACTCGTGACTCCACCGAACGAGTTGCCCACGTTGTAATGCTGCCCTTCGTAAGCGCCGAAGAAAAATGCCTTGTCCTTGATGATGGCGCCGCCGAAACTGCCGCCGAACTGCTCGAGAACGCGCGGCAGTTTGCCAGCTGGATCGGCATTGAAATAGTTCCGCGCGTCCAGGGCTCCGTCGCGGCCAAAAATGAATGCGCTGCCGTGCATGTGGTTGGTGCCGGATTTCAGGCCCACATTCACCACGGCCCCCGGCTTCCATCCATATTCGGCGGGAGGGCTTTGCTGTAAGTTAAATTCCTGAATCGAGTCGATCGGAAGGATCGTCGCCGAATCCCCGGCGATGCCTGCTCCGTTCACAATGGCCTGCCCCGAGTAGGGCTCGCTGTTGAACAGGCCCTCAATGTAATACGCGTTGTCTTCGGCGCGCAGGCCGTTGGCGCTGGTGGTGGAAAATCCGCCACCGGGATAACGGATGACGCCGGGACGCAACTGCAGCAGATTCTCATAGTTGCGGCCGTTCAGGGGCAGGTCGTTGATCTCTTCGTTGCTGAGCGTGCCTCCCAGCGTTGAGGACGTCGTATTGACGAGCGGAACATCTTCGTTCACGATAACCGTTTCCGAAACCTGGCCGGGCTGCAGCGAAAAGTCGGCGCGGACGTCGGTCGCGACTTCGATCACCACGTTGGGCCGCTCGGCGGTCTTGAAGCCCTTCGACTCGACGCGAATTTTATAGGTTCCGGGTTGAAGCTCGGCAGCGACGTAATCCCCTGAATCGTCGGTGGTTAGAGTGCGGGAAGCGCCACGCTGCACGTCCGTGACGACCACGCTCGCCCCACTGACCGCTGCGCCGCTTTGGTCGTTGATGGTGCCCAGGATGCGTCCGGCGGTCGATTGCGCCGTTGCCGGCAACGCCAGTAGCAATATGCCGCAGAGGGCTACCAGCAACTGAATCGGTACGACATGGTACCGGCCGCAAGTTGCGGCCCCACCGTTACGGGATGGCATGGGACGTCCTCCGTGGACTATGTGGTCCGACAGCCATACCACTTCGTGGGAAACAGTGTCAAGGAGAATCCAGGAACCTCTCCAGGGGGGCTTTCTTCCCACACGATGGCTTCTAACCCCCCGCCGGGATTTCTACCGCAGAGGCGGGCGCGTAGGCTGCAGGAATACGTTATCCCCGTGGTGGAGGGTTGCTCAAGTCGCAGCTGTGGTACTATGCATCTGGTTCTACCACCATACCTTGATACCATTTTGGGAGCACATGCATCGCCCTCACTGAACAAACCCGACTGCCAGCCGTGGATATGCGGTATAGTAACCAGACCACGACCAGCCGCCCGGCTGGTTTTGCGCCACGTTGTGTTGGGGGCAATGCCGTGTACAAGCTGGTTCGCACGTCTCGTCTCTACGAGCAGATCGTTCAGCAGATCGAAGAATCCATTCTCAAAGGCACACTGAAGGCCGGCGACCAGCTTCCCGCGGAGCGCGAGCTCGCACAACGTTTCGGAGTAAGCCGCACAGCGGTACGCGAGGCCGTGAAAGCGTTGCGCGAAAAAGGTCTGGTGGAAGCTTATTCCGGCCGCGGCACGTTCATCACTGATGGAACCTCGCAAGCGGTGCGGCAGTCTTTTGACTTGATGGTGAAGATCGGCCAGCCGGAAGGCTCGACCGATCTTGCCGAGGTGCGCAGCATTCTGGAACCGGAAATCGCCGCTCTTGCCGCGGAACGCGCCTCGGAAGCCGACCGGGCGACATTGCGCGAAGCGGTCGCAGTGATGGACCGTTCGTTGAAGGATGCAGACGCGTACATCGAGGCGGATCTGGATTTTCATCTCGCTCTGGCGGAGGCCGCGGCGAATCCGCTGATTCTTTCCCTGATCGATTCCATTGTCGGATTGTTGCGGGAGCAGCGGCTGCGAATCTTTCGAGTGGAGGGCGGCCCGGAGCGCGGTCAGGTTCATCACAAGCAAATTCTCGAAGCCATGGAAAAGCGTGACGCGAAAATGGCGCGCGCAGCGATGAAGGCTCACCTGGAACAGGTGCGCGAGGATAGCCGTTCCCCTGCCAGCAAGCGCGCCCCTGCAAAGCAGTTGCCGCAGGAGTGAGTTCGCGCGAATTCGAAGTTCTCGTCAGGGAAGCAGGCAGTCGCAAGAGTTGCAGAAGTTGGGAGGCAGGAGCGGGATGGCAAAAGTAGGATTGAGCAAGGGCCACACGGTGACGGGCTATAACCGCACTCGCGCCAAGGCGCAGTGGCTGGTGGAAAAAGGCATGCAGTGGTCCGACTCGCCGCGTGCGGTGGCCAGCGCCTCCGACTATACCTTTGCAATGGTGACCAACGCGGCGGCGACAGCCGCGATCACGGAAGGTCCGGACGGAGTGCTCGCGGGCTTGAGCGCGGGAAAATTCTTCATCGACATGAGCACGATCAGTCCGTCGGTAAGCCGCGCGCTGGCGGCCAAGGTGCGCGACCGCGGCGCCGACATGGTGGACTCTCCCGTGAGCGGCAGCGTGATTACCCTGCAGGAAGGCAAGTTGTCGGTGATGGTGGGTGGACGGCGCGACACGTTCGAAAAAGTGAAGCCGCTGTTGCTCGATATTGGGCCGAAGGTGACACACGTTGGCGATAACGGTCTGGCGCTGGCCATGAAAATTGCCGTCAATCTGAGCCTGGCGGTGCAGATGCAGGCGTTTTCGGAAGGCGTGCTGCTGGCCGAGAAGAGTGGAATCGCACGGGAGACTGCGGTGGACGTGCTTACGCACAGTGCGGTGGCGTCGCCCATGATCCAGTATCGCGGACCATTTGTTTTGCAGCAGCCGGAAGAGGCATGGTTCGACGTGAACATGATGCAAAAAGATATGCTGCTGGCGCTCGAACTGGGCCGGCAGCTGGACGTTCCGTTGCCGACCACCGCGGTGAGCAACGAACTTCTCACCGCCGCACGCGCCATGGGATTTGCGAAATACGACTTCGCCTGCATGTTCGACGTGCTTGCGGCGATGTCCGGAGTGTCAACTCCCGTGACTCCCGGAGGAAAGAAGAAGTGACGACTGCAACCTCCAAGCCGGCGGCCGGCCGCGAGGCTGTGACGCAGACTGAGAAAGACAAGTGGCTTCGCGTTTACCGCAAGCTGGTGAGCATTCGCCTGTTTGAAGAGCAGGTGAACGAACTCTACACGCGGGCTCTCATGCCGGGACTGGCGCACCTTTACAGCGGCGAAGAAGCCGTGGCGGTGGGCATCTGCGAAGCGCTGCGTGTCGATGACTACATCACCAGCACCCACCGCGGCCACGGTCACTGCCTGGCCAAGGGTGCTGCTCCGGATCGCATGTTCGCCGAGTTGCTGGGCAAAGAAGCTGGCTATTGCCGCGGCAAAGGCGGATCGATGCACATTGCCGACCCTGCAACCGGCAACCTGGGCGCGAATGCGATTGTGGGCGGCAGCGTGGGAATCGCCACCGGCGCGGCATTCACGGCGAAGCATCTGGGCACTGATCGCGTGGCGGTATGTTTTTTTGGCGAAGGAGCGCTGGGCCAAGGATCGCTTTACGAAGTGATGAACCTGGCGCAGTTGTGGAAACTGCCGGTGATTTACGTTTGCGAAAACAATCTCTACAACGAGTACACGCACTACACGGAAACCACGGC
>JBEKDY010000325.1:0-3528 GCA_050014115.1 Candidatus Sulfotelmatobacter sp. | reverse complement strand
ACTTGCCAGAAAGTGCCGACATGATTACTATGCACGCATCCTAAAATGCTCCCCACGATAAACATCGGCGAGACCATCCGAAACTACCGGCTCCAGAAGGGCATGTCGCAGGGCGATATCGAAAAGCGCACCGGCCTGTTGCGCTGCTATCTCTCGCGCGTGGAGAACGGCCACACCATCCCTTCGCTTGATACTTTGTCGAAAATTGCCGGCGCCATGGAAATCGCGCTCTCCCAGTTCTTCTCCGAGTCTGCCCACACCAACGGCTCCAAGGGACTGCCCACGCTCTCCGACGACGAAGTCCGCTTCCTCAGCCAGATCCGCCGCTACGCCACCAGCCTGAACGACAGCGACCGCAAACTAGTGTTGGCCATGGTCAAGAAAATGGCCTCGACGACGGGGAAGTAAGCTTCTAGCTCCTAGCTTGAACCTCGGCGGTTCCTCTTTTTAACACTTTCTGGAAAGCTATCTACGTGGGGTTCTTAAACCTAACGCCCAAGCAGAATGATTTGGTCTATGGGCCCGAGCTAGTAGCTAGAAGCTAGAAGCTGTTTTCGGTTACTTTCGTCCCCCGCCTTCTGTGACCAACAGATACCTCGCCGCTGCGCCGCATAGCTCCTAAACTAATGCTGGAGACTCCTGCGTGACCACCGACGAGGAACTGAATCTTCTCGACTCTCAGCTCAGGCGGCTGAAGATCGAGTACGAGATTTTCTTCAGCAACCCGACCAAGCGCCCGCCTACCGACGTGGAATGGAAGGTAGTTGCCCTCATACGCAAATTTTCCGACGGCGGCCGCATGAGCTTTTCTCAGCGCTACCGTTACAACGAAATGTCGCAGCGCTACGCTGTTTACAGCGATCTGTGGCGCAAGAAGGCCCGCATTCGCGAAGAAGGCTATCGCCGTCCGCAGGATGCCCTGCTTTCGGTGCAAGGCGTCCGCATCGCCGACGACGAACACAAAGAGCAGCATCATCCCGTGTACGGCGTCAGCGCCGCTGCAGCGGCAGTCGCGGGCGGCGTCCGTGCGCAGGCCTCGCAATCTTTTTCCCTGCACGATGTCGACAAAAGCGAACGGGAACAGGTCGAGCGTCTCTACAACACTCTGGTCGCAGCCAAGAAAAAAGCCGGCGAGAGTGTCTCCGGCAACTTCGATTCCTTCACCACCTTCGTCCAGAAAAAGACCCAGCAAATCCGCAAACAATACGGTTGCCAAAGCGTGGAGTATTCCGTTGAGCTGGCCGAAGGGCACGTCAAGCTGAAAGCCAAAGCAAAAACATAGCGTTAGGCAGGACGAACTTATGAAGCTCGTGCGGCGCATTCTGACCACGGTAGTCGTTACTCTCGCGGTTATCTTCGTAGCCGTGCGCTGGATTGGCCCTGTCGCCCTCTCTTTCTATGAAGCCAGGAAAGTTCCTTCAGTCGCCAGGATCATCCCGACCGAACTGAAAGACATCTCGGTTTCACAAGCTCCCGGGATGAAGCTGTCGTATCTCGGTTACGAACTTGAGATTCCGTGGACCGATCTCGACGAGGCCAGGACTACCCTGTACCCGAAAGACAAGCCCGAGAAGACTCGGGTTGTGCTCACGTTCCGGTCTGGACTCCGCCTGATGGTGACGGCCGTTCCCGCGCGAGAATTTGCCGACGAATTCACCAAAGAGGATTTCAAAATGTCGCCGGCAAAATTCGAAGCCGTCTTCGGGCGCGGCACAGCGACCTCGGACTACACCTTCGTCAGGAACGTGTACGAATTCACGCCAGCCAAGATGCACTATTGGTCTCTTTCGGATGGAGTCCACTACCGCGAACAGATCGTGCTCATGATCAAGTCAATCATGCCGGTGAAAGCAGCCGAGACGGGAATCTTTTACGTGCAGAACCATGACTACAAGGGATTCCAGCAGGGTGATCCTACACTCCGGAAGGACAATCTCGCTCTAGATCTCTACTCTGACGACAATCACCTCGAAATCATCTTCCTGCAAGAGGATTATCGTAATCCCATGGGCGTCAGTCAGCCCGAAATCAACCGCATCATCCAGTCTGTGCAACGGTCGGTGCGAGATCTGGCGGCTTCGCGAAATAACTAGAGAGCGGGCCGGGCGAGCTCATCGAGCCTGTGGTGCGCACTAGTAACATGCGGCCGGTTTTTTGCGCTCGCGCCCACTGTCGTCATGCTGAGCGAAGTTTGCACTTCGCGCCGCGACTGCATCCCCTCTGCTGATAGAATTTTTGGTCACTCCGCACATACCTTGTAATTGGGGCAATCATGTCTTCCAGCACCACCAAGATCCAGCGCGCCATCCTCAGCGTCACCGACAAGACCGGCCTGTCCGATTTCGCTCGCAAGCTCGCGGCGCTTAACATCGAACTCGTCTCAACCGGAGGCACCGCCAAACTCCTGCGCGATTCCGGCATTGCCGTCAAAGATATTTCCGAACTCACCGGCTTTCCCGAAATGCTCGATGGCCGCGTCAAGACGCTGCATCCCAAAGTGCATGGCGGAATCCTCCATCGCCGCGAGAATCCCGCCCACCTCAGCGCGATCGCCGAGCACGGCATCGCGCCTATCGATATGGTGGTGGTGAATCTATACGCCTTCGAGAAAACCGCGGCCAAACCCGGAGTGGCTTTCGACGAACTCATCGAAAACATCGACATCGGCGGACCCTCCATGATCCGCTCCGCGGCCAAGAATTTTCACGACGTCGCCATCGTCACTTCGCCCTCGGACTATGAAGCCATCGCCGAAGAGCTCGCGCGCTCCGGCGGATCGCTCTCGCTCGACACCAAGTGGAAGCTGGCCCAGAAAGCCTTTGCCACAACCGCGGCCTACGATTCTGCCATTGCTTCTACACTCGAGCGGGTCAGCGTCGATGGCAACCTCCAACTGCAGACCCCATCGCAGACTGACGAGCAATTCCCTCATACCCTGCGCCTGACTTTCCAGAAGGTGCTCGATCTCCGCTACGGCGAAAATCCGCACCAGAAAGCCGCCATGTATTCCGACGGCTCCGGCACCGGCGTGGCCAACGCCCGCCAACTCCAGGGCAAGGAGCTTTCCTACAACAACATCGTCGACCTGCAGGCCGCCTGGGATCTCGCTCAGGAGTTTGAAGAGCCAGTCTGCGCCATCATCAAGCACACCAATCCCTGCGGTGCAGCCACGGGCGCCACTCTCGCCGACGCTTACAAGCGGGCGCTCGCATGCGATCCCGTCTCCGCCTTCGGCGGCGTGATCGGCGTGAACCGTGCCATCGACGCCGAAGCTGCCGAGGAAATGCACAAGCTGTTTCTGGAAGTCATCGCCGCCCCCGCCTTCGATGAAGCCGCCAAAGCCAAATTCGCGACCAAGAAAAATCTGCGTCTGGTCGAAGTTGTTCCCTCGAACCAGAAGTGGGTGCTGA
Organism: Candidatus Sulfotelmatobacter sp.; assembly: GCA_050014115.1. Lineage (GTDB taxonomy): Bacteria > Acidobacteriota > Terriglobia > Terriglobales > Acidobacteriaceae > Sulfotelmatobacter. Next base: position 118 of record JBEKDY010000325.1, on the reverse strand, counting down.
AAAACGTTTCCGGAGGAATCCTCGTACAGGATGCCGACGCCCGCCCCTTGCAGCCTTCCGATCTGCGTGTGGTCACAAAGCGTCCGCCTACTCCCGAGGAGACGCGCGCTCTGCTATT
>JBEKDY010000324.1:0-3540 GCA_050014115.1 Candidatus Sulfotelmatobacter sp. | reverse complement strand
TGTCGATGATCGCGGCCAGCGTGGACGACTTGCCGGAGCCGGTAGGGCCGGTCACGAGCACGATGCCGTTGCGCAGGCCGACAATTTTGCCGAGTTCCAAAGGCAGGTTCAGCGATTCGAAGCCCGGGACTTTGCCGGGGATTACGCGCATCACCACGGCACATGTGCCGCGCTGCATGAAGATGTTCACGCGAAAGCGGCTGGCGCCCGGCAGACTGTAGGACACATCGCACGACCCGACTTTCTTCAACTTCTCGCGCGCATCTTCGTTGTCGCCCATGAGATCGGAAGCGATGCGGCGGGTGTCTTCACAGGTGAGAGCGCGTGCGGCCCCGGTGGGGACGAGTTTCCCATTCACTTCGACGAGCGGCGGCTTGCCCGGCGAAAAAAAGAGGTCGCTAATCTTCGGCGAAGTTCGCAGCATCGCCGCAAGCAACGCAGGAGTGGACATGGGAGCTGCGGCTGGAGCGGCCGCAGCGGTTGAGCGTGGGGCAGAAGAAGCGGTATTCGTTAGCGGATTCGTGGGGGAAGACATAGAGGCGGTGCAGCGCTAACTATTCATCGCACTTTTCCTGCCACCTCAAAGCCCTGCGAGAAAGTGCTGGAACTGAGCAGATTTAGTTCGGATGCTACGCGTCTGCGCATGGGGCGACTGGTCAAAAGTGATCGATTCCCGATTGCGTGAGAGGCTTCTTAGATCTATTCGCGTTTCTGGCGGCAGATTCTGTCATTCGATCTCTGCAGGCAAGAACACGACGCGCTATTTGTGACTCCGGACTCAGCTGCCGTATCATCGACGGGCCATGAAAATCGTCGCTGCGTTTTTTCTAGTTTTGTCGCTATCTTCGTTCGCCGCGGAAAAACCCAAGGCTGCGCCCGCTCTGGTCCAGCCTGCGGTTGAAACTCTCGACCTCGAAACGATCGCGCGCATCCGCGACGAGGGCTTCAACCACTCGCACATCATGGAGTATGCCAGCGGATTGTTCGACGACGTTGGGCCGCGCCTCACCGGCTCGCCCGACTTCGCGAAGGCCGAGCAGTGGTCACTTGAACAGCTCCGGCGCATGGGAGCCACGAGCGTTCACGCCGAATCCTGGGGCGAATTTGGGATGGGCTGGCAACAGATTGGAACTTCGGTACAAATGACGGCGCCCGGTACCGCGACTTTTCTTGCACAAGCTACGCCATGGTCGCCCGCGACCGCCGGAGAAGTTACGGCAGAGGTCATCGCGGTTCCCGCGCTTAAAGACGAGAAAGATTTCGACGCGTGGAAGGGGAAGCTTGCCGGGAAAATTATTCTTTACGGCGACGCTCCGAAGATAAATCCCGATCCCGCGAATCCGCTCGAGCATTACGACCAGGCCAAGCTCGATCATTTCCGTTCCTATCCGCTCGACGGCGACCAGGGGGACAGTTTCGTTCTCCCCAACGACCCTGCTTTCTGGGAAAAGATATTTAAAGAGATGGCGTTCCTGGAGAAGGTCGGGCACTTTTTCGCAGACGAGCATGCGGTCGCAGTCTTGCGGCCTAGCGGCTTCGGCGGCGATCTCCACGATGACACGGGCGCTTCGCTTGGCTGGTTCGTGTATCGTCCCGAACACAAGCAGGCGATTCCTTCGGCTGCGATCGCGAGTGAGGCGTTCGGCCGGATGCATCGGCTGGTTTCGCACGGCGTTCCAGTCTCCGTGCGTCTTAACATTGCCACGAAGTTTTACGGTGACCACGAGCCGGGCAGCGATGTGATTGGCGAGATCGCCGGTACCGATCCCGGGCTGAAGGATCAGGTGGTGATGCTTGGCGGCCATCTCGATAGCTGGATCGCCGGCACCGGAGCTACCGACAACGGCGCTGGGACGATTATTGCGCTTGAAGCTATGCGCATTCTGCGCGCGCTTAGCATTCAGCCGCGGCGCACGATTCGCATCGGCCTGTGGGGCGGCGAAGAGCAGGGCATCTTCGGTTCGGCCGGGTACGTGAGCAACCACTTCGGAGTGCGTTCCTACTCCACCAAAGCGGAAGAACAAGTGGTGCCCGAATTTCTGCGGCAGCAAAGCGGGCCCATCACGATCAAGCCCGAACATGCGCAGCTCGACGCCTACTTCAACGCCGACAACGGCGGCGGAAAATTTCTCGGGATTTTCGCCGAGGGCAACCTGGCGGCTTCGACGATCTTTCAACAGTGGCTCGCTCCCCTAAGCGACCTCGGTTTCACGACCGTCTCGCTGCGCAACACGGGGTCTACGGATCACGTTTCATTCGATCAGGTTGGGCTGCCGGGTTTTCAGTTCATTCAGGATCCGCGCGACTACGGGACGCGCAGCCACCACACGAATCTCGACACCTACGAACGGCTCTCCGAGCCTGACCTGAAGCAGGCCGCCGTAGTGATGGCCGTCTTCGTTTACAACACCGCGCAGCGCGACGCGATGCTGCCGCGCAAGCCGCTGCCGCATCCCGAACTGGAGGAGCAGTTGGCGAAACCTTTGGAGGGAATTTATCCGACATCTCCTACCGCGGTGAAGTAGCGGACGTCTGGTTCGTTCTTCGATAGACGGATCGAGGGGAGGGGCGGAGTTCGAGTGGGCTTCAGTGCGCCTGAAGAATCGCATCGGCGACGCGGGCCGCTTCCACCGCTGCCTTCACGTCATGCGTGCGCACGATGTGCGCACCTTTGAGGATCAGCGCCGTTTGGCTGGCGAGTGTTCCGTAGAGACGATCGGAAACGGGCGCGTCTTTGCCGTCTTTCGCCAGAGTGCGGCCGATGAAAGATTTGCGCGACGTTCCCGCCAGCAGAGGAAAGCCCAGGGCTTGCAGATCGTTGAAGTGCGCGAGCAGCGGATAATTTTCCTCAAAGCTTTTGCCGAAGCCGAAGCCGGGATCGAGCACAATGCGCTCGCGCCGAACGCCGGAGAGCACGGCCGCTTCGGCCCATTCTTTAAGTTCACGTTTCACCAGCAGCACGATATCGCCGGGCGGTGGCAGGGTTCGCCATTCTTCCGGACGCCCGCGCATGTGCATGAGGACGGTGCCACACTTTAATTCAGCTACGGTTTTCGCCATCTGGCGATCCCAGCGAAAACCGCTGACGTCGTTTACGATTTCGGCGCCGGCAGCGACTGCGGCGCGCGCCACGGTGGCTTTGTAGGTGTCGATGGAGAGCACCGCGGCGGGATGCTTCTTCTTCAGTTCGGCGATGACCGGGAGGACGCGCTTCAATTCTTCTTCGGCGGTGACTGCGGTCTTGGGGCTGGCGGAGCTGGCGGGATTTTTATCGGCACCGCTCGACGACAGGGCGGCAGATGCCTCCACGCGCGCGCCCGGACGCGTCGATTCGCCGCCGATGTCGAGGATGTCGGCACCTTCGTCCAGCAGGCGTTGAGCATGTGCGATCGCCTGATCGCGGTCGAGGTACAGGCCGCCGTCGGAAAAAGAATCGGGCGTCACATTGACGACACCCATGATCAGCGTGCGCTTGCCGAGTTCCAGCGAGCGCGAGCCCAGGCTCCATTGGAAAACTGCTCTCATCGCGGACGATTCTAA
>JBEKDY010000323.1:0-3542 GCA_050014115.1 Candidatus Sulfotelmatobacter sp. | reverse complement strand
GCTCCTCTGAGGCCGAGAGCCACCACGCGAAGGACCTGTGTATTTGGGAGGCTGCACAGGCCTTCGTTTCAAAGCTCGCGAAATGCTGTCTAATAGGCCATGGCCTATACCTGGTTCATACTCCTTCTCGCGATCGCAGTAACGGCTTTCCTGTTGCTCTTGAGCTACGGCACGTCCTTCGGCAAAGCCGTCCACGAACGCCTGCCCGACCGCCCGCACCGCCGTCTCTTCGTGGCGTCCGTCAGCTTCTTCCTGACGTTTGCCGGAGTCCGCGCCGTAGTCTTCGCCGTTCTGCACAACATTCCGCCCTTTCATTTCATCGAGCACGATGGCCGCCACATTCATCACCTGGTTTTCGGCATCATCATCCTACTCGGCGTGGGCTACGGATGGCTGGCCGACATCGGCACCGGCGAGGACGATTCGTCGCTGCTCCTGAGCCGCCTGATGTCGATCCTTTACGGCGTAGGCGCAGCGCTGACGCTCGACGAATTCGCCCTCTGGCTGAATCTGAAAGACGTCTACTGGTCGCCCGAAGGCCGCTCCAGCATCGACGCCGTAATTCTCTTCGGAGCGCTGCTGTCAGCAGGCACTTGGGGCTTCCCGCTGTTCAAACGCCACCCTAAGAAAAAGCTCGTATAGCCGTCATGGCGAAGTAAGGCAAAACGGGACTGTCATCCTGAGCGGAGCAAAACGATTCGCTTTTCGAATCGTTTTGCGGAGTCGAAGGACCCCTTATCCGCCAACGTCACCACAAGCCCCGCAAGGCGTTTCCAGCACCACTTGGTAACCATTTTCCTGTGCGTCTGCCCTGCATTGTGACATCTGACCTTGCCATCCACAGTCGGTTTCGCCGATCATCGCCGGGAGGAAGCTGCGCCATCATCCGCACAGCAGAACAGGAACCGTCTTGTTTTCAAGATTTTGCCCGCAAGCGGTTGATTCCAACAGATCATTTCGTAATTTCGCTCTAACGTCATGATTCCAATGGATCGAGGGGGAGGGGGTATACCTCGATCGGCCGCAAATTCCCGGGAAGGCCCGAACTGCATCTCTCTGCAAGGCGTAACATCAAATAGGTGAGATCCGATTATGGGAAACACTTTCAAGACCGCGTTTCTGCTGACCGCACTCACGCTGCTGCTAATGTTCATCGGCCAGCATTTCGGCGGGGAGAATGGGATGATGCTGGCGCTGGCAATCGCCGTTGCGCTGAACTTCGGCGCCTACTTCTTCTCCGACAAGATTGCGCTGGCCACCTACCGCGCGCAACCGGTCACGCGTGAACAACTGCCGCGCGCTTACGAGATCGTGGAGCGGCTGACCCAGAAGATCGGCCTGCCTATGCCGAAGATTTATGTGATCCCCACCGAGTCGCCCAACGCGTTCGCCACGGGACGCAATCCGAAGCACGCGTCGGTAGCCGTGACCCACGGGATCCTGGGTTTACTGAATGATGAAGAGTTGGAAGGCGTGCTGGCGCACGAACTCGGGCACGTGGGCAACCGCGACATCCTGATCAGTTCGGTAGCGGCGACCATCGCGGGCGCCATCACTCTGCTGGCGCGCTTTGGAATGTTTTTTGGCGGCGGCGGCCGCGATCGCCGCGGAGGTGGGATAGGCGGCCTGTTGATGCTGATTCTGGCACCCATCGCCGCTGCCATGATTCAGATGGCCGTGTCGCGCTCGCGCGAATATCAAGCCGACGCCACCGGCGCCCGCTTCACCGGCAATCCCTACGCCCTCGCCAGCGCCCTGCAAAAGCTAGACGCCTATTCGCGCCGCATGCCCCTGCAGGCCACACCGTCGACGGCACCCCTGTTCATCATCCAGCCGCTGCTCGGCATGAACTTTGGAAATCTATTCTCCACGCACCCGCCGATCGCCAAGCGCATCGAACGCCTTACGGGACGCCCCGCGGAGTTCATGCAGTAAAACAGCTTCTAGCTTCTAGCTTGAATCCGCCGCAAGACTTGGTTCGTGCCTGCGTTCTCAAAAAGGCGAAGCTTAGAGGCTACTGGCTAGAAGCTAGCAGCTAGCAGCTAGAAGCTGAAGTCCAGTGACATAGGTAACTCCGCCGCCGCTGCGTCAGCTAGTAAAATTCACATCAATGTCCCCAGAGACCGCAATCGCCGTATCCCACAAGGCTGCCGAACTGGAAAAAGCCCTCCGCCGCGTGATTCGCGGCAAGGACGACGTCGTCCGGCTCGCCCTCGTCAGCATCTTCGCCCGCGGACACCTATTGATCGAAGGCGTCCCAGGAGTCGGCAAGACCACGCTCGGACAAGCCCTCGCCCGAGCCATCGATTGCACCTTCCAGCGCGTGCAGTTCACCAGCGACATGCTGCCCTCCGACGTGCTCGGCATTTCGGTGTACTCCTCTTTGGAGCAAGCATTCGAGTTCAAGCGCGGCCCGGTCTTCACCAACGTTCTGCTGGCCGACGAAATCAACCGCACCACGCCGAAGACGCAATCGGCGCTGCTCGAAGCCATGAACGAAGGCCAGGTCACAGTCGACGCACACTCCTACGAATTGCCGCAGCCGTTTCTGGTGATTGCCACGCAGAATCCGGTGGAGCATCACGGAACATATCCTTTGCCAGAATCACAACTTGACCGCATCCTGAAGCGGGTGCGCAAGGGCTAACCCGAAGCCGCAGCCGAGCGCGAGATTCTGCGCTCCGAAGCCGGCGCGGGAGTCTTGCCGGATCTCCGTCCGGTGCTCACCGGCGCAGACGTGCTCGAGATGCAGGAAGCCGTGAAGCGCATTCGCGTGGATGAATCTCTGGTAACCTACGCTCTCGAAATCGTGCGCCGCACGCGCGAATCAGAATATTTGTCGCTGGGTGTTTCGCCTCGCGGAGCGCAGGCGCTTTACCGCGCGGCGCAAGCCATGGCCTTTCTCGATGGCCGCACCTTTTGCACTCCCGAAGACTTCAAACCGCTCGCCGTTCCGGTCTTCGCTCACCGCGTAGTCGTCAACGGAGGCTATGCCTCGACCCTGAAGAAATCCGAACAGGCCGACCAGGTGATGCGCGAGATCGTGGAGACTGTGGCCGTGCCGGTTTAAGCAGTGGTCAGTGGCCAGTGATCAGTGGCCAGTCCCAGACTTTCACCGGCGTAAGGATATAATTCTCTCCTAATGTCTTTTCTGCGTTTCCTCATGCTGCTTTCACTGGTTGTCTGGATCGGCGGGCTCATCTTCTTTGCATTTGTGCTTGCGCCTACGGCATTCTCTGTTCTCCCCACGACTCATCTTGCGGGCAACGTCGTGAGGAGTGCTCTGAGTAAGCTGCACTGGATCGCGCTCGGTTCTGGAGTCGTCTTCCTGATCAGTTCCATGCTTTACAGCCGCCTCACTGACGGCACGGCGCATGTCTTCGCGGCGCGGCACGTCCTTCTCTGCCTGATGCTGGCGCTCACGCTGATTTCGCAGTTTGGCATCATCCCGCGCATGGATGTTCTGCGGGCGTCGCTCGGTGAAGTGAGCGCTGCGCCGGTCGATAATCCCGAGCGCATTCAGTTCGATGCGCTGCATGTGT
>JBEKDY010000322.1:0-3583 GCA_050014115.1 Candidatus Sulfotelmatobacter sp. | reverse complement strand
ACGTTGCGGAACTGCGGCGGGTTGTAGGCGCCGATCGGCAGCAGCGCGAGTTCGGGCGACAAGCGGCGTCCGATTTCGCGGAAGCCGGCGAAGTAAGCGGTGTCGCCGGCGTGGTAAACAGAATGCTTGCCCGCCTGCAGCACGTAGCCGCCGTAGCCGCGGTGGGAATCTTTCAAAATACGCGCTCCCCAGTGACGGGAGGGCACGTGCGTCACTTCTAGATCGCCGTCGTGCGAACTCTTCCACCAGTCGAGCTCGATGATCTCGGAAAAGCCGAGGTCGGCGACCAGATCGGAAACGTGAGTGGGAACGATGATGGCGGGCGCGGTCCCCCTGGTGCGCAGATTGTTTTGCACAATCGCGCGCAACGATGGCCGGTGCAGGTGGTCGAAATGCGCGTGCGTGACCAGGACCAGATCGATGGATGGAAGGTCGCGCACCCGCAAACCGGGGCGGCGTAACCGTTTGAGCACGAAAAGCCAGCGCGCAAAGTTAGGATCGATGAGCACGCTGCGTCCGCCGATCTGCACGAAAAAACTGGCGTGGCCGATAAATGTAACGCCCAGGTCGCCATTCCCGGCCAGCCGAGGAGTATGCGTCTCGCCGCACCGCGGAGTGACGGCGGAGTGGCGCACCAGTCGCGAAAACTGGGTAGCGCGTTTGCGCAAAGCCGGATTGCGAAGCGTTTGTTTAATCATCCTGCCTGATCTTGCTGCCTGATCTGCCGCAATGAATACCTTGGGAGCAACTCGCTTACCAAATTCGATGATCCCTGGAAGTGTTCGGGTCCATTTTAGTTCAGGGACGGCGGCTCTTGCGTCGGCAAATTTCATCGGAAAAGGTACTTGGGTAATTTGGAACCCCGAGCGTCCGCGGCGAGGTCTGGATTGCCCTTGTGCCAGAATAGGGGATGACTTCGGCGGAATCGGCAGAGTCTGCGCGCAGCTGGAAACGACTGGACGGCGTGGATCTGCTTCGTGGTCTGGCCATTTTGTTTGTGTTGATGAATCATGTCAACATCCGCCTGCTTTCCGCGGATGTGCCGTATACAAAGGGGCTTCCCGAACAAGTAGTGTCGTCGCTTGTCTGGAACGGTCAGCGGGGTGTCCAGATATTCTTTGCGGTTTCAGGGTTTCTGATCACTTCGACAACGCTTCGCCGCTGGGATTCTCTCTCGCGGGTTAGCATTCGCGCTTTTTACCAGATGAGGTTTGCGCGCATCGCGCCCTTGCTCGTGGCGCTTCTGGCGATACTGAGTGTTCTTCATTTCGCGCACATCCGGCACTTCGTTGTTCCGCAGAAGACCGGAGGACTCGGGCGCGCGCTGATTGCCGCACTCACATTTCATGTCAACGTGCTGGAAGCTCGCCGCGGCTACCTTCCGGGAAACTGGGACATTTTGTGGTCGCTGTCCGTCGAGGAAATGTTTTATATTTTTTTTCCGCTGACTTGCAGGCTGCTTGGGCGCGGAAAATTGCTGATCACACTGCTTTTCGCGTTTGTGATTCTTGGCCCCGTCGGTCGCACGTGGTTGGCTCATGGGAGTGAGGTATGGCGGGAATATTCCTACCTCGGAGGCATGGACGCGATTTCCCTCGGTTGTCTCATCGCGATCTTTATTGCGAAGCGACGGCTCTCAGCTTCGGTTCTCGCGGTTCTGGTGAGTGTGGGCACGTTGGTGGTCGGGTTCAGTCTTTGCTTCTCTCTTACGGCGGACCGCTTGGGCCTGGCTCGAACGGGACTGGATATGACGGTGCTCGCGGCGGGCACCTGCATGCTGATCGCAGCGGCGGCGCAGACGCGCTGGAGAAGTCCGCGCCTGCTAAGCCCAATGCTCAAACTGGGCCAGCGCAGCTATGAGGTTTATCTGACTCACATGTTTCTCGTTTTTGCGCTCTTTCAGCTGTTCGTCACTAGGGGCGCACCCATGATCGGCGTTCCGGCTCTCTTCCTCGTTGTCATTCTCTTGTCCGGGCTGCTAGGGGAACTCGTGGCGAGGTTCTACTCGGAACCCGCGAATCGTTTTCTGCGCGAACGCTGGGGAGACGGCGCTAACCGGCTCGGTTCGGCGATTGAGCCGGACGAAGCGGCGACGCGCGACGAGAAGGCACGCGAGGAGAAGGCATAGGCCGCGATTTGCTCGCCTGATTTGCTTGACCTTGATCGCTCGCGTCATATCTAATCCGAATCTGTTCCTTTGTTCGACGGGAGAAGTCACCGCATGCGAGTTGCTTTTCTGGGATTGGGAATCATGGGACACGCCATGGCCACGAATCTGGTGAAGGCGGGGCACGAGGTCACGGTGTGGAACCGGACGCCGGGCAAACTGGTGGAAGGCGCGGGAATCGCTCCTACTCCGGCCGCTGCGGTGCAAGGCGCTGAGGTCGCCTGGCTTTGCGTTTCCGATACGGATGCGGTGGAGAGCGTTCTGTTTGGCGCGGACGGCGCGGAGGCGTCGCTGACGGAAGGCATGATCATTGCCGATTCCAGCACGATCTCGCCGTCGGCTACGCTGAAGTTCGCGGAGCGCGTGGCGAGCAAAGGCGTGGCCTGGGTGGACGCGCCGATGACCGGATCGAAGATCGGCGCGCAGAACGGGACGCTGGTGTTCATTGTGGGTGGAGACGAAGGGCAGATCGAACGACTGAAGCCGCTGTTTGCTGCCATGGGCAAAAAGATTTTCCGCATGGGCGATACGAGCAAGGGGCAAGCCACCAAGCTGGCCATGAATCTGCAGATTGCACTCATCTTTGAAGGCTTTGCCGAGGCGCTGACCCTGGCTACGAAACTGGGGGTCGACTCGCAACAGCTGGTTCGACTGATCGACGCGACCATGGTGAAGTCGGGAGTAGTCGAATACAAGGCTCCGTTTGTTCTGGCGCGCGACTTCACACCGAATTTTCCGCTCCGGCTCATGCACAAAGATATTCGGCTGACGCTGGAGGCGGCGAAGGAAGCGCGCGTGAAGTTGCCCGCGCTCGAAACCGTGGAAGAAATTTATGAGATGGCGACCGAAGACGGCCATCAGGATCTGGATTACGCCGCTACGTTGACGCTGCTGGAGAAATGGGCGGGTGTGCAGGTGAAGGGGAAAGCCGCGTAGGGTCAGTTCGTGACGAAGAGGAGTGTAATCACCGTTGCGATCTTGATCGCTGGTTTTATCTTCCTCCGGGCCGCCTGTTTTGGTCAGTCACAACCGAGCACAACGCAGCAGGACTCGCTGAAGAAGTTCCTTCAGGATTACTTGAAAGGCCCATTCCACGACTACAAGAGGGCGCGATACTTTGCCGCCTTCGTTGATCTCAAGGATGATGGAATGCAGGAAGCGATTGTCTACCTCACGGATCAGCCCTCGTGTGGCAGCGGAGGCTGCACTGCAATGATACTGGCGCCCGAAGGGTCGTCCTACAGGGTTGTTACGAGCATCACGATTGTTCGGCCTCCCAATCCGCGTTTTAGCCAACAAGTCGAATGGTTGGCACGACCTAGCCGTGTGGGTGCAGGGCGGAGGCATTCAGCCTGGGTATGAGGCGGAACTACCATTTGACGGAAGGACCTATCCAAAGAATCCCTCGACGCCCCC
>JBEKDY010000321.1:0-3631 GCA_050014115.1 Candidatus Sulfotelmatobacter sp. | reverse complement strand
CTCTTAAGGGTCAGTCTTGGCGTGCTGGTGTTGCTTGGCCTGGTTTTCGTTGGGATGGTTGCGAAGTGGCCGCAACGGATTCATTGGCCCTTTGGCTCCTCGAACGCTACGGTAAATGCGTCTCTGTCCGCGAAACAATTCGGCTCTCTCGCAGTCTTGCCCTTGGAAAATCTTTCTGACGATCCGGCTCAGGAGTACTTCGCCGATGGCATGACGGATGAGCTTATCGGCGATCTCGCGCAGTTGCGCAGTCTGCGCGTCATCTCCAGGACTTCAGTGATGCATTACAAAGGCGGGAAGCAGACGGTTCCACAGATCGGCCGCGAGCTCGCGGTGGATGCCGTAATCGAAGGGACCGTGGAGCGGGAGAAAAACCGGGTCAGAATTCGCGTACAGCTGATCGAAGCCGCCAGCGATCGGCATCTCTGGGCCCGCAGCTATGACTACGAACTTAAGGATGTGTTGCTGCTGCAGAGCACCGCAGCGCACGACATTGCCTCGGAAATTCAAGGCAGGGTGGAACAGCCACCCGCTTCCTCGCGCTCGAGCGGCGCCCGAACGGTGCAACCCGATGCCTATGAGGCGTATCTCAAGGGCCGCTATTTCTGGAACCAGCGCACGGAAGCGGGGCTCAACAAGAGCATCGAGTTCTTTCAAGACGCCATTGCGAGGGATCCTGCGTTTGCGGCTGCCTATGCCGGCTTGGCGGGAAGCTACTCGCTCCTCGGATCTGAATCGCTGCCTCCGGAGGTCGCGCGGGCAAAGGCGCGGGCCGCCGCCAGCAAAGCTTTGGAGCTGGATCCCGCCAGCGCCGAGGGCCACGCGGAACTGGGATTGATTGAGTTCTATTACGACTGGAACTGGCAACAGGCCGAGCAGGAATTTCAGCGCGCCATCGAACTGAATCCAAGTTACGCGACCACCCATCAGTGGTACAGCCACTACCTGCGGGCGATGGGCCGCCTTCCGGAGGCGCTGCAGCAGGCCCAGCAGGCCCAGCAGTCGGACCCGTTATCGTTATCCATTAACACAACTCTGGCAGCGCGATACCGCGACCTGCACGAGTTTAAGCAGGCCCTCGAAGTTGTCCAGCGCACGCTCGAACTAGATCCTAATTTTGCTCCCGGGCATGAGCTTTTGGCTTCAGTCTACGAACAGCAGGGAGATTTCCAGTCGGACATCACCGAGTTGAAGAAGGCCAGCGCGCTTTCCAAAGATAATCCAACCTCGCTGGCCCATCTCGGCCGTGCTTATGCGCTTTCCGGAAATCACGACGAAGCCCGCAAAATCGCCGAACAGCTGAAGCAGACCGCCCGCCAACACTATGTTCCCGCTTGGGATATGGCAGTCCTTTTTGCCGGTATGGGCGATGCCGACACCGCGTTTCGCTGGTTGGAAGAGTCTTACGCGAAGCGCGAGAGTCAAATGCCGTTCCTCAAAGTCGACTACCGAATGGATCCTTTGCGAGCCGACCCCCGCTTTCAAAAGATGCTGCGCCGGGTCAAGCTGCCGGGATAGGAGACAGGACGGGAAGACGGGTGGAGCGGCCGACGTAGCCGACTTACGAGACTGACCCCGGTCAGAGCTGAGGATTACCGTTTATGCTAATGCTTCGACGCATCGCTCCTTTTTTCTGGCTAATATGCCTGTTTTGCGCATGGCTCGCGGCTGCTCAAGATAAGGCTGAACAGAACACGAAACAAGAGGATCTCGAACTTCTCACCATGGGTAATGGAAAGACGTCGAGCGGTTATGCGCTGGGCTTTAGAATCTACGGCGCACCTGACGGGACTAAGGGGCAGACATACTATGCAGAATTCGATTCACTCCCAGCCGCACATCAGCAGATTGAAGAGTGGGTCAAAGCCGCACGAACGGTCACAAGGCGAGAACAGAATGTGAGGAAGGGCGGCCAACTGATTAACGAGCGTGTAACGGCAACGGGGGAGTTGCCGAAAACCAACGAGAAGGAATTCCTGATTATTAGGCGTGACGGTCTAAAATGCTACCTTATTGAATCTGTGTCGCTGCAGGTCGCATTACAGATCGAAGGCTTGATTCATCACAAGTGAGTACACGGGCACGGCGGAAAGCCTGATGTATCACCCCTGCGGGGGTAGAACTCGACTGCGTTCCGCGGTTTGACGCTGCTCTCCTTCTGTCTTTACACTGAAGTTAACGGGGTGTGAATTGCGGCTGGTTCGTTGGGCTCGAACGATCCACGGTTACGGCCTGACCGCCGGCCCCCCTGAAAGGCAAAAGTGAGTCCCACAGAAACGGCAGACGCGAAGAATTCGGCGGACGCGAAGAACGACGCGAAGAGTAGTAAAGATGGCGTCAAGCGGGAGATTTCCGTCGAAGTGCCCGCCGATGAAGTCACTCGCGAGACTGAAGCCATCATCCTGAAATATCAGAAGGTGGCGCGCCTGCCCGGATTTCGCAAGGGGCACGTGCCGGCATCGATGATCCGGCACCGCTTTGCCGAGGATCTGAAGAGCGACGTGGTGGAGGCTCTGGTCCCGCGTTATTTCCGCAAGGAAGCGGAAAAGCTCGGCATGATTCCGGTGTCGCAGCCGCGCGTCACCGAGCTGCACATTCATGACGGCGAGCCCCTCACATTCAAGGCCAGCTTCGAAGTGATGCCCGAGATTCGCGTCGAAGGCTACAAGGAACTGCGCGCCGAGCGTCCTGAGATAACGGTGACAGATGAAGATGTGGAGCAGGCGCTGGCCAGCGTCCGCGAACAGCACGCCACTTTCACCTCGATCGAAGGACGTCCGCTGGCCGATGGCGACTTTGCCCAGGCCTCGTTCGACGGTCAGCCCAAAGATGCCGCCAAGGACGGAGCGAAAGACGCAGCGAAGCACGGCAAGGCGGGCGAGGCCAATCCCGTTCACATGGACGAAGTGCTGATTGAAATCGGGGGCAAGAATACAGTCCCCGAGTTCACCGAAAATCTGCGCGGCGTTTCGGCCGGCGAGGAGCGTTCATTTGAAGTGGCTTATGCCGCGGATGCTCAAGACAACCGGCTCGCAGGAAAGACTTTCGTCTACACCGTGAAGGTGCAAGCGATCAAGCGCAAGGACATGCCCGAACTGAACGATGACTTCGCCAAGGAATTGGGCGAGTTCACTACTCTCGACCAGGTACGGAAACAGATTCGCGAAAACATGGAAGCGGAAAAGCGTCACGCCGCCGAGCACGACGCCAAAGAAAAACTTACGGCCGAATTGGTCCGGCGCAACGACTTCGAAGTGCCGGAATCGCTGGTGGAGCGGCAGATCGATCTGCGCCTGGAACGCGGTCTGCGCGCACTGGCGGCGCAGGGCATGAAGATGGAAGACATGAAGAAGATGGATTTGCCGCGGCTGCGCGTTGGCCAGCGGGAACAGGCGTTGCAGGATGTGAAGTCGTCGTTGTTACTGGATCGTGTCGCGGAGCTGGAAAAAATCGAGGTCGACGAGGAAGAGTTGAACCGGGAGATTGCCTCGCTGGCCAAACAGAGCAAGCAGACTCCGGAAGCGGTTCGCGCTCGTTTGACACAGGATGGGGGCCTCGATAGAATCCGGAACAGAATCCGCAGCGAGAAGACCCTCAATTTTTTGTATCACCAGTCCGCGTCGTGAGTTAC
>JBEKDY010000320.1:0-4246 GCA_050014115.1 Candidatus Sulfotelmatobacter sp. | reverse complement strand
ACAACGTCCCAATTCCTGGAACCAGTTGCGTCGACGACTTGGTGGCGAATGGCGGGCGTTACTCCTACGTGGTGCGGGCTATCAGCGCCGGCGGCGCTATGAGTGTCACCTCAAACGCGGCGCCAGTCGCAATTCCGCCCACGGGAGCGAGCAAGTCGCCGATAGCCCCAACCTCACCACCTCTCTGCCGCGGGTCGGCCGGGAAATAGCTGCTGGCTGGTGAGCCTGGCCGTCGACTGTGCCCGAATCCCGCCGAATCAGGAATCCTGACAGCCCTTCCAGTCGCTGCTTCCTCAAAGGTGTCACAAGGGCCAGTAATGGCTCGATCTGAATTTTCTTCGCGTACTTTGCGGCTTTTCCTCGCGCCCTTTGCGGTTAAAGTCTTTCGACTCGCACAAGAACAAGAACCTTTAACCGCAAAGTTCGCAAAGAAGAGCCGCAAAGCACGCGAAGAAACTCCAATTGGGACCACCACCCAAGGGCCTTAGGGAGATTTTGGGTTGGACGCTTGACAACGGGTGTAGAATTCCGCCTGCCTGTCATGCGTCCAAGAAAAAACGTTGAAATACCGGAGGGTAGAACCATGGATCGATCAGCTCGGCTGCATGTAGTCGGAAAGATTACCTATTACCTGGGATGGATTTCTCTTTTGTGTGCGGGCCTTTTCCAGATCGGGGTCGGCAGGGCCATGTTCACGGCGCTGAACCTCACGAAGCGCAATCTGTTCGAGGCCGCCGTGGTGTGCTTCCTGATCTGCATGGCGTCGGAGATTCGCGCTCTCTCCGCGACCGAAAAAGAGGTCCCCCTGATCGTAAAGAGGCCAGCGGCCGCATAGTTCGTTTTGTTCGAGCCTCGGGGATCCACGCACGAACCAGTTCACCTCCCTCTCGAACCTCGTTGCTTCGCGTAGGGCTCGACCTAGTTGCCAGATCGTCCATGTGCCTGAATGTGGAGGGCGCGGGGCGAAGTCTGGGTTAACCGGGAGCTGTGCCAGCGGGGCGCCGCAGGCCGCGTAAGTCAATGCTGGCAACGACTTATAGAGCGGCACCGGGGAGGTTGCAAGCGCTTGCAACCGGTGGCAAGAACTCTCATCTTGACAGCTGTTTCCAGCGGCAGTAGCGTAGAGACTGCCGCGTTGTATACGCGGTAATATTGCTGTTCTGTGACAGGAAAATCAGTGAAGAACACATTGATGTTAGCTGCGGTGTTGGTTGCGTTATCCTTTCCCACGTGGGCCGAGCCCAGCGGGGGAAGGTATAATCCGCCGCCGCCACCGCCACCACCATCGTGGCCGAAGCCAAAACCGGCAACTGCCGTTCCAGAAGGCGGGGACTGGCTGGCTTATACGATTGTTTCTGGTGCAGCGTTACTGGGGGGCTTAATGCTCGCCCGGAAGCGCGAAACCGGGACGATCGCCGACCGAAGTTAAGCCCAGCGGAATAAAGTCTGGCCGCACTTCATTCTCCCCCCGGTTATTTTATTTTCCTCCCCTGCCCTCTCCCAATTTTTGTCTAACCTGGCATTCCCGTGCCGCTGTGGGACATTCCTGCGTCCGTTTCATCTTCTCTTTCAGGGGCGGGCACTCAAGTTATTTTATTTTCTCCCCTGTCCTCACCGAATTTTTATCGAAGCTGGCACTGGTGTGCCCGCTCTGGGATATTCCCGCGCGACGGGGGCTGAAGCCCGCCGATCTCAGATCTTTACGCGGCGCTGAAGCGCCGCTCTTCCACGGTGCTACATGCATTTGTGGGTTCTTCCGCAGCCTCTCAAGCGTGCCCCTCCCGAACCTAGCTCAGCTTCAAACCATTTGGGACTAGCGGCAGCGAGCGCAGGCGCTGGGCGGTTGCGGCGAAGATGGCGTTTGCGATGGCGGGAGCCAGGCCGATCATGGGGCATTCTCCGGCGCCGGCGGAAGGCAGGTCTTTACGGTCGAGCAGGACCGTGTCGAGGACGGGAACGTCGCTGAAACGGGGAACGCGATAGCGTGACAACCGGCCGTTGAGGATTCTTCCGTTGTTGAATTCGATGGCTTCGAAAAGCGCTCCGCCGAGACCTTGAATGTTGGAACCTTCGATCTGGCTGCGCAGGTTGTCGGGGTTGACGATGGCGCCGCATTCAAATGCGGAAACCACGCGCACGACTTTCACTTCGCCGGATTTGCGATCAATGTTGACTTCGGCGAAGGTGGCGATGTTCCCAAGTTTTTCGTAGCCCCCACCCATTCCGAAACCCTGACCGGGCGTGGGTTTCGACGCTCCCCATCCGAATCTTTTCGCCGCTGCCTGGAACACGGCGCGCAGCCTTTCGTTTTTTAGATTCCTGAGGCGAAATTCGAGCGGATCGAGTTTGAGGGTGTGAGCCAGTTCGTCCATGTGCGACTCGCGCGCGAAATGGTTGGCGGTGGCGGCCAGGGCGCGGTACGATCCCTGGCGTAGGGGAGAGTTCGATTCGTGGAATACGATTTTCTGATTCGGAATGTCGTAGTAGGTGCGAATTCCGGCAGAGCCGGAGTTGTAGTTATGAAATTCCCATGCGGTGATGGTGCCGTCGGCTGTCACTCCGCTTTTTACATCGATGACTCCGGCAGGACGGAAGTACGCCCAGGTGAATTCTTCTTCGCGCGTCCACACGACTTTTACCGGACGCTTCGCGGCACGCGCCAGCCGCGCGGCTTCAATCGCGGTCTCGCCGGTGTGCTTGCCGCCATATCCTGATCCTGTATCCGGCATCAGCACGCGCACTTTCTCTTCGGGGATGTGAAAAGCCTCAGCGAGTTGGCTGCGCACGCCAAAGGGGCGCTGCGTGCCGGTCCAGACGGTGAGATTGTCGCCATCCCATTTGGCCAGGGCAGCGCGGGGCTCGAGCGGAACGTGAGCGATGTAGGAAACTGTGTAGGTCTGCTGCAAATGTTGATTGGCAGACGCAAGGGCCTTATCGACGGAGCCGGTTTCGTAGCTATCGCCATCGCCGGTGGGGTCGTCTCCCGCGGTTGTGTTCTTCCTCAGATAATCGAAGAGTTCCTTGCTCGATGGCTGCGGCTCAGACTTCCACTCTGCGCGAATCGCTGCGACGGCCGCGGAGGCCTGCGCTGCGCTGGGAGCTGCGACCCCGACGAAATTGCCGTCGCGGACCACGACGGCGCCTGTCTGCTCGGCTTTCTGGCTGTCGAGCGAAAGCAAAGTCGCGCCGAAAGATGGCGGGCGCAGCAGCTTTCCGTGCAGCATGTCCGGCAGCGTCTGGTCCGAGGGATAGCGATGCTTGCCGGTGACGAAGTCGCGACCATCGACCTTGTGAGTGGACTGGCCGGCTACTTGCCAACTCGCCGCCGGAATCAGCGGATCCTCGGCTGGAAGGGTCTGCGTGAGCTGTTGACCTTTGAGCAGTGCGGCGTATTCCACAGAGCGATTGGTCTGCGGGTCCGTAACTTTAGCGTCAGAGGCGACGAGATGAGCGGGATCGGTTTGCCACTGGGTGGCTGCGAGTCCGACGAGCAGGTCGCGGGCTGACGCGGCGACTTTGCGCAACTGCAGATTCATGGTGGGCGTGGTGCGGCTGCCGAAGGTTCCCATGTCGAACGGGGTGAGTTGCGTGTCGCCCATCACCAGTGCGATCCTGCTGATGGGAACGCGCAATTCTTCCGCGACTGCCTGGCTGAGAGAGGTGCGGATATTCTGGCCGACCTCGACCTTGCCGGTGTAGACGGTGACTGTGCCGTCGTCGCCAATGTGAAGCCAGGCGTCGATTTCTTTGGGGAGGGAATCGCCTGCGCGCCGTCTCGCGCTGCCGGACTCCTGCGCGTGGACGGGCTTTAAAACTGAAAACACCAGAAGTCCAGCGCCGAGAAATTTGAAGAAGTTTCGGCGGTCCAGATCGAAGTGGTAGACCGGGGCAGATTGCAACTCGTAGCGCTCGGGTTCGAGGAGAATTTGGCTGGGCATTTCTTGGCTGATTTCTCCGGTCGCTCTTGCCTTCGTTTTTTCGTTCGTTTCTTTCATCGTTTCCTTGATCATCGGCTCGCTCCCTTCGCCGTTTGCGACTCCGCGAGCACGGACGCTGCTTTCTGAATCGCGCTGACGATGCGCGGGTAGGTTCCGCAGCGGCAGATGTTGCCTTCCATGAAATCGACGATCTCGTCGCGCGTGGGATGGCGGTTTACGGCGAGCAGACTCACGGCCGACATGATCATTCCTGACGTGCAGTAAGCGCACTGCATGGCTTCCTCGTCGAGGAACGCCTGCTGCACGGG
>JBEKDY010000319.1:0-7904 GCA_050014115.1 Candidatus Sulfotelmatobacter sp. | reverse complement strand
GGAATTCCGGTGATCAGGCCCTGATAATCCGTGAGGCGTTCGCCGATGATGACCACGCCCTTGGAGGTGATTTCATATTCGCGGATATCTTTGCTATGGTTGCCACCGCGCATCTTGATCACGACCATGATCTTGCGCAGCTGGCCGTCGATGTTTACGTATCGAAGCCGGATAATGTCATCGGTGAGAAAGGAAATCGAGTAGGTACTGAACGGGAATTCCGTGAAAGACTCGTTCACCTCAACCGTGCTTAGAATCGTCACTCCTACCCCGGTCAAAGCCGTGATCATCCGGTAGAGCGACTCGCGAAAGTCTGCGCGGAAGCCCGGTGCTAGCGCCATCTCAAAGCCGGCCAGCGAATCAATCACCAGGCGTTTGGCGCCAATCTTCCGAACCGCGTCGAGAATCTCGTGCATGGTTTCATCCACCGAGAGATCCAGCGGACGGAGGTAGAGAATTTCAAGTTTCTTTTCTTTTCGCGGCGTCTTCAAATCCAGGCCAAAACTGCCGGCCCGCTCCGCATACTCTTGCGGCCGTTCTTCAAAGACCACCACAATTCCCGGATCTCCATGACGTATGCCCTCAGCAATGAATTGGGTTGCCAAAACCGATTTTCCAGTTCCCGAAGCTCCTGCCACCAGGACACTGTCTCCCTCGGGAATGCCCCCGCCAAGCATCTTGTCCAATTCCGGAACACCGATGGAAAGGCGCCGCGTACTGGGTATCTTCCTTGTTTGTCCGGCCAGCCCAAGAGTACGCGAGAAGGCTTGCAGCCCCGCTTGGGTAATGCGGAAGGTGTGCAGTCCGGGCACGGACGCCTGCCCGCGCAGTTTCACGATCTGTAGCTTTCGCACAATGGAACTTCGCTCCGCAGCCTGGTAAAGCCAAAAGAGGCCGTCGGAGACCGTGAAAACGGGATTGTCACGAATCTCACCCTCGACATATTCCCCGACCAGAAAAGTTGTGGCTTGCCAACTGGTCAGGAGCAGGGCTAACCGCTGAATGAAAGCTTGAAGCTCCACCTCGGTTGTGCCGCCCTGCGCCTTCCGCACCACGGTGCGAAAGGAGTCCACTACCACGACGCCGGGGCTTGCCTTCTCAACCTCTTTCGTAATCTCTTCTAAGACCGCGTCCAGGTCCTTCTCCAACACCACCTGGCTCAGGTTGATAAACCGGACGGCGGTGTTTAACTTGGCCTGGTCAAAGAACGTGTACTGTTGCTGGTAGCGCAGCATTTTGATGGCAGGTTCGCCGAGGATGGTGAAATAAAGCGCGGGGCGCTCCGGCGTCGCGTTGGCGAATATGATTTGGTGCGCCAGCGTCGTCTTGCCGCTTCCCGGGGCTCCCGCGATGATATTAAAAGAAAATTCCGGCAGACCGCCGCCCAGAATTTCATCGAGGCCCGGCACCCCGGTCGGCAGTTTTTTTATTATCACTCTATCTTGTGCGCTCAAGCTTTACTCTCCTTCTCGGAAACGCGACCGTTGAAGGCGGCCTCCGGCCACACATCCTGAACCAGTCGCAACGTTAAACCCTCGCCGATGAAAGTGAGGAGCAGCCCGATCAGCTGGGCAATGAGAATGGCTCCTCCGTCCCTGGCCTGTTCCTTGCCAGTTTGCGACGCAAGCTCATCTAGACCTTTTACGGAGCCATCCGCCGCGACCTGTACCGCGCTAAGACTGGGAGCTTCCACTCTGGCCAGCGCCAGAGCACGAGAAAGCAGCGAGCGAAAACCTGCAACTCCCGCGAGTGTAACCAGAGGGCGGCGCAGCTTCGCACAGACGCGGAAAGCCGCAGACTCCGCTGGCTCGGAGTGCCCGCCCGCAACGGCTTCGTAAGCAAGAAGCCGTTGGGCTAAATGTCGTGACTCTGGAAGACTCACGATTTCCTTTTTCGTGCAAGGCGCGAACGCGGT
Source organism: Candidatus Sulfotelmatobacter sp. (assembly GCA_050014115.1). Lineage (GTDB taxonomy): Bacteria > Acidobacteriota > Terriglobia > Terriglobales > Acidobacteriaceae > Sulfotelmatobacter. The sequence goes on along the minus strand of JBEKDY010000319.1, from coordinate 5,989 downwards.
ACTCAGTTCGGTTTGGGGCTTTTAATTGCCGCCACTACCGCCAATACCGTCGCCGTGTTTAGGACGCTTCCCGAGATAGTCTTCAGGGCTTCTGTGACGGGCGGATATTGTTCCGCCAGTCCTTCGAGACGCGCACTGACGCTTTGGAGATCATCGACTTCGTTGAGGATCGCTTCAAAGCCCACCGGCATAACGCTCTTCGGTGGGAGCTTAAAGTCTGGGAGAATTTCAGATGCCACCAGCTGCAACGTCACAGCTTCGCCAACAACTCGGACAAGCAGCCCGAGTAACTGGGTAATGAGAATTATTCCTGCTTCCCTAGCTTCGTCCGCATCGACTTGAGGCCGAAGCTCCTCTAGACCCTGTAAGGAGCGGGAGCCTCTGCCCTGGCCAGCGTCAGAGCACGAGAAAGCAGCGAGCGAAAACCGGCAACTCCCGCGAGTGCACATAGAGGTTGGCGCAAACTCTCGCAGACGCGAAAGGCCGCGAGTTCCGCCGGCTCGGAGTTTTTCCCCGCACCGCTCTGGTAAGCAACCAGGCGCTGGGCCAAATCTCGCGTCTGTGGGGGAATCATCATCTTCGTTCCGTGGCCGTGAAAAATCTCCGCTCATCCCACGTTCAAGCGGATTATACCCCCTCTTGCGCTGGCCCCGCATCGCACTATTGAGGGTGTCGTGGACGTTTTTCCCTTAAAAAACACAGCCGCGGATGAAGCCTCCAAGCCAGTTCTCGGCAAACCGGAAACTATCTCAGCAGAATGCGATAACGACTGAAGGCAGGGTTGACTGCCGAAATATTGGGGGTTCCGCCGGCAATCGCCGCCAGGGCCGTTGTGTGAGAAGAGACTTCTAGATCGCCGTAGCAGCTAGTCGCCGCTGGCGTGGTTCTGCGTAGGCACCAGCACCAGGCGCGGGCGCGCCGGTTCCGGCTCAGACTTGTGGCCGACCGCGTGCAGAATGCCCATGAAGGCCGCGTAAGCGGCGAGAACGCCAAGACCCACGGATACGATTACCGTGACGCACAGAACCAGAGGCATGAAGAGCGAGATCATCTTTCGTCAACCCTTACAAAGTTCAAATTCCACAGCTACGTTTCCGCACCGCTAAGTCGCGAGTTGAGAGATTCTTCTCGGGACTCGGGACTCGGGACTCAGAACTCGGGACCGAAGTTCTCAGCTTCTCACCGCGTTGACGCCCGGCCCCAGTGACAACTAAGATACGGAGTAGAACTGTGTACTCCCACTCTCGGACAAATCTGGTTACCTGTCGACGTTACGGAAGGGAAATCCGGGCCTGTTTTTGGGACATGGGATGTTGGGACCAGCATTAAATGGCTATTACCAAGATTTCCGTCCGCGGAGCCCGCCAGCACAACCTCAAGAACATCGACGTGGAGATCCCCCGAAACAGCCTGACGGTGGTCACCGGCCTGAGCGGGTCAGGCAAGTCATCTCTAGCATTCGACACGATTTACGCCGAGGGCCAGCGCCGCTACGTGGAGACGCTTTCGGCCTACGCCCGCCAGTTTCTCGACCAGATGGAGCGTCCCGACGTGGACGCCATCGATGGCCTGAGCCCGTCGATTTCGATTGAGCAGAAAACCACCAGCCGCAGTCCACGGTCCACGGTGGGGACCATTACCGAGATTTACGACTATCTTCGCCTGTTGTTCGCCTCGATCGGGGTTCCGCACTGTCCCAAATGCGGACGAGCCATCAGCCGCCAGTCCGCCGAGCAAATCGTGCAGCGGGTGATGGCCCTGACGCCCGAAGACCGCGTCATGGTGCTCGCGCCCATCGTGCGCGGGCGCAAGGGCGAATTCAAGAAGGAAATGGAGACGCTGCTCAAGCACGGCTACTCGCGCGCCCGCATCGACGGCGAATTGGTCAATCTCGAGGACGATCTCAATCTCGACAAGCGCAAGAACCACACCATCGAGGTCGTCATCGACCGCCTGCTGGTGAAACCGGGGATTGAGCATCGCCTGGAAATGTCCGTCGGCCTGGCGATGAAATTGGCGGGGGGACTGGTGCAGGTCGCCGTGGTCGGCGGAGACGAGCAACTTTATTCCGAGAAACTGGCTTGTCCGGATTGCGGCATCAGCGTGCCGCAGTTGGAGCCGCGCTCGTTTTCGTTCAACAGCATGTACGGAGCCTGCCCCGAGTGCCACGGCCTGGGCAGCAAATACGATTTCGATCCGGCGAAGGTGATCACTGACTGGTCGAAGCCGCTGCTCGATGGCGGACTCGGCCCCGGCTCCGCGTCGCAGAATCTGCTGCACATGCTGCAGATTTCCGCAGCGGCCTATGGCATCGACCTGAATACGCCGTTCGAAAAGTTTCCCGAGAAGACGCAGGATTTCCTGCTGCACGGCGAGCCCGGCCGCGGCGGCAAGACGGGATTCCATGGCATCTTCGGTTACCTGAAACAGAATCTCGACGAATCCACCTCGGAAGGTTATCGCGACTGGCTCATGGACCACATGTCCGCGACCGAGTGTCCCGCGTGCCATGGCAAGCGCCTGCGGCCTGAGAGTCTCGCTGTGAAAGTGAAAGCGATGTCGATTGCCGACTTCACGGCGCTGCCGATTTCGAAAGCGCTCGAAGTGGCGCGAAGCATCAAGCTTGCGGGCCGCGAGGAGAAAATCGCCGGCCGTGTCATGCATGAAGTGGTCGAGCGCCTGCAATTCCTGAATGCCGTGGGACTAAACTACATTTCGCTCGACCGTTCGGCGGCGACGTTATCGGGCGGCGAAGGCCAGCGCATTCGTCTGGCCACGCAGATTGGCTCGAAGCTGCGCGGCGTCTTGTATGTCCTCGACGAGCCTTCGATCGGCCTGCATCACCGCGACAACGGACGCCTGCTCAACGCGCTCGAAAACTTGCGCGATCTCGGCAACACCGTGCTGGTGGTGGAGCACGACGAAGAAACCATCCGCCGCGCTGACTACGTCATCGATCTGGGCCCCGGCGCAGGCCGTCACGGCGGAACGCTGGTGGCCCACGGAACGCCCGACGAAATCATGCGCGAGCCCAACTCGCTGACCGGAGCCTACATCTCCGGCAAGGCCGCCATCGCGATGCGCGCCGAGCGCCGTCAAGCCAACGGTACGGCGCTGACGATTCTCGGCGCCAACGAAAACAACCTGAAGCATCTCGACGTAACTTTTCCGCTGGGCGTGATGACCGTAGTGACCGGCGTTTCCGGCTCGGGAAAATCCACGCTGGTGAATGACATTCTTTACCGCGCGCTGGCGCGACAACTTTATCGCTCGCGCGAAAAGGCCGGCGAGCATAAAGCAATCTCCGGCGCGGAGCACATCGACAAAGTCATCCGCATCGACCAGTCGCCCATCGGCCGCACCCCGCGTTCGAATCCGGCGACCTATACCGGAGTCTTCACGCAGATTCGCGATCTCTATGCCATGCTGCCCGAATCGCGCGAACGCGGCTACAAAGCTGGACGCTTTTCCTTCAACGTCTCTGGCGGACGCTGCGAGGCCTGCCAGGGCGAAGGCCAGCGCCGCATCGAAATGAATTTTCTGCCGGACGTCTACGTGCTTTGTGAAGTCTGTGGCGGACGCCGCTACAATCACGAGACCCTGGCCGTGAAATACAACGGCAACTCCATCGCCGATTTGTTGGAGATGCCGGTTTCCGACGCGCTGCCAATTCTCGAAAATATTCCGCAGGTGAAGCAGAAGCTGCAAACCCTGGTCGACGTCGGCCTCGGCTATATTCATCTTGGACAATCGGCGGTGACGCTCTCCGGCGGCGAAGCCCAGCGCATCAAGCTGGCCCGCGAGTTGAGCAAGCGGCAGACCGGCAAAACGCTTTACCTGCTCGACGAACCCACCACCGGACTCCATTTCGACGATGTGAAAAAGTTGCTCGACGTGCTGCACCGGTTGACCGACCTGGGTAATTCGATCATCGCTCAAGGCACGCCGGAGCAAGTAGCGCGGGTGAAGAAGTCATACACCGGGCAAGCGTTGGCGGGATATTTTGGAAAAGCAGTTGTCAGTGCTCAGTTGTCAGTGGTCAGTTAGAGGCGATTGCGTTGTCATCACCCGAAAATCCGCAGTTTGATTCGCAGGCGCCGCTGAACGTTGAGTCTCAGCCGGGGCTCTTGCCCGACCCGCCGTCGTCGGCTTTGTTTCCTCCTGCTCCGTCTCTTCTCACTCCCGCTTTGGAGCCCCCGCGCGACCCTGTTTGGAATGGCTGGGATGTACTGCTGATTTTTCTACTCTCGTTCGTCGCGCTGATAGTTACGCAAGTCATGGTGGTGTTTGGGGCGCAGCGGTTCTTTTATCGCCGGGAGGATCTGGAGGAAGTGGGCCTGAAACCGGGGGTTTTGCTGCTGGCGCAGTTGCTGCTTTACCCGGCGGTCGCTGCGATGATGTTTCTTTTTGTGGAAGGTAAGTATCACGTGCGCTTCTGGCAGGCCATCCGATGGCATTGGCCGCGCGCGGGATGGCGGTACTTGGGCCTGGGGGCGCTCCTCATGTTTGCCCTGGCTCTACTGCAAAATGTCCTGCCGATGCCCAAGGACACTCCGTTTGACAAATTGTTCGCGCGCCCCCGCGACGCTTACCTGATCGCGCTGATCTCGGTCACTCTGGCGCCGTTGATCGAGGAGATTCTGTTTCGCGGTCTTCTTTATCCGGTTCTGGCTCGCCGCTTGGGAGTGGTCTGGGGGATCGTTTTCACTGCGCTGCCGTTCGGCCTCTTGCACATGCAGCAATACGGATATGCCTGGAGCGCCGTTTTTATAATTTTCCTGGTCGGCGTGGCATGCACGGCGGTACGGGCTTTCACGAGATCGGTGGCCGCAAGTTTTCTCGTCCACGTGGGCTACAACGGGACTCAGATGATCCTTGCCATCGCGATCACGCACGGCTTCCGCCAGATGGAAAAGGCGGGAATTCTTTGGGCCTTCTAACGGCCCAAATCTCGCGACTCGGTACTCGCGACTCGGTACTTACTTGACTGTAATCGTCAGCAGCTGCGCTCCGCTCACCACATAATCCAGCGGAGCCGTCGCGGTTTCGTCTACGTTCGATTCGCCGCTGACGATCATTTCCTGATTGCCGCGCATGCCTTCCATCACGTTCATCACCGAGATCGGCAGGGTCGGCATCACTTTGTCGGCGACGCGAGCTTCGGGGTCGGCTTCGAGCAGCGAGACGTAGACGCGGTTATTGGTGTGCTCTTTGTTGAGCAGCGCGATGGTCGACGCCAAATCCAGCTTGCGTCCGAACGCCGGATTCATCCTGCCCACTCGGTCGAGGGTATCGCCGTCGCTCACCAGAATGCGCAGCGTTCCCTTGCTCGCGGAAGTCGGAATCCTGACCGGAATTGATTGCACCACGCGCTCGCCGCGGTAAGGCGCCAGCACGGTTTCTACCATCACCTGATCGCCCGGCCGCGCCTCCGTCACATCGGTGCGGGCGCTTTCCAGCCGCGCCCAGCGGCGTTCGCGCACCAGGTCGAAGTCGAGCTTCACGCTCTGCACCGCGGGCGTGTTGTAGGCATTGTCGTAGATGCGGCCGAAACGGTCGCCCAGCGTGAGCGCGGCCTGCATGGCGGCAGGCTGTCCGTTCTCTGACGGAGCAAACATATTCTTGAGCGCAACTTCCGGAAAGCCTTTCACATTGATCGTGCCATTCAGCCGGTAGGTGATTTCCTCGCCGTACTCATTCACCCCGTGCAGCGCGTTGAACACCGTCGCCATGATCGCGACCGGGCTGAGCCGGGGATTGTTCAGCACTTCGTAGTGAAATTCTTTTTTCTGCGCGCCACTTCCTCCGCTAATCGTCGATGAGGTAATCGTCAACGTAACCGGAATCATTTCCGGCTGCTTGTTGAACACGCCCATGATCCCGGTGTGGCGATCCTGTACGAAGACTCCAGCTTCTTCCGTGGTGTTGACAATCTTGAACGCATTCATCGGAGAAGCCAGCGTAGCCAGCACCTGCGCCTTATTCATGG
>JBEKDY010000318.1:0-3782 GCA_050014115.1 Candidatus Sulfotelmatobacter sp. | reverse complement strand
CTGCTTCGCGCACAACTCGAGCGCTTCCGATGCAGTGCACGAAGTCAGCACCTGGTGACCCAGCTCCACCAGCACGCTGCGCCGCGCTGCCAATCCCAAACAGTTGTCGTCGACTAAGAGAATCCGCCCGCACGGATTCTGAGAAGGTGAGTTCGCCATCGAGAAGACCAAACGAACTTAACAGAGCTGTAATAGCACTGTCAATGAATTTCTATCAGCTTGGAAAGTCGAAAGATCGAGAGCTTGACTTGAGGTGCGCGAACTGCGTTGGCTGATCGCGCCATGCGCGAGCTTCGGAAATTATTCGACAGCGCGCGGCGCGGTGTATCCGGCCTTGGCAACCACCGAATACTTCACCGGCTTCCCACCCTCGTTAATTCTCAGCGCGGCGCCGGTCTGCGGATCGATCAACTCCACCTTGATCTTGCGGAACTGTCCGTCCTTGGCCTGATTCGACGGTGTGTAAGTCAGCGAGTATTGATTCCGCAGGGCTGCCGAGACGCCCTGGAAAATGTTGGGGAACTCGCCGAAGAAGCGTGGGAAGTACGCCTGGCCGCCGCTCTCGCGCGCGAACGTATTCATCTCGTTATCGGCCTGCAGAAAATCCATGCGTTGCGACGAGCTCATGTATTGCTCGGCCATGACCCGCATGGCTTGCAGCATACTGACGGCGTAAATGGGCACGCCCGCTTCCTGCACCGCCTTGCGCGCTTTGTCGTAAGTCAATTTGCTGAAAGTATCGCGACCAGAGGCGATCAGCAGAATCGCCTTGCGGCCGTCGATGTTGCTCATGCGCTGCGCCGTATCCGCCAAGGCGTCGAACATGTTCGCCTCCGAGAATCCGGCAATGCGCAAACGTTGCATCGCTTCTTGAACTTTGCCCCGGTCCGTGGTGAAATCGCACAGAATCTCCGTGCGCAGATCGTAAGCGATCACCGCCACATAATCTTCCGGCTTCAGCGTCTGGACGAAGCCGTAAGAAGCCACCAAAGTCTCATACCAGCCCTGGGAATAATACTGCTGATACAGGTTGCTGAACTCGATGACCATCGCGACCGTCATAGGCGCATCGCTGTTGACATTGAAGCTCGCGATCTGTTGCGGGACGTTGTCTTCCAAGATGCGAAACTTGTCCTTCGGTATACCCGAAAGGAACTTCCCTTTGTTGTCGAGCACCGCAACGTCCAACTCCACGGTGTTGACGTCGCTGCTGAAGGTAGGAGCGTCCGCCGGCAGCTCCTTCTCTTTCTTATTGAACTTCGAAGGGATTTTGGGCTCATCCACTACAGGCTCGTCATTCGCCGGAGCGGATGGGGCCGGACTGGAAGTCGTTGGACTGGACGTCGTTGGACTGGACGAAGTTGGACTCGACGAAGTTGGGCTCGAGCTGGTCGAATTGCTCGGGTCAGTCGAGGCGTCCACTGGCGGGTTCTTCTTTCGCGGCTTGGCGACTGTTTCCGAGGAGTCCGTTCCGGGCCCCTGTTGCGCTTGGGCCAAGCGGAATGAAATTGCGCCGAGTGCGATGACTACGGCCGCAGCGAAACCGACCTTGATGTATTTCATGCAATCACCACCGGACGGCATGCGAGCCGCCACTCGCACTCCATTTTAGCCCTTACCGGGTCGCTGGTGTCGGGGAGTCAATTCACCTTCGGCCCGCGTCCCGATCCCTGCTTCCGCAGGTACACCTGAAACTTCTTCTTCGCGCGTTGCAGCTTCCAGTCTCGATACTGTCTGCGGATGGGCGCCACCGGATCGAACTGCATGGTCGGTGTCTTGAGGAAAAGATAACCGAACAGCAACCCTCCCAGGTGCGCGAACTCGCTGACCCCGGAATTAACCTGGAAAGAACTCAGAAAGGCCATCGCGCCGACGATCATCACGAAATACTTCACCTTGATCGGAATCAAAAATCCCCAGAGGATTTCGCGATCCGGGAACATAACGGCGTAGACCATCAGAATGCCGAAAATGGCGCCGGAGCTCCCGATCGTGGCGAGGTTGGGGTTGCCCCAAGGCAGAACGTAATTGGCGATCACTACGCAGATGCCCGCACCCACCGCGCAGAAGAAATAGAACCGCATGAAGCGCTGCGTTCCCCAGATTCGTTCCAGCTCGGCGCCGAACATCCAGAGTGCCAGCATGTTCCAAATGATGTGTCCGAACCCGCCGTGCAGAAATGCGTAGGTGACCAGCTGCCAGACCGCGAAATATCTGACTACGTCGGTGGGGACCAGCGCAAGGTAGGCCAGCGGCCGGTCTAGCCGGGTCAGCTGAGCGAAGAAGCCAATGATAAAAATGGCGACGTTGCTAATCAACAGCCACTTGACGCCCTTGGGAAAGCCCGGAATATAGAATGCGCCGATGGACCGCGTTCTGCTTCGGAAGGACATGAACCGAGGACCCGCCTAAGACTCAAGAATATCAGAATAGAGTTCAGTTTTCCTCGGAAAGCTTGCCGCTGCGCGATCCCCAGGCGATCAGCGTGGAAGATATCGCTTTCAGACTAATCGATACTGCGAACCACACCTGCCAGTGCGAGAAGAAGCCGGTATCGATCAGGAAGGCTCCCGCCCATCCTAAATCCGCACACACCCGCCATAACGCCAGCACCAAAGCGAGCACGGCGGCAGGTGTCAACAACGCGACCAGAATGTTCGCCAGTTGACGGCTAAAACCCTGCGTGATGACTTCAAAAACACTTTCGAACCAAAACTGCGGCTTGATTGTGCTCTCCGAAGTGCTTCGATCCACGCCGGATCGAGCCCTGGCTACTGCCGGCTGCGGGGTGAGAACAATTTTGAGAACTGGCATGTAACTCCGACCTCTACCCCGAACTGATGCACGAGACCCTCCAAAGTTTCGCCGAAGGCTGATTCCGTCGTTCGGTGTGAATGGATCGCGGGTTAGCGGCCTGATTTCGATCCGATGACAAGCAGAAATGCGCGCGAGCGGTGCACCGGGTGTGGCGCGCGGCCACAGTACTGTAGGGCGGACTTTAGTCTGCCGGCCCCTGCCGCGGAAGGAAAATCAGGTTCGGGAGTCAGCCAGCTTGGGCTCGGCTTCGTCTACCGATTCCGGAAGGATCGCCTGTGGTTTCCCATACCGGTTCAACTGAGTGGCGCAGAACTGGAGCGACGCCGCCAGCGTCAGCCAAACCTGCCAATGTGAGAATAGACCGCTAGGAATGGGAAACTGGCCGGTCGCGTTCAGATCCGCGGCTAGCCGCCAGAAGGCGAGCACGCAAGCCATCACCGCTGCCGGAGTCAGTAGCGACGCCATCGCCAAAGCGACGTGCTTGTTCTTCCGTGGCTTCTGGCTTACTCTAGGTCCGGAACTAAGTCGTATCCTGACAACCATTCGGTTAGAATCTCAGTTTACCAATTCCCACTCCAGACATATCGTCAGCCCCAACCATCCACGTTATGCAAATCAGGTTATTCAAATGCTAAAGACGGCGCTCATCGGAACCGGTTTCATGGGAAAGGTACACGCGGAGAATCTGCGCCGCCTCGGTACTGTCGAAATTGTGGCGTTGGCCGGCTCTTCGGACCAACGCGCGCGCGAGTTCGGTAAGAGCATTGGTGTCAACCGCGCTACGGGAAATTATCAGGAGCTGCTCGAAGATCCTGCCATCGATGCTGTCCATGTTCTGACGCCCAATGCACTGCATTACGCCATCTGCCGGGCAGCTCTCCAGGCCGGCAAACACGTCCTTTGCGAGAAGCCATTCACCGTCAGCGTGGAACAAGCGCGCGATCTGGTCGATCTTGCGGCCAGCA
>JBEKDY010000317.1:0-6775 GCA_050014115.1 Candidatus Sulfotelmatobacter sp. | reverse complement strand
ACGCCGTAAGTGGCGCTGCGCGTGCCGAAGGCGGCGAGGCATTGTTTGGTCACTTCGGGGGAAACGCGCTTGAGCAGCGGGACTTCGGTGCGGATGTAATCGAGATCGTTGACGTTGAGGCGAACCTGGGTTCCGGCTTTGGTGCCTCCGGCCTGGAGTTCGGTGCGGCCCGGGAAGATGAAGACCAGGTTGGTGCCGAAGGAGCGGAAGGCGGACCAGAGTCCGCGCTCGAAGCCGGTTCCGTAGGCGAGAAGCAGGACGACCGTGGCGATACCCCAGGCCATGCCCAGCATGGTGAGGAGCGTTCGGCTGCGATTGTGACGCAGGGCGGTGTAGGCTTGTTTGGCTAGGTCGGTGATCATTAGGAACAGTTTCTAGTTTCTAGCTTGGTTGATTTTAGATTGCAGATTTTAGATTGCAGATTGAAGACCTTCAATCTGCAATCTTCAATCTGAAATTGTTCTACTCCTGCCGGAGCGCCTCTACCGGCGGCAACAACGCTGCTTTTCGCGCCGGATACAAACCAGCCGCTATGCCTGCTACTGCCAGCGAGACGATGGCTGCGAACGCCGACGCGGGGATGATTCTTGGGGTGTCGAAGCCTTCCGGCGACGGGAGCATGGCCAGCAGCGTGACGAAGGCCGTGGCGATGGCCAGGCCGATGCCTCCACTGAAGGCCGTTAAGAATGCGCCTTCGATAAAAAATTGCGTGAGGATCGTGCGATACGTCGCGCCCAGAGCCTTGCGCAGGCCGATCTCTTTGGTGCGCTCGGTGACCGACACGAGCATGATGTTGATGATGCCGATGGCGCCGAGGCCGAGCGTGACTACGCCGACGACGCCGAGAAACCAATCCATGCCGTCGAAGATGAGGCCGACGCGCTTCATGTTCTCGATGGTGTCCCAGTCTCCGAAGGCATCCTGAAGGTTGGGATCGAAACCGTGACGTCGGGCGATGATCTGGTGAATTTCGTTTTTGGCCTCGGTGTGAAGTTCCTTGCGGATTGGTTGGTAGTTGAGAAACGAAATGGCGTCCTCGGAATTGGCCTTGGTCAGCGGGAAAAGGCTGAGCATGGTTTCGACAGGAATGAAGATGCGCGCGTTGGTGCCGTTGTTGCCGTCGCGTCCGACTTTGGCGACCACGCCGATCACGTCGAAACTGACGCCGTTGAGAAGAATGGTGGAACCGACGGCGGGACGGCCGGGGAACATATTCTTGAGCAGTTCCCAGCCCACGATGGCGACGCGGCGGCGCTCGGTATTATCTTGCGCGTTGAACCAGCGGCCGGGATCGACGGGGACGGTGCGAATGTGGTTGTAATCGGAGCCCACGCCGAAGACCTGGCCGTTGGTGGAACCGTAGTCGCTGACGGCGCGGATATCTTCGCGGTTCAAGACCGGCGAGAGAGCGCCCACGAATTTGGCCTGGTCGCGGACGGCGAGGTAATCCTTGTAAGTGAAGTAATAAATCTGGCCGGACTGCGTACTGCCCTCGACCGCGGGGATGCGGCCCGGGAACATGAACATAATATTTTGTCCGAGGGTGGCGAGTTCCCGCTCCTGGCCGCTGCGGAAACCTTCGCCGAGCCCTACCAGAAGCAGGAGCGAGCCTACGCCCCAGGCAATTCCGAACATGGTGAGGAAAGAACGCAGCTTGTGCGCCCACAACGTAGACAGGGACTGCCGCACGATATCGAGAAGCATCCGCATAGAAAATGGAAGAGAAAAACATGCCCCCACACCTCCGGGGAGGAGCGTGGGGGCCCCGGGTAACGTTCAGGCGAGGGGTCTCAATCCCGCCCAACCATCTGATCAGAGATACGCAGCCGGGAACCCAAAAGTTCCCGGGCAGCGTAGTTGATTAGACATCGGTGAGGGGAAAAAGGTTAGCCGGGTGAGGGTATCGAAAATGCGTCAATTTAAGGCCGGGCGATTTTCAGGTAAATAGTGTCCGAAGGTGGACAATTTCAGCAAACGAAACTGCGCCGCCGACGTTATTGCTGAGGTTTTTCTTTGGGGCGCTCGTAGGCTTTCTGCATATACTTGCGGCCTTCTTCGAGAGCGCCGAAGGTGTTGTCGTTGGTCTGGACGGCCTGGCGGTATTCGTTGATGGCGCGCTCGCGCTGGCCGGTGATGTCGAAGATCTTTCCGAGCTGGATGTGGCTCCAAACTTCGGTCCAGCGCGGTTCGCCGTCGCCGTTGAGCGAGGAGCGGTAGGAATTGGCGGCGGCCTGGTAGTTGCGCTGGAAAAAGAAAACCTCGGCGACGCGGTAGTGGGCCAGCGAACTGTTCTTGTTGAGATCGAGAGCTTTGTTGAACTCGGTGAGCGCGGCGGCGAGATCTCCCTGCTGCTGCAGCGCCTGCCCACGCAGGACGGAAGCGTAGAGCTTCACGTCGGACGAGTTGGTAAGGACGTGGTGGTCGGGGTCGATGGCAATGCGGCGCGGGCGGCCGAAGGTTTCCACCGTGAGCGGCGAGTCGGTGCCCACGACTTCAATGCGCTTGTCTTCCGTTTTGCCGTCGGTATCGATGCGGAGATCGACGGGCATCCGGAAGAGATCGAGATCCTGGTTAATTTCTCCGGTCACGCGGAAACCCTTGTCAGTGCCCAGGCGGTAGACGGTGTACTTTACTTTGAATTCCGGCGCGCCAGTGGAATCAAGCCACTGGGAAAAGAACCAGGTGAGCTGGTCGCCGTAATTTTTCTCGGCGACGGCGCGGAAGTCATCGGTGGTGGCGGATTTTCCGGCATACTGCGTGGCGAAATCGCGCATGGTCTTGAGATATTTATCCTCGCCGAGCACCCAGCGGAGCATGTGCAGGATCATCGCGCCTTTGTCGGTGACCAGAGACTGGAACTCGGTGGAGAACAAGTCGAGCTTGCTGGCGCTCGACAGCGGCACGGTGTCATAGGCGAGAGCGCCCACCGACATATCTTTTACCGCTTCTTCGAGGCCGGCAGCTCCGGCCGCGCTCTCGACGTACATGGCTTCGGAGTAACGCGAAAAACCGTCGCTCAGCCACCAATCGTCTTTCGTAGCAGGACTCACGGAGACGCCCCACCACTGGTGCGCGATGGCGTTGGCCAGCAGACGGTAGTTAGGCTTCTCGGTGATGGAGTGGCCAGCGATGCCCGCAATCTCCGGGGCCCAGGCGTAGGGAACGGTGTCGCTGGGAAGTTCAACAACGTTGAGTTTTTGCGACTGCGGGATGCCGTAGAGCGTGATGAAGTAAGTAAATTCCTGCACCGCGGTGGTGGCATAAGTGGCGGCCAGAGACTGATGTGTGGGCTTGAAGAAAACGTGCAGATCCATGCCGGCATCGTCGCTTTTGTATTCCTGGAAAATTCCGGCGACGATGGTGCCGGGAAAACTTGGCTTCGCCGAGGTGAAAGTAAAAGTCTTGGTGGGCAAGCCATTGGAGCCGGGCTTTGTAGACGGACCATTCTCAGTGACCGTGGACTTTCCGCTGCCGATGACGAGCATGTGAGCCGGCACGGTGACGCTGATGGTGGACGTGAAGCGGTTCAGGCCGTAACCGCTGACCGGGAACCAGCGTCCGGAGTAGAGCAGATAGCTGGTGTCGTCGCCGATGTAGGCGAGGCTGAGTCCGGGGACGGGACTATCGTCAGCGTTTTCGATGTCTTTGGTCAGGCCGTCGGCGAGCGGAACGCGGACGGTGAAATCCTGGGTGAGGCGCTCGGCGTTGAGCGGCTTGTTGTTCGCGTCAAGCACGCGGGTGACCCGCAGCGCGTTGTTGAGTTCGAAGACGGCAACGTTTAAGTCCTGCAGGGCAGTGAACTTGACCTTGGCGCGGGCGGTGATCTGGTGAAGGTGCGGCGAAAGTTCAGCCTCGATCTGGTAATCGTCGACGCGCAGGCGGGCTCGGTCCGCAGCCCGGGCGGGCACGGCGACCAGAGTCAGTAGCAGCAGGGCGAGGAAACTCGACAGGACGCTCTGAACGCGCCGAAGGCGGATCTGCATTAAGGAGAGTCTCCGGAAATGGGCCTACCCATTGGTATGATGAAGATTCTCCACTAAAAGATGCTGCGAGCACAAGGTTTAGGAGGAAAGCTTGGGGCTTCGGTTTAGGGCTTCAGGCTTCGGTTCAGGGTCAGAACGATTTGGGCGGCGCGGTCGGCGGGGTGCTGGGGAGCGCCAGGAGCGGTTTGTGGAGAGCGAAGGCGGCCTTTGACACGGGCCAAGGCTTCCAGCATGCGGTCGCGGGCAGAACCATCGGGGAGGATCTCATTCAGGTGCGTGACGATTTTCTGCGGGGTGAAGTCGTGTTGCACTAATTCGGGGACGACTTCCTCGCCGGCGATCAGGTTGACCATGGCGAAGTGCGGGACTCTTACCCGTGGCTTGCCTAGCGCGTAGGTGAGCGGCGAGACGCGGTAGACCATCACGAAGGGCGTGCCCATCATGGCAGCTTCGACCGTGGCGGTGCCGCTGGCGACGATGCCGGCGCGGGAGTGCCACAGGGCGGGCAGGGATTCGGGGACGAGCGTGATTTTCGGTTGCGCGGTTTTCTGTTGAGACGCCGACTGTCGGGCGATCAGGTCCATCAGGAAACTGCGGTCAAGCGTGGGCGCGACGGGGAGCAGGAATTCGTAGCTGGAGCCGAGTTGCGCTGCCGCTTCCAGGATCGTGGGCAGGTTCATGCGCACCTCTTTTACGCGACTGCCCGGCATGAGCGTGATCCATGGTTTGGTGGGGTCGAGGTGGGATTCCGCGGCGTAGTCGTCGCGTTCGATGGCGGGGTGCGGGAGTTCGGCCAGCGGATGGCCGACGAAAGTGGCGTCCACGCCGCGATCGCGGTAGAACTGCTCCTCGAAGGGAAAAATCACGAGAGCTTTGTCGATGTAGTTGCGGATGAGGCGGACGCGGCCCTGGCGCCACGCCCAGAATTGCGGTGCGACATAGTAAACCGTGGGGATGCCGCGCTTTTTCATCTGCCGGGCGACGCGCCAGTTGAACGCGGGAGAATCGATGACGATGGCGAGGTCGGGCTTGCGCTTGTCAGCTTCGGCAATCAGATGGCGGTAGAGTGAGTAGATTTTCGGCAGGTGGCTGAGGATTTCGGTGATGCCGACCACGGAGAGATCCTTGGCGTCGACCACGGTGTCGCAACCGGCCGCGCGCATGCGGTCTCCGCCGACGCCGAAGAAATCGAGCTGCAATGCTCGTGTGGGAGGCTCTGCTTGTGTGGGGACGGGCGCCTCGCGAGCCTGCCCTGAGCGAAGTGGAAGGGTCCGCGCGGAGCGCAGCTCCGCAGTGTTCTCCGCGGCCGCGCGACGCAAAGCTTCGATAAGCTGAGCGCCATACATCTCGCCCGAGGCTTCGCCAGCTGAGATGAGAATTCGCAAGAAAGCATTGTAAAGCCGCGGGCGTACCTGTCGCGGGCTCGCTGGCGCGCTGGGTGTAAAATCGAACTCGCAGGACGCCCGTGAAGTTTGCTATTCGGCGAGCCTGTGCAATGATTTCGCCGTAAATGGCCCCGTAGCTCAACTGGATAGAGCATCAGACTTCGGATCTGAGGGTTGGGGGTTCGACTCCCTCCGGGGTCACCATTTGCCAGGCGATGGAAGTGAGCCCACGAGCTTGTGAGTAAGTGTTTGATTCGCTGGGCTCGATTTTTGGTATCCGCCCATGAAGTTCGGCCTCGTCGTCCGGTTCGTCATCCTGCTCGCGTGGATACCGGTTGCTCTGGCGCAGACTTCGACTCCCCCCACATCAACTGTCACCTCCGCAAATCCTGTCCTTAGTGCGCGCTCGAATCTGGTCCTGGTTCCAGCGCTCGTCAGAACAAAGTCGGGAGAACTTGTCTTCACGCTTACTGCCAAAGATTTCACGATTACGGATGATGGCGTCGAGGAGAAGGTTGCCCTTGAGGAAAACACGGACGATGAGCCGCTAGCTTTGGTCATTGCGGTGGAAACGGGTGGTGGAGGAGCACGTCAACTCGACAAGTATCAGCGTCTTGCAACCACGATCGAGGCAGTGGTCGGCAATGTTCCGCACAGGATTGCGGTGGTCGGCTTCGACAGCGCGCCGACGCTGCTGCAGGATTTCACGTCTGACCTGGATGTGGTGGACGTACCGGCGCGCGATTCTGCTGCTCAGCGAGACCATCGACCACGGCAGCCACATGAAACTGGACGAGGCGGTGCGAGAAATCAGCGACACGAACACGGCCATTTACAGCATCGGGTTTTCCAGCTCGAAGTCGGAGATCAAGGGCGAGGCGTCGAAGCTGAACAACAATGAGCCCGGGCCTCCGGGAGGATGCATGGCTAAGGACCCAAACGCAGATTCTGACACGAGCCGGGCAGCGCAGACCTGGGAGTGTCTCAGCGAGCTCGCGCCTCCTTTGCGGGCGGCAAAGATGGCGGTGCTGCTGACCATCAATGGATTGCGGCGAAATGTTCCGGAGAGCGTCGCGCATCTTACTGGCGGCGAATATTTTCGATTCGGCAACGCTCGCAGTTTGGAGAGCAGCTTACTCACGATTGCGAACCACGTGCCGAATCGATATGTTCTGAGCTTTCAGCCGCAGTCCCCTCATCCGGGTCTCCACACGATCGAGTTGCGATTAAAAGAGCATCCCAGCCTTGTCGTGACCGCGCGGCGGAATTATTGGGCGGAACTTGGGGTCACTCGCGACCCTGCGCCCGAGCCCCATCCTTAAGCGTTGGAGATTGTTAGTCGTCTCCGCGCGCAGTCACTTCTGGCTGTTCGAGACCGTCCTCATGCGCGGGCGCGCGCCCGGCGCT
>JBEKDY010000316.1:0-3864 GCA_050014115.1 Candidatus Sulfotelmatobacter sp. | reverse complement strand
GAGTTGGCGATGGCGGCCTGGCCGCGACCGGCAGAGAAGCCCTGCACTTCGAGGATGTAACCGTGCTGGCCTTTGAGTTGGGCGGCGACCTGGTCGAGCGCGTCCTTGGCCTGCTTGCTCAAGGCGGTCTGGCCGGGTCGGAAATGAAGTTCGGTCTGCGCGCCGGATTTGTATTGATCGAGATTGCTGACTTCAGTTTCGTCTCCGGAGACGCGAGCGTTGAGCGTGGCCGCGGTTTGTTGGGCGGCCTGAGCCTTGCTGGCGGCGTCGGTGGCGTGCTGATCGGCCAGGCTGACTTTTTCCGAAGCCAGCTGGAGGCCGTGCTGGGCACGGGCGTCGACGTCGCGGATCAGTTTCTGATTGGAGGCGGTGATCTCATCGAGCTCTTCGATGCGGTCGCGGATGGGCTCCGTGTGGCGCCTGACGTATTCCTTGGTGGCAAACGGATGCGCAAGGAGCGAAGCCAGCCCGGGCTCATCGCCGTCCCAGAAGTCGGCAGGTTTGGGAGCCGGCAAGGGCTCAAGTTCAGGCGTGGAGGCGGAGGCCTGGGCCGCCGAGGGCGCCGGCTGCATGCTGGTGGAGTTGGCTTGCTGCGCGAGTGCGGGAAGAGCAAGTACTGTGGACAACAGCAGCCCGACGAATAGACGATTCTTCATAACATCTCCTTCACGGAACCTGGTGGGAAGTCGAAGGCTTCTCGAAGCCGATGGCGGCACATGGCGAGGAAGCCGGAAACATAAACCTGGGAACATCTTCTGGGGCTGCAAGTCTCCTAATTAGGTGCGACGCCGAACTAGCGGGCGTTCCGAACTTTTCAGCGGCCACTATTGTAGCTCCGAAAGGCAGGTTTTTCGACAGGAAAATCGCGAAAAAGAGGCTGTTTTTGAGGTGTTCCGAGGGTGGTGTGCTGGAGGGAAAAAGCCCCCACCCTTCGACTTCGCTCAGGGCAGGCTTTCTCGCAAAGGACGCGAGAAATGGGGCACCCGGGCGAGCACGCGAGGCTGCGGTAGTCAACTGGCATCCGCGTGTAAGGTGCAGCGGACTATAATTGCCGCCCAAACGAGGATTCCGGTACCGGAGTCTGTTGGGGGAATTCGAGCGGTCGGCTGAAATGAGATGAAGAAGATCGGGTTCGTCGCGGCAATGACGCTGGTCGGACTGGCAATTTTGGCCACTCGCTACGATATGGTGGATTTGCCGGTATGGCATTTTCTTGGCGGCGGCAAAGCCCTCGACCCTGCCAGCTTGCACCTGCAGGGGGAATTCGTGGAGAGCAATCTGGGCGCGGCGGAAGGCCCGGCCAGATCACTTACCGTGCGCATGATTGCGCAGCAATTCGTTTTCGTGCCGCAGTGCATTGTGGTCCCTGCGGGTGTTCCTATCACGTTTCGAATCACCAGCGCCGATGTGGTGCACACGCTGAGTTTCCTGGGTACGGACTACGGCCTCAAAGCTGTGCCTGGGGCGGTCACCGAAGCAACCTTTACTTTTGCGAAGCCGGGCGAATTCAAGGTCCCGTGCCATGAGTTCTGCGGAGCCGGCCATTATGCGATGAGAGGCCGGCTGGATGTGGTCCCGCCGGATCAGTTTGCCTCCTTGCTTCCCGGCGAAAGGCGGACTTGTGAGCTACGCTAGTCACGCTCCGCGACTGCGCGTAGGGGCCCGATGGGTGGGAACGCTAGTGGTGGTGTTTTCGATTACTGTCCTATCGCCGGGAAGGCATGTTTCCGCGCAGTCGGAGAATTCTGAACATAATTCTGAACCCCCAGTTCGCGTACCTTCGAACGTGGCTTGGACGGAAGAAACCCTCACGATTGTTTCCGGTGGTGATGCCTTTCGCGGATTGCTGCTTGCCCGCCGCTGCAATCATTGTCATGGCGAAGAAGGATTCAGCTCAGTTCCCGACTTCCCCAACCTGGCGGGCCAGGACCGGTTGTCGTTCTGGAAACAGATGCAGGATTTTCGATCGGGGAAGCGTGCTTCACCGGTGATGCAGGCGATCGCCGAGGGATTTTCGGCGCGCGCCTCGGCCGACCTGGCTGCGTATTACGCAATGCTGCCTACCGCAAGTGATCCGCAGGACACCCGAACGTTTCCGCAGGCCATGCCGGACCCTTCTCGGGCCACGATCGCCATCCGCCTCATTGTTTTCGGAGATGGCCAGCGCGGCATACCACCCTGCCAGTCGTGTCATGGTCCGGTGAGTTATGTGAAAGGGGCTCCCCCGCTCGCTACGCAGAACGGTGACTATCTTCGGCGGCAGCTCGAAGACTTTTCAAGTGGGCGTCGGGCCAATGATATTAACGTTCGAATGCGTAGCATCGCCAGACAGCTGACTGCGGAGGAGAAGACAGCGGTTTCGGAATACTACGGTGCCGGATTGGGGCCGGGAGTGAACTCAAGGTAGCGGAGGCCTCGGAAACTCAGCGACAGTGAATCTTAAGGTCGGACCCTTCTGTGGGGTAGGGGCCGAGTACGCGAAGCTGCAATCCATAAGAAAATCCGGTCGTGTATCAGTTTGAAATCTTCGCGAAGTTAACGCGGTACGCTCTGATTGTAGGCAGCCTCACCAATCAGCCAAAACATGAAAATAAAAGTCGCGAGTAGGATGGCGAGGATAATGATCGCCGGGACTGTTTGACGCTTCCACCAAGGCAGCTTTGATTCGCCTTTAGCCATTCGACTTTTTGTAAGGCCCGCGCTTTGCGGGTTTCGGTAGGTAATTGTCAGCCATCATGATGATTTCTTCTAGTGACCATACGTGATCGCTCAGGCCGACCGCCATTGCTGGCGTGATCCGAATCGTCTTGTGGATTCTGGCGAAATTGTAGTGTACGGCGTAGATAGCGACCATCGCCGCGTGATTCTGGATTTTCTTGCTGAAGGCATTCGTCAGGCGAGTAAAGCGCCTCATTCCCATTCTCATTCCCAAATTGTGGCGCTCTACGTAAGACGTGCTCACATGCTTGGGATCGGGATCGCCACTAACGGTTTTCATCTCGCAGCCGATGCAGATTGCTGGCGAATAGCGCCGCGTCTCTTCATTGGATGGTGCGCCGTAAATCTTCTGCAATTGCGCGTAGTCTACGTCCGCGCCGAAAGCCTCTTCCACTGCCTCTAGATATGCTTTGTGCCCGTCAGTCGTGATTTGGACGCGGCCTTTGATTCTAGCTGCGCAATCCTTCATAAAATCGATTGCCCAATCCGCGCTGCGTCCGCCGACTAGATAGCTAACGCATAGTTTGCTGTCAGCGCAGATTCCCGTCCAAGTCCACGTATCGCCCCAGCCTTGCGCCTTCTGCTCTAGTGTGACATTCTTCGCCTTCGCGCCGACAAAGCTCCAAATTTCATCGCATTGGAGACGGCGCACGCGGACATTCTTCACATGGTCATCGTGAAACTGGGGCCCTGGCGGCCAGAAGATTCCTCCTTCGCGGCGTTCTGGGTCGGAATGACCAAGTCTCACTAGCCAGACGCGCTCCCTGGTGCGGGGGTGACCTTCGTAATCGCAGCTGGGCGTTACCGCATTGCTGCGGTCTGGGCTGGCTCCTAGAATCGGAGCAGGGTTACTCCGCTCGTTGGCCGTTACCCGTTGGCTGTTGCACGTTGGCTTTTACCTGTTACCCAGTATCCGCACATGGCAGAAACCACCAGACGACCGGACCGAGTTGAGATCGCACGGCGGGTAGAGCGTGCGGAAAAGCTCCTCCAAAAGGGGAAAACCGCCGAGGCGCTGGAAGAATATCTGCTGGTCCTGAAAGACGATCCGGAAAACGATGTGGTGCGGCAATTGTCGGCCGATTTGTGCCTGTCGCTGAGCCGGAATAAGGAAGCGGTGCAGCTGCTGGGAGACTTGTTTGAGCG
>JBEKDY010000315.1:0-3878 GCA_050014115.1 Candidatus Sulfotelmatobacter sp. | reverse complement strand
GCGTTCCCACCTTATGGTGCAGGAAGGCGACACGGTTTTCCCGGGAGACATCCTGGCGAAGATCCCGCGCGAGACGACGCGCACCAAGGACATCACGGGCGGTCTGCCGCGCGTGGTGGAATTGTTCGAAGCCCGCAAGCCGCACGAGACGGCCGTCATCAGCGAAATCGATGGCACCATCAAATTCGGCGAAGTGGCCAAGGGCCAGCGCAAAATCTACGTGGTGGCCGACAACGGCACCGAGAAGGAATACCAGGTGCCGCGCGGCGTCCACGTCAACGTGCAGGAAGGCGAGCGCGTCAAGGCGGGCGAACCGCTGATGGATGGCCCGCTCAACCCGCACGACATCCTTGCCGTGCTTGGCGAAAAAGAACTGCAGGCTTACCTGGTCAACGAGATCCAGGAGGTTTACAGGCTGCAGGGCGTCAACATCAACGACAAGCACATCGAAGTGATCGTCCGCCAGATGATGCGCTGGGTGAAGGTGGAAGACGTGGGCGATACCACGTTCCTGCTCGAGCAGCAGCTCGACAAGTTCCATTTCCGCGAGGAAAACGATCGCGTCATCAAGGAAGGTGGCAAACCGGCTACGGGACGCCCGCTGCTGCTGGGCATCACCAAAGCGTCGCTGTCGACCGATTCGTTTATTTCGGCAGCGTCGTTCCAGGAGACCACGCGCGTGCTCACCGAAGCCTCCATCCAAGGCGCGGTCGACCACCTGCGCGGCCTCAAAGAAAACGTCATCGTGGGACGCCTCATCCCCGCCGGCACCGGCATGGAGTATTACCGCAACGTGCGCCTCTCGCCAGAAATGGAAGAGGCTGCGGCCAAGGTGCAGGCCGAAGTCTCGGCAGCTTATGAAGAAGCCGAGCGCGCGCTGGAGATGATGCGCCACGAAGGCGAAACCGAAGAACTGGCCGCCGAGTAACGGCTGCAGCGCTACAATAGACCCCGGGGGCGACTTGTTCGCCCCCGAGCTTTTTCGGCTGCAATTGCGCTCTGGTTTTCAATCTTAGGTTGTCATCCTGAGAGGAGCGGTTGCTTCGCGAAGCGAAGCATCCGCGTAGTCGAAAGCCTGCCCTGAGCGAAGCCGAAGGGGACCCCTATAGCTAGAACGGCGGCCGATAATCGAACCTATGACCAGTATTCCGGCAACTAAAACCCATGCATGCCAACCCCCAGCGTTTGCAGACTGAAGAACCCGGCGAACTTCCCCCTTTGCGTCCGGCGCCCCCAGGCCCTACTCTAGAGTCGGTGACTCTGCGATTCCTGCGGCTGTTGCGGCTGGCTGTCTGGCGTGCCTTCCAGCACGACGCATTTTCTATCGCTAAAGCCTGCGCCTTTTCCTCGATTCTCACCTTCTTCCCGCTCTTGCTTGTGGTCGGTTCGGTGCTGGCTTCGTTCCGCGAAGGCCAGGTTTATATGCACGAACTCACTATCGCGCTGGGGAGCATCCTGCCTACCGGCAGCGCCACGGCCACCGCCTTCCTCAAAGGATCCACGCAGCACTCCACCAGCCTACTCGTGACCACGTCACTGCTCACGCTGTGGACGGGCTCCGGCGTCATGGTTTCCTGGATGGACGGTTTCCGCCGCTCCTACGAGCTTCCCAAAATCTGGGGCCTCGTCAAAGAGCGGATGATCTCTTTCGCGCTGGTGATTCTGGCCGGCATTCCGCTGATGTTTGCCACCATCCTGGTAGCTTCCGGCAGCAGCATCGAGCGCACCGTCCTGTTCCACATGAATCATGAATTCGGCTTTTACGTGCTGCTGATGTGGTCTGCCATCCGCTGGCTCATTGCGACCCTCACCAGCATTGCCGTGATCGCGCTCATTTATCACAACGCCGTTCCGCGCACGCAGCCCTGGCACAGCGTGCTGCCGGGTTCGGTTCTGGCCACGGCCATGTGGTTCAGCGTTACCCTGGTTTTCGGCTGGTATCTGCAGTATTACGCCAACTACAGCGTTATGTATGGATCGCTGGGAGCGGCCATCGCCCTGCTGGTGTGGATGTACCTGATCGCGCTGGTCGTACTCGTGGGCGCGGAATTCAATGCCATGCTATTCCCCCGCGCCATGCTGGGAAAAGAACTGAACGCGGTGAATGGGCCCAAGGCGGCGGACTAGCCCGCCGCTGTTACACTCCAGTCAGATATTCCTCTGTGGGACAACGTGATAACCAGTGATGGTGGACTATTGAAAGCGCTCAAGCTCAGCCCTGATTCCAATACTGCTTTGCCGCCGCCGGCGATCACGTCGAGGGTTGGCCGTCGCGCCAAAATCATCGCCACCATCGGCCCCGCTTGCCATTCCGAAGCCGCCATGCGCGACCTGCTTCGCCTCGGCATGGACGTCGCGCGCCTGAATTTTTCCCACGGTTCGCATGAAGATCATGCCCGCAACATCGAGCGCCTGCGCCGTGCCGCGGACCGGGAAGGCCAGAGCGTCTGCATCCTGCAAGATTTGCAAGGCCCGAAAATCCGCACTGGACGCCTGGAGCGCCACGAACCCGTCGAAATCAAATCCGGCTCGACCGTCATCATCACTCCCCGAGACATTGCCGGCACGGCGACGCGAATCTCCACCACGTTTCCTGATCTCGCCCGCGAAGTCGAGCCGGGCGCACGCATCCTGCTGACCGACGGCCTCATCGAACTGCGGGTTCGCGGCACCCGCGGCAAAGATGTAATCTGCGACGTTCTGAATGGCGGAACGCTGGGCGAGCATCAAGGAATCAACCTGCCAGGCGTCGGCCTTTCCATCCCCGCGCTCACGCCGAAAGACCGTAAGGATCTCGAATTCGGACTTACGCATGGCGTGGATGCCGTCGCGCTCTCCTTCGTGCGCCGCGCCGCCGACGTCCGCACTGTCAAGCAGATCATCGCTGCTCACCACACCGACATTCCGGTAATCGCGAAACTGGAAAAGCCCCAAGCTATAGACCATCTGGAAGAAATCCTCGAAGTCGCCGACGGTGTTATGGTGGCCCGCGGTGACCTGGGCGTAGAAGTTGCCCCGGAAAAAGTTCCCGTCATCCAGAAGCAGGTCATCCGCCGCGCCGCCGCATGGCGCAAGCCGGTAATCACGGCCACGCAGATGCTCGAATCGATGATCGAGAATCCGCGTCCCACTCGTGCCGAAGC
This sequence comes from Candidatus Sulfotelmatobacter sp., assembly GCA_050014115.1. GTDB lineage: Bacteria > Acidobacteriota > Terriglobia > Terriglobales > Acidobacteriaceae > Sulfotelmatobacter. Next base: position 735 of record JBEKDY010000315.1, on the reverse strand, counting down.
CAGCGACGTGGCCAACGCGATTTTCGATGGCAGCGACGCAGTCATGCTCTCCGCGGAAACCGCCACCGGACGTTATCCTCGCGAAGCCGTCGCCATGATGGCGCGCATCGTGGTCGAAGCCGAATGCAACATGGGAGACTTCACGCAACCCCGCCGACGCCGCGACCACCGCGGACTTTCCGTCGCCGAGACCATTTGCGAATCCATTGCCCACTCTGCCGAAGAGCTGCCCATGGGAGCAATCGTCGTGTTTACCGAAACCGGCAACACTGCCCGCATGATTTCGAAACACCGTCCGCAAGTTCCCATCTACGCCTTCACCCATTCCCTGCCGGTGGTGCAACGCGTGAACCTGTATTGGGGTGTGCATCCGGTGCGCTGCCGCCAGGCCAAGTCCGCCGAGCAGATGGTGACCATGGCCGAGCAGGAGCTCTTGCGCCGCGGCCAGTTGAAGCCGGGCGACGTTCTAGGCGTGGTCGCCGGCACGCGCCAGGCTTCCGGCTCCACCAACTTCATGCGCCTGCATCAGGTCAGCACGGAGGAGGCCAGCGCGGTAGTTAGCTCTAAGCAAACCTCAATCGAATCGAAGAGGCGCACCCGCCGGAGGAAATGATTCGCATGCCTCAGGAAATATTATCGGTCGCAGTGTGGGAGCCGGTACCCGAGATGGAAGCCGCATCTCTCGAGACCGTCCGCGAACTGATCTCCATTCTCGCCGCCAAGGGTTACAGCCGC
>JBEKDY010000314.1:0-3902 GCA_050014115.1 Candidatus Sulfotelmatobacter sp. | reverse complement strand
GCAGAAATCAGAATGCAGAAGTCAGTAGAAACCTCCGGATGCAGTTCACACACTCACGTCTGCACCCTGACCCCTGACCTCTGCATTTCCTCACCCGCGCGAGCCCACCACGCATCAAATTCCCGCAGCGCCAACTCGCACTGCAACCGGTGCCGCTCCTTGCGATCCCGAACTTTCTTCTCCAGCCCCGGCAGCAGATCAAACGTGATGTTCGCCGGCTGAAAATTTCTGGCATCCGCACGTGTCACATAATGCGTCAGCGACCCAAACGCAGAAGCCCGGGGCGGAGGCACAAGCTCCTCCCCGCGCGCCAGCGCCGCAGCATTCATCCCCGCCATCAGCCCCGTGGCAATCGATTCCACATATCCTTCCACGCCGCAAATTTGTCCCGCAAACAAAACCCGCGGATGCACCTTCATCTGCAGCGTCTCCCGCAGCAGCGTCGGCGCATTGATATAGGTATTTCTGTGAATCTGCCCGTACCGCAGAAACCGGGCATTCTCGAGCCCCGGAATCAGCCGCAACACCCGCGCCTGCTCGCCAAACTTCAAATGATTCTGGAACCCCACCAGGTTGTAGGAATCCGCCCGCAGATTTTCCTGCCGCAACTGCACCACCGCATAAGGCATCCGCCCCGTTCGCGGATCCTTCAACCCCACCGGCTTCATCGGACCAAACCGCAACGTGTCCCGCCCCCGCCGCGCAATCTCCTCAATCGGCAAACAGCTTTCAAAATAATTCAGCTTCTCCCAATCCCGCTCCTCCACCGCCTGCGCCGCCACCAGCGCGTTGTAGAACGTGTCGTACTCTTCCGCGGTCATCGGGCAATTAATGTAATCCGCCGACCCCTTGTCATACCGCGCCGCCATATAAACCCGCGACATATCAATCGAATCCGCCTCGACAATCGGGCTGATCGAATCATAAAAATAAAGATGCGGACTGGGATGATTGTCGTCCACGGCGTTCTGATCTTGGGTGGCGCAGCGCTTCAGCGCTGCAATCTCCCTCCCAACGCGAGAAGCGTCTTCAGCCTCTGAGGTACCTGTTTGAGTCGACGACCCGCCGCTCAGCCGCCCAATCTCCCCCGCCAGTTCCTCCGAAGTCAGCGGCCCGCTCGCCACAATCGTAATCTCCGCCTCATCAATCACCGTCACTTCCTCCCGCCGCACCACAATCCGCGCCTCGCGCGAAATCATCTCCGTCACTCTCGCCGCAAACGTCACCCGATCCACCGCCAGCGCATGTCCCGCGGGAACCGCGCACTCCCGCGCAATCGCCAGCAGCAGCGACCCCGCCCGCCGCATTTCTTCCTTCAACAACCACGGAGCCGTATTCTCACTATCCGACTTCAGCGAGTTCGAACACACCAGCTCCGCAAAATCCCCAGTCTGGTGCGCCGGTGTAGTCCGCACCGGACGCATCTCAAACAGTTCCACCTCCATGCCCCGCCGCGCACACTGCCACGCCGCCTCCGCCCCCGCCAGCCCCGCTCCGATAATGCGAACTTTGTTTCTCATCGAATGAATACATGCCGCGCGCCTACATCAACTATCGCCGCCGATTGAGCTTGTAAGCTAGCGCCAGCCCTCCGGCGGCGCCGGCAGCGCCTCCTGCCAGCAATGCTCCAACGTATCCCCCTAACGTGAGCAACCCCGAATGCCAAAACAGCCCCGGCCACTTCCCAGCGGCGACGAGCACCAGGGTCGAGCAAAGAAAAGAGAAGACGGTAACCCCGGTGGACGCAAACAACAGATATAACGAGAGACTACGTAGCCGGGCAGAACAGAACATAGCGCCGCCCACCACGAGGCAAAGTATCCACAAGGGAGCGATGAAGAAAAAGGCATAGGGTCGCGACTCTTTCGCTCACTTCGACGAGCGCTTCGCCCCCCGCGATTCGTGAATCCTCTCGCCCCTCTCCAGCATGGCAACAAACTCCACGATCTTCCGCGCCCGCGTCTCCGGCTTCTTCACAGTTTGAATCCGAAACAACACCGCATACCGGTTCGCCCGATCAAGCTCCTGAAAAAACTCCCCAGCCCTCGGACTCGCATCCAGCGCCGCCTGAAAATCCGCGGGCACGACTGCTCCCTTCGGAGAATCGTAAGCCGACTCCCACCTTCCACTTTTCCTGGCAAGCTTCACCGCCTCCAGTCCCGCCGCTTTCATCTGCCCGCTCGCAATCAACGCCAGCGCCTTCTCCCGGTTGATTTTCGACCAGATACTTCGCGCCCCGCGCGGCAAAAATCTCTGCAGCCACGCCAGTTCGCTTTCCGGTCTCTTCTGCCCATCGATCCATCCATAAGCCAGCGCCACCTCCAGCGCCTCTGCATAGGTCACCGACCGATTGCCCGACCCTTTCTTCGCCACCCGCAGCCACAAGGCCTCACTCTTGCGGTGATTCTTCTCCAGCCACGCGTCCCACGCCGCCCGGTTCGCAAACAATCGCACCGGCGCCATATCCGCTTTGCCCTTCTTCGTTTTCACGATCCACTCTCCGCCAGCTTCTGCAGCGCCTCGCCGCTCAGCATCACCCGGCGCCACCCATCGCGAAACTCCGCTCCCAGCGCCTTGTACAGCTCAATCGCTTTCTGGTTCCAGTCGAGCACTTCCCAGTGTATGCCGTAGCAGCCGTCTTCCACGGCAGCACGCGCGACCGCCCCCAGCAGTTCTTTCCCAATCCCCCTGCCGCGATACTTCTCCCGCACAAACAAATCCTCCAGATACAATGCTCTCCCCGCCCAGGTAGAAAAGTAGCCAAAGAAAACCGCGTACCCCGCAGCCTCCCCGTCCCACTCCGCCAGCAAAGCGCGAAATCGCGGATTCTCCCCAAACCCGTCCCGCGCCAACTCCTCTTCCCGGATCGTCGCGAATTCCAGCAGGCGCTCAAACTCCGCAAGTTCGCGGATCATCGTCCGCAGCACCGCGCAGTCATCCACGTTCGCAGGACGAATCAGAACCATCGCCAGAAAAACTCCCGTTCAAAAACTATAGCCCGATGAATGCGGGACTACCGCCCCGGTCCGTCGAGCGCAGCTCGACTCTTCTGCCGGCAGATCTCCTGCACTCTCCCGCAACCCGCTATGATGAAAGACGAAATCAATCCCAACTTGCGCCTGGAGGATCCCATGGCCCGCATCGCCCTGATCGCCCCCGAGTCCGCCTCACCCGAAGTCAACGAGATTTACGAAAAAGCTCTCCGCGGCAAACCTGGCAATGCCCAGAAGGCTCTCGCCCACCGTCCCGAAATGCTCAAGAACTTTCTTCCGTTCTACGCCAGCGTAGGACGTTCCCTCGATCGCAAGCTCTACGAGCTCATCTACCTCCGCGTCTCGCTGATCAACCAGTGCTACTACTGCACCCAACATCACGTAGCCAGTTCAAAACGCGTAGGCCTCACCGCCGAAGACTGGGCCGCTCTCCGCGCCGGAGACTACTCCCGCTACACCGCCAAAGAAAAAGCCGCGTTAACCTACGCCGACAAACTTACCCGCACGCCCCACGACATCACTGACTCCGACTTCGCCCCTCTGAAAAAAGAATTCTCCGACCCCGAAATCGTCGACGTCCACCTGCTCACCGGCCTGGTCAACCTGACCAACCGCTTCACCGATCCGCTCGGTCTGGAGCTGGAATTCCCCGAAGAAAAAATCTAATCCCACTTTTGCCATCGACGAGCGCAGCGACGAGGAATCTGCTTTCTGCGTCCGGCCCGCCACAAATGTTGCCGGATCACCGGAATGTCAAAGTATTTCCCTCACGTCCCCCACTCGCCGCGTAACCCGTTCCCGATCCAGATATTCCAACAGCGGGATCGCATACTTCCGGCTCACTCCCGTCAACTCCTTAAACTTCGCCACATCCATCTTCGCCGACTTCGTCTTATAAGCCGCCAGATC
>JBEKDY010000313.1:0-3974 GCA_050014115.1 Candidatus Sulfotelmatobacter sp. | reverse complement strand
CACTCCGAACCGCATCGGCCCGTCGTGGCTCAACGCCCACAAAATATGCAGCGTCCACGGACGAGTGAGCAGCTCCAGCATCCCGCCGATAGAGCAGGGAGAATGCGCGGCCGATTTAACCGTACGGCGTGCCATTGATTAAGAGATTTCCTTCGTGATATTTCGTGCCCTTAGTCGTTAAAGCATTTCGCTTCCACCATCTATGCGTCAGCTGCAATAGATACTAAGTTACTCGACAGTACCTGGTATGTAAAGAGCCGATAGTTATTAATTGTAACCAAAAGCAAAGTAACCTGATCTAAGCACTTGAAAGCCGGAGGGTCCTATGAAATTGCTTCGCATCGATTCCAGCGCTCGCCGCAACTCGGTTTCCCGCCAGCTCACCCAGCGCTTCGTCGAATCCTGGAAAAAGGAAAACCCGGCGGGAGAAGTCATCGAGCGCGACCTGGCCACCACCGAACTCCCGCCGATCACCGACGAGTGGACGCTCGCCCTCCACAGCGACCCGGCAAAGCGCACTCCCGCGCAGCAGGAAACTCTCGCAGTTTCCGACTTGCTCGTCGAAGAACTGCTGGCCGCGGATACGATTGTGATTGGCGCTCCCATGCACAACTTCACAATCTCCGCTCTCTTGAAGGCGTGGATCGACCAGATCGTCCGCGTCGGTCGCACCGTCGCCTGGGGCGCGAAAGGTCCCGAAGGCCTGTTGAAGGGCAAGCGAGTTGTCGTCGTCACCTCCCGTGGAGGTTCTTTTCGCCCCGGCACTCCGACCGCCGCATATGATTACCAGGAGCCGTACCTGAGGCACATTCTAGCGTTCATTGGTCTGACCAGTGTCACCTTCATCCACGCCGAGAATCAGAAGCCCGGAGATCTCGCCGAACCCGCGCGCACCGCGGCCATCGCGCAGCTCCAGGCCGCCGCGCAAAACCGTCTCATCGCCGCACCCGATCGTCTCGTGTAAGTTTCGATTTGGGTGGCGCAGCGCTTTCGGCGCGGCGGCAAAAGGCGCGCAGAACCGTGGAAGAGCGGCGCTTCAGCGCCGCGTTAGACTCAGGAAGGAAGGGGCTTTAGCCCTGGTGACGTTCACGCGCCTGTCGGGAAAGACCTATCGGGACCGCCATGATTCCCCTGCATTCGTTCGACAAATTGTCACTCAACATATACTGACGAAAACTAAATTAGGAGACTCCAAAATGGCAGCCACCAATTCCACTGCATCGCAATCCACAACCATCTCGTCGTCAGGCTCCGGCCCCATCGTCCTGCTCGGCCGCTTCCTGTTCGCCGCGATCTTCATCATGTCCGGACCGCGGCACTTCATGAGTCAGACCATCGCCTTCGCCGCGTCGCAAGGCGTGCCCCTCGCCTCCATTGCAGTACCCCTGTCCGGCGCCATCGCGCTCATCGGAGGCCTTTCCATCCTGCTAGGCTACCGCGCCAAAATTGGCGCCTGGCTCATCGCCCTGTTTCTCGTCCTGATCACGCCGATGATGCATAAATTCTGGGGCGTCACCGATCCCATGACGCAACAGATACAAATGATTATGTTCTTCAAGAATGCCTCGATGCTCGGCGCCGCGCTGGTGATCACGCAGCTAGGCTCCGGCCCTTGGAGCCTCGATGCCCGCAAGAAATAACGCGAGATTCCGTACGTCCGCTCCTGTCATCTCGAACTGTCCGCGAGAGGAGCCTTGTCATCCCGAACGTCGCGTTTTTCTTCGCGACGGAGGAGCCTGTCCTGAGCGAAGCCGAAGGAATCTCAGTCTCTACGACTGTGGAGCGCCAGCCATAGCCCTGGGCAAATCCGCAGCCGTCACCGTAAAACCTGGACTTAGTCTACAGACTTAGTCTATCCTCCAAACATGGAAGTCAACATCCACGTAGCCAAGACCCACCTGTCCCGCCTCCTGCAGCGCGTCGCCGCGGGAGAAGAAGTCACCATCGCCCGCTCCGGTGTCCCCGTGGCTCGCCTGGTCCCCATCGAGCCAAAGAAGGACAAAGTCCGTCCCCTGGGATTTGCACGCGGGCAGGTCTGGGTCGCCGACGACTTCGACGCTCCACTGCCAGACGACCTGTTGAAACAGTTCTACGGTGGCGAGCTTCCGAAACTCGAAAAGCAACGCAGGCGGAAGCGCCGGTGAAGTACCTGCTCGACACCGCGGTCTGGCTTTGGAGCACGAACGAGGTTGACCGAATCGGTGACGCTGGACGAGAGATACTCGCCGACGGTCGGCAGGAAATTTATTTGTCCGCCGCCACCGCCTGGGAACTGAGCATCAAGATGCGACTGGGAAAGTTGCAATTTCCAGGGCCTCCATCCTCGTCCGTGCCGGCTTTCATGACGAAGCAGGGCTTGCGGCCGCTCACCATCACGCACGCGCATGCAGTCAGCGTCTACGATCTTCCTCTTCATCACAGCGATCCCTTTGACCGCCTGATCATTGCCCAGGCCCTGGCCGAAGAAATGACGATCCTCACCTCCGACCGCCTGTTCAAGAAGTACTCAGTCGACTTGGTGTGGTGCGGAAAATGAGAGGTTGGAAATGAGTTACGCTTTCACTTCGCACTAACCGGTGCTGGCGTGCCGGGCGGCGGCGTGAATAAGAAAAGCCGCAAGCCGCCTTCGTGGGCGGCTTGCTTGTTGTGACGGCTCAACCCTACGCGGCGGTCTCGGTTGCGGCTGGTGCCTGGAACGGCTCGTCGTAGCTCCCGCCATAGATCGACGGCACTTTCGACCCCATGGGCCGCAGGTAGGTGGTCAACTCGCCGCGATGATGAATGCTGTGGCTGCTCAGGAAGCCCAGGTACAGCACCGCCGGCAGGTTGAACACGCCGAAAAATGGGACCGGTGTCAGCAACTGCTCCGGCGTCATCGCTGCGATGCGCGCCACGCCCTGCTTCACCTTCCCGTCATACCACGCCACCACTTCGGCCGACGTCTCGGGCTTGTGCTCCGGCGCCTCCATCTTGAAATTCAGGTCGGCAACTCCCTCCAGAAACTGAATATCGCTGTTGGCGATATGCCATGCCAGTTCTTTCGCCGTGCGCGCCTTGGGATCGGGTTTGTAGCTGGAGGCCGCGTCGGGCACGGCCGCGATTACTTTCTTGGTGATCTCCGCTTCACGCGTAATGCCGTCGAGCATCATCGCGCAATAGCCGAGGGCGAATTCCGGACTCATTCCTTGAGACATTTTTACCTCCTGTGATGGTGTTATGTTTTTTCGATTCAAGAAGCCGAAAGGGGCGCGGTGAGCGCCCCTCGCGTCGATTGCGTTGCCAGCGGATTATACCCCGACCGGCTGCTTGCTGCGCACCGGAACCGGCGTCAGCCAGCCGTGGCGGTCAGATTTCTCTCCGTGCACGATCGCGTAGAACTCTTTTTGCAGAGCCTTGGTGATCGGTCCGGTTACGCCCTTGCCCACGTTGATCTTGTCGACGGAACGAATCGGCGTGACTTCCGCGGCGGTGCCGGTGAAGAAAGCTTCGTCGGCGATGTAGAGCATCTCGCGCGGAATCATCTGCTCGACGATTGGGATGTTCAGGTCGCGCGCAATCTGCAACACAGAGTCGCGCGTGATCCCGGGCAGCACCGAGTTGCCCAGCGGCGCGGTGATCAGCTTGTCGCGATGCACCAGGAAAATATTCTCCCCGGAACCTTCGCTGACATATCCGTTGATGTCGAGCCCGATGCCTTCGACGTATCCGTTGACGATGGCTTCCATCTTGATGAGCTGCGAGTTCATGTAGTTGGCGCCGGCCTTGGCCATGGCGGGCAGAGTGTTGGGTGCGAGGCGCGTCCACGAAGAGACGCACACGTCGCAGCCATCGGTCTCGCCGCCCAGATATTTTCCCCACGGATAGTTGATGATGTAAACCTCGGTCGGCGAATTGAACGGGTTCACGCCGGCCTCGCCGTATCCGCGAAGAATGATGGGGCGCACGTAGCAGGGCCACGCGCCGTTGTGGGCCAC
>JBEKDY010000312.1:0-3993 GCA_050014115.1 Candidatus Sulfotelmatobacter sp. | reverse complement strand
GCCAACTATGAACAGACTTACCTGTCCAAGGAAATTCTGGGCGACGCCGTGGAGTACCTCATCCCCAACCTCGAAATCAAAGTCGAGTTTTTCGACGGCAAGGCCGTAGGCATCGAGCTTCCTCAAACCGTGATTCTCACCGTGATCGAAACCGAGCCCGGCCTGAAAAGCGCGACCGCCAGCAGCGTGACCAAAGCCGCCAAAACCGAAACCGGCCTGGTCGTGCAGGTTCCGCCGTTCATCAACGAAGGCGAGAAAATCAAAGTGGACACGGCCGAGGGCGCCTATCTGTCGCGCGCCTAGGAAAGTCAGAAGTAAGAAGTAAAAAGTCAGAAGTGAAAAAAGTCAGTTAGGGTAAGGGTGCCCCATTTCTCGCGCGCCCTTTGCGCGAGAAGTGGGGCTTTTGCCGGAACGAATAATCTAAAGCTAGAGTTCTTACTTCTGCATTTTGACTTCTGACTTCTGCATTCTTGTTCCAGACGATGACTTCTACCGAGAAAGCCGCCGCCGAAGCCCGCCGCTTCCTGGTTCGCGGGCGCGTGCAGGGCGTGGGCTTCCGCTGGTTTGTGGAGCGAGAAGCGCACATCCTCGGGATCGCCGGATGGGTGCGCAACAACGCCGACGGCGGCGTAGAAATCCTGGCGCAGGGAACTCACGATCAGCTAGTCGCTCTGCGTTCGCGTCTGCGCGAAGGCCCGCGCGCCGCCCGCGTTGACAACGTCGAGGAATCGGAATCCCAGCCCGCCGCCGGACTGAATTTGTTTCGCATCGAAGGAGCGTGGTAAGTGCCGCCCAGTTCGAAGAAGAAAAGTTCGCAGAAGACGAAACAGAAGCAGCAGAAGCCGAGGTCTCGTACCGGCCTGAGTGCCAATCAGTTGAAGCACATGATCCGCGAGTGCCCGGATTTCCCCAAGCCTGGCATCCTGTTCTACGACATCACCACGCTGCTCAAAGACAAAGTCGGCTTCGCCGCGTTGATCGATAAATTTTACGAGCACTACGCCCATGAGCAGGTCGATCTGGTGCTGGGTATGGAGGCTCGCGGCTTCATTTTCAGTCCCGCGCTGGCCTATCGCCTGAAAGCCGGATTCGTTCCCGTGCGCAAGCCCGGCAAGCTTCCCGCCGAGACCGTGAAATACGATTACGCTCTCGAGTACGGCACCAACTCGCTCGAGATCCACAAAGACGCCATTCAGAAAGGCCAGCGCGTCCTGATCGTCGACGATCTGCTGGCCACCGGCGGCACCGCCGAAGCCACCGCCAAGCTGGCCTCGTCGTTAGGCGCGGACATCGCCGGCCTGGGCTTCGTCGTCGAACTCGATTTTCTCCACGGCCGCGACAGACTAAAAGGCTACGAAGTAATGTCGCTCCTGCACTACGACAAATAGCGGGAGACGAGGTAATGCCGTGGAACTAGGTTTTCAGTTCGGCGTCCTGTGGAGCGACGACGATGTTATTGAGCTTCGTGTCTCTGCCTGGAATGGCACGTTCGGAGGTTCCGCGGATCTCTACGTCGCAATAGGGCGCCTGGAAGAAACCGCAGTGCAACTCCATGGTTTTCCAGATTCTCCTTCAGATACTCGCGAGCTTACATTCGGAAGCTTTGATCCAAAATTTGTCGGCGGCGGCGTGAGGATGCACTTCTATTGCGCCGACGGGGCCGGCCACAGCCGCGTGGAGGCGAACATCGAATCTAGACGTGACTCAGCGGAGTTTGCCCAATCCGTCCACCTGTTGCTCCCGATCGAAGCCGCGTCCGTGGACACGTTCGTCGAAGAACTTAGACAGTTGGGAGTGAGCAGGGCAGGTGTAGCACGACTAAGGGTTTCGCGTTAGCGTTGTAACTTCCGTCACCGTTAACCCCGCATCCTTCCCCAAATACCCCTTCCGCCGAAACCAGTCCTCCATCGCCTCTTTCAGCTGATCGAGCGGAACGTGCGCGCCAATCTCCATCTGCCCCTCAGAAACAGGAAGCGTGTCGTCGAAGACGCTGGCATTGGTAAAGTTGCGCATGGAAAAATTATCCAGCCACTTGATAGGGCAGGGAAGCTTCTGCCCGAGCTCTGCATACTCCACGCGAATCTTGCGCGCAAACATGAATTGATTTAACCACAGCAACCCCTCTGCTCGCCCCCTCTGCTCTGTCATCCTGAGCGGAGCGACTGCTTCGCGAAGCGAATCAGTCGCGCAGTCGAAGGATCGCTACCACCAGCTCTACTTTGGACGTGCTTGGGCTGGTTCATGAAAACACCAGGAACCCCGGCTGCGTTTAAGCTGCTAGCGATCCTTCGACTGCGTCGTCGTCCGCGAAGCGGACGACAACTACGCTCAGGATGACAAGCCCCTGAAGGAACGCAGGATCAAACTCCACAACCGCCCGCCCCGTGCCTGAAGGAGCAAGCAGGCAACTGCCTCACCTTGACAGCGCCGTCGCGCGGCCATAATCTCCTCCCGACTATTTCTCTGCTCCAATGGTTCGCGTCGGAAGCAGCGAAGAACTTTCACGGAGGATGGCAATGCTTAGAAACTTGATTTGGTGGGTCGTAGTGGGTCTGATCGCCGGTTGGGCTGCAGGCAAGATCATGCGCGGCGGCGGCTACGGCCCCGCAATGGATATTGTTCTCGGCATCGTCGGCGCCGTGGTCGGAGGGTGGCTTCTGGGAGCGCTCGGCATCTACGCCGGCGGCCTGATCGGCACAATCATAGTCGCCATCATCGGCGCGATTTTCCTGATCTGGCTATCAAGACTGCTGAAGAAAGCGTAACCGCTCACGTAGCATCATTGACGTAGCGACAGCCGCCTCGGCTGTCCAGCGTGAGCGAAGCGCTGCAAGTGTGGCGCGGGCACTCTTGCCCGCGAAATGCCGACAGCTCCAAACCGTAGGGGTTCTGCGGACAGAAGAATCCCCACTTCTCGCAAAGTGCGCGAGAAATGGGGCACCCGCTTACTTCATGGTCCCGCCCTCGCCTGGACGCCAGCCATCTCAAAATCCAAAAGCAGCATCCGACCGCCCAGACGCCTCCGCTCGGTGTCTAAATCCCGTCAGGGCCCGCGACCGTCGCGCAAACGCAGATGCGAGCGCAGATGCAAGTGCACACGCGTCTTGCGTTCTATCCCCGACGGCCGACCCTGATCTTAACGATCGCCCAATAACGGAGGGAATCATGCGCGCTTCGAAACTTGCAGTCCTGTGGTTGCTGCTGGTTGCATTTTCATCTGGCCAGTCTTCTTCTGTCACCCCAAACCCCGCAGACTCAGCCGCACGCCTGCCCGTAACCCGCGTCATCCTCTACAAAAACGGCGTCGGCTATTTCGAGCACGCCGGCCACGTCCGCGGCAGCCAGGACGTGAACGTAGATTTCACCACCGCGCAGCTGAACGACGTGCTGAAATCCCTGACCGTGCTCGACCTCGGCAAGGGACGCATCACCGGCGTCAGCTACAACTCCAACGCGCCGCTGGCCCGGCGTCTCGGCTCGCTGCATCTGCCCGTGGGAGAGAATCCGACCACCGCGCAATTTCTCGACGCTCTGCGCGGCGCGCGCCTCGAAGTGAAGAGCGGATCCGAAAGCGCCACCGGCCGCCTGCTCAGCATCGACGAGCGCGAGATTCCCATCAAAGGCGACCAGAAAATTACCGTCGATCAGATTTCTATCGTGAGCGACGCCGGAGAAGTACGCGTGTTCGATCTCACTCCTGCCACCAGCGTTCGCGTCGCCGAAAAAGAAGTGAACGAAGAAGTCGGAAAATATCTCGGACTCGTCGCCTCCACCCGCGATCAGGACCTGCGCCGCATGACCATCTCCACCGCTGGCGATGGCGAGCGCGATCTGCTGGTCAGCTACATCAGCGAAGTTCCGGTGTGGAAGAGCACCTACCGCATCGTGATTCCGAACGACGGCAAGCCGCTGCTCCAAGGCTGGGCCATCGTCGACAACACGGTCGGCGAAGACTGGAAGAATGTGGAACTGGCGCTGGTGGCGGGCGCGCCG
>JBEKDY010000311.1:0-7311 GCA_050014115.1 Candidatus Sulfotelmatobacter sp. | reverse complement strand
GCAGGATGCGCTGCATCGACGTACTTGTACAGTTCCGCCTCGAATTCGCGCACCTGATTCACCGGAAGATCGTCCAGAAACCCGCCCGTGCCCGCCATGATGATCAGAATCTGCTTCGAGAATGGCAACGGCGAAAACTGGTTCTGCTTCAGGAGTTCCACCAGCCGTTGCCCGCGGCTCAACTGCTGCTGCGTAGCTTTGTCGAGATCGCTGCCGAACTGCGCAAATGCCGCCAGCTCGCGGTACTGTGCCAGTTCCAGCTTCAGCGAGCCCGCAACCTGCCGCATAGCCTTGATCTGCGCGCTGCCGCCGACGCGGCTCACCGACAGGCCGACGTTCACGGCCGGACGCACGCCCTGGTTGAACAAATCCGTTTCCAGATAAATCTGGCCGTCGGTAATCGAAATCACATTGGTCGGAATGTACGCCGAAACGTCGCCAGCTTGCGTCTCGATAATCGGCAACGCAGTCAACGATCCGCCGCCGTTCTTGTCGCTTAACTTCGCCGAACGTTCCAGCAACCGAGAGTGAAGATAAAACACGTCTCCGGGATACGCTTCGCGTCCCGGCGGACGCCGCAGCAGCAACGAAATCTCGCGATAAGACGCCGCGTGTTTCGATAGATCGTCGTAAATAACGAGCGCATGCCGTTTACTGTCGCGGAAATATTCACCGATGGCCGTTGCCGCGTACGGCGAAATATACTGCATGGGCGCGGGTTCCGACGCGGACGCCGCAACCACGATGGTGTATTCCATCGCTCCCGCATCTTCCAGAATCTTTACCACCTGCGCGATCGACGACCGCTTCTGCCCGATCGCGTTGTAAATACAAATCAGGTCGTTGCCCTTGCTGTTGATGATGGTGTCGAGCGCGACCGCGGTTTTTCCCGTCTGCCGGTCGCCGATGATCAACTCGCGCTGTCCGCGGCCTACCGGAATCATGCTGTCGATCGCCTTCAGCCCGGTTGCCATCGGCTCGCGCACCGGTTGCCGGTCGATCACGCCCGGCGCCAGCCGTTCCAGCGCGATGAACTTATCGGTCGCAATGGGGCCTTTATCGTCGATGGGACGGCCGAGCGAATCGACCACGCGACCAATCATGTTGTCGCCCACCGGCACGCTCATGATGCGGCCCGTGCGCTTCACCTCGTCGCCCTCTTTGATCTCGGTGTATTCGCCGAGCAACACCACACCCACCTGGTCTTCTTCCAGGTTCATGGCGATGCCGGCCACGTCGTGCGGAAAGGAAAGCAACTCGCCGGCCATGACCTTGTCGAGTCCGTACACACGCGCGATGCCGTCGCCCAGCGTGATGACCGTGCCCGTCTCGTCCACAGAGATCTTGGTTTCGTAATTCTCGATCTGCTCGCGGATCAGTTTCGTGATTTCGTCTGCTTTGATTTGTGCCATAAAGTCAGCTTCTAGCTTCTAGCCCTTAGCTCCTAGCTACCCCAACTCTGCAAGCTTTTCACTCCCGAACAGCTCTCATTTCGAACATTGCACATATCTAGAGCATCTCAAAGACCTGCCATCCTGCCGGCCGAAGGCTCCAAGCTAGTAGCTAGCAGCTCCGCCGCTAAGAACTAATAGCTTCGCGAATCTTCTCCAGCTGGCCCTTCACCGAACCGTCGTAAATGGTGCTGCCGATGCGGACTACCACGCCCCCCAACAGGGACGCATCCTGCCCGAACTTCGCCCGCACTTTCTTTCCGGTGAGCTTGGCGACCTGAGTCTCCAGCCCCCGCTTCTCTGCGTCGCCCAGTTCGCGGACGCTCGTGATCTGCGCCTCAGCGAATCCCAGCCGCGCATCCAGTTCTTTTTCCAGTTGCTGGATCACCGCATCCAAATACTTCACCCGCCGGTGATCGATCAGCACCGCAACCAGATTGCGCACTACCTTCTCGATTCCGTCGCGCTTCGCGATCGCATCCAGCAACCCGCGCTTCTGTTCCGCGGGAATTGCGGGATTCTCCCACACCCGCCGCAAATCCGAACTCTCGGCCAGCAGCCCGGAGATCTGGCGCAATTCCCCGGTGGCACGTTGCGCGTCGAGCTTCGTGCTCAAAACCACATCAGCGAACGCCCGGGCATAGGTGCTGGCGACCGAAGCCATTTTTCTATCGACCGTCCTTATCCGTATTCGTGCGACCGTCCGTGCGAAGATTATCCGCGCCCGGCCCCCGCGGAGCCGAGTCCATCTGCCCCGCGAAGCCGCGCACCAGCGCCTGATCGGTGGCGGCATCCACGTGGATCTGCTTCTGCGCCAGCCCCACCGCCAGATCGGCAGCATACGCCGTCAACTGCCGCCGCGCCGCTTTTGCCGCCGCGGCAATCTCCTGTTCCGCCGACGCCACAATCTTGCGTGCATCTTCTTCGGCGGCCCGCTTGATGCGCTCTGCTTCGGCGAATCCTTCTTTCTCCGCCTCGCTTCGGATCGCGCCAATCTCCGCGTCCAGCTTCATCAGCCGCGACTCAATGTCGGCCAGCTTGCGCCGCGCTTCTTCGCTGGCTTTCTGCGCTTCCTGCATGGCCTTTTGAATGGCTGCCGTGCGGTCGCGAAATATTCCCGGCAGATATTTGCGCCCAGCCCAGACAAGCAGGCAGGCAATCACAACAAAATTCGACACCACACTCAGCCAGTAGGCACGCTGCAAATCCAGTCCCGTCCACTTCGCGATCAGCCGGACCGAGCCTGACTGTTTGAACTCCCCCATCTCATCTTTTTCTTCGCCAGCAGCCTCGCGCGTTTCGTGCGCCAACTGGTGCCCCGGACCGCCCGGCCCGGGCTTGCGTTCGGAATCCTGCGCCGCTTGCTTAGGAGCAGCCGTGGCCTCTTGAGCGCGAAGCGGCACCGCTCCTCCAGCAAAGCTCAACAACAAAGCCAGCAAGCCCGCGCGAGTCACGGCGTGGGCGAATGCGAGGGTGAATCCCCTGGCGAACTCCGGCCGCCGAAACGCCGAACTTTTTGGCGTCATCGTCCAGCTCCTGCCGGTTCCAGCACCCGCCGCATGATCTCCTGTGCCAATTCCGCCGCCTCTCCGTGCAACCCTTTTTCCGCCGCAGCCCGATCCTTCTCGATGTCCGTCTTCGCCGTCAGCACCTGCGCCTGCGCCCGGCTGCGCGCCTCGGCGACGGCATTGGCCCGCGCCTGCAGGGCCGCCTGCCGCTTGGCTTCCTGCGCGCGAAATACCGCGGCCCGCGCCTCGCGCAACTTCTGCTCGTATTCGGTGGTACGCGCTTCGGCCGCGGCAATATCGGCGCGCGATTTCTCCACCGCGCCCTCCGTCAGAATCACCGTGGGGACCGCCCCGAGCAGTAATTCCCCTAGTTGATGAAGCGTCTGATCCATGCTGTGCTGATATAGACCGGAAAAATGAGGGCTATGAAAACTGTTAAGTCTAGCGTCCCAGGCAGTTTATGTCAACGCGGAGAAGACACCACCCAGCCGCCTTCTGCCACCGTCCGTAAGCCGGCGCCAAGCCAGTTTCGGGACGACGTAGTCTCCAAAAACTCCGCTTCCGAGAAATCGGGTGCACTGCTCTAACCCGCTAAAAATGCAGGATTTAGTGCGGCATTCGATGCCGGCGCGTAAATTCCCAAGGCTGCACTTCCCGGGGCCGGCGCATGTACTATGCAGAAATCTGCAACTAGCCCTTGACTTCCCCGTAAACAGGACTAGCATAGACGTATCACCTCCGATCCAATTCAGGATCGAATGGGCCGATAGCCAAGGAATGTCACCGCTTCTTGGTTGCCGGCCCATTTAAATTCTGCCAACGATCCATTCAGGTTTCCGTGGTGGTCTGCCCTTGTCAGCCCGAACATCCGCGTTTTTTCTTCGCGGCGAACGAACCTCCGTCTTAACGACCGCGAGCCAAATCAGTCTCAGTCTCAGCAGTCGTGGAGCGTCAGCCAAAACAGATTAGCGAATCCGGACACCATGTCTGTTTCCCCGCGTGATTCCCGCCACGTCCCCGATGTATACTCCCACCGAGTTTCCGCCGAGCCCTGTTTCTGCCGAACCCCTGTTTCTGCCGAACCTTGGATAGGCTCTCACCAACGGCTTAGTCCGCCGTCCAACATTTTTACGGAGGAGTAACTCATGCGCGCGTTTCGTCTCCTGTTGATTTCTGCCGTCGCTCTCTGCGCATCGGCGCAGGCCCAGAACATCGATATCCCCTACCAGAAAATTGTCCTCGACAATGGACTCACCCTGATCGTCCATGAGGACCACAAGGCTCCGATCGTAGCCGTCGACCTCTGGTATCACGTCGGCTCAAAGAATGAGAAAGTGGGCAAGACCGGGTTCGCGCATCTTTTCGAGCATCTGATGTTCGGCGGAAGCCAGCACGCCCCGGGCAGCTACATTAAAGCGATCGAGTCGGTGGGCGCGACCGACCTGAACGGCACCACCAACGAAGATCGCACCAACTATTTCGAAAACGTTCCCACCTCCGCGCTCGATTACACCCTGTGGATGGAAGCCGACCGCATGGGCTTTCTCGACCTCAGCCAGAAGACGCTCGACCTGCAGCGCGGCGTGGTGCAAAACGAAAAGCGCCAGGACGAAAACGAGCCCTACGCGCTGGCCGAAGAAGCGATTAACCAGAATACTTATCCTGCCGGGCATCCCTATTCCTGGCCCGTGATTGGCGACATGGCAGACCTGGATGCCGCCTCGTTCAAAGATGTTCAGGAGTGGTTCAAGACATACTACGGCCCGTCAAATGTCGTGATCGTGCTGGCCGGCGATATCGATGCGCAGACCGCAAAAGAAAAAGTCGAAAAGTATTTCGGGGACATTCCTCCCGGCCCCCCCGTCACCCACCAGCAGGCCTGGATCGCCAAGATGACCGGAACACATCGTTCCGTGACTCAGGACCGCGTGCCGCTCCCGCGCGTCTACATGGTCTGGAATGTGCCGCAGTTCGGCAGCGCCGACGCGAATTATCTGACGCTGGTCAGCGCCTGCCTTGGCCAAGGCAAGACTTCGCGCCTTTATAAGCGCCTTGTCTACGACGACCAGATCGCCAGCGACGTCAGCGTCTATCTGGATGCCCGCGAGATCGGCGGCCAGATCTACGTTCAGGCAACCGCCCGCCCCGGACACAATCTTGATGAGATCGAAAAGGAAATCAACGAAGAACTTGCGCGGTTTCTCAAAGACGGTCCCACTTCAGAAGAGTTGCAGCGGGTGCAAACGCAGTACCTCGCGAACTTTCTACGCGGCATCGAGCGCATCGGCGGCTTCGGAGGAAAAGCCGACCGGCTAGCCCAATACGCCACATTCACCGGCAACCCCGACGGCTACAAAATCAGCCTGCAACGAATTCGCGAAGCTACCAGGGACGATCTGAAATCTGTGGCGAACCGCTGGCTCAGCGATGGCGTCTACATCGTGCAGGTGCTGCCGTTCCCCGATTACAAGCCGGCGAAGGCGGAAGTCGACCACGCCAAGACGCCGGCTTTGGGCACGCCGCCGGAACTCAAGCTTCCTAAGCTGCAGCGGGCGACGCTCTCGAACGGTCTCAAAGTCATCCTCGCCGAACGCCACGAGGTTCCGCTGGTCGAGTTCTGGATGGCTACCGACGCCGGCTATGCGGCCGACCAGTTCGCCAAACCGGGTACCGCCAAGCTCACCGGCACCTTGCTCACCGATGGCACAAAGACCCGGAACGCGCTGCAGATCAACGATCAGGCCGCTATGCTGGGAGCTAACCTCTCGACGCGCTCCAATCTCGACTTCAGTTACGTGAACCTCTCGGCGCTGAAGGCCAAGCTCGATCCGTCGCTCGATCTTTTCGCCGATGTAATTCTGAACCCGTCGTTCCCGGAAGCCGATTTCAAACGCGAGCAGAAACTGCAGCTGGATTCCATCGAGGAGGAACAGAAAGATCCCATCCAGATGGCGCTGCGCGTTTTCCCCGGCCTCATTTTCGGCGCGGGGCACGCCTACGGAAATCCCTTGACGGGATCGGGTACCACGGCCAGCACCCAAGCCATCACCCGCGAAGATCTCATAAAGTTCCACGACGTCTGGTTCCGGCCGAACAATGCCACGTTGGTCGTGGTCGGCGACACCACGCTCGCCGAGGTCACACCGAAACTTGAAAAGTTGTTTGGCGGGTGGAAAGCCGGGCAGATTCCGGCGAAGAATCTTTCCACGGTGAAACTCGCGACCGAACCCGTCGTCTACATTCTCGATAAACCGGGCGCCAGCCAGTCCGTAATCATCACCGGCAACGCGTCCATCCCCGCCAACACGCCGCAGGAAATCGCCATCCAGGCCATGAACGACGATCTCGGCGGAACCTTCAGCTCCCGCCTGAACATGAATCTGCGCGAAGACAAACACTGGGCCTACGGCGCCGGCAGCTTCTTCTGGGGAGCGCGCGCGCAACGTCCGCTGTTCATCTACGCGCCCGTGCAGACCGACAAAACCAAAGAGTCGCTGCTGGAAATGACCAAGGAAATTAACGGCCTCATCAAAGACCATCCGGTAACCGCCGAAGAGCTCGCGCGCATCCAGGCCAACGAAACTCTGAGCCTGCCCGGATCGCGCGAGACCTCCGACTCGGTGGGATTCTCCATTCTCGATATCCTGCAATACGGCTGGCCCGATAATTATTACGACACCATGTCCGGCAAAATCCGCGCCCTGAAAACCACGGACCTCGATGCAGCCGCCAAGCAGGTGATCCATCCCGGAAGCCTGGTGTGGGTAGTCGTCGGCGACCGCGCCAAAATCGAGCAGGGAATCAAAGACTTAGGAATCGGAAAAATCCACTTCATCGACGCCGACGGCAAGCCAATCTAAGAAAGCCGGCAGAAATATTCCGGGTTTGGGTGCCCCATTTCTCGCGCACTTTGCGAGAAGTGGGGTTTTTTCTTGAAGAGACCGCTCAAGCCGGATGCTTAATCGCCCACTCCCTTACCTTCCGCACCACCGACTCCGGCGCCTCCACATCCAGCAGCACCGCCCCGTCCTTATAAGCCCGCGAATAAATCCGCGCCTTAGCTTCCAGCATAGCCAGGATTTTCCCTTCTTTCTGCGGCACGCGCAGATGCACCCGGCTTACCTGGTCTTCCTCGATCATCGCGTCGACCCGCTCCAGCAACCGCTCCAGGCCCGTGCCTTCCGCCGCCGAAACATAAACCGTGTTTGAATCGTCGCGCAAAGCGTCCCGCATCAGCCCCGCTGCCACTTCCACATCCAGCAAATCGACTTTATTCATCACTCGCAGCCGCGGCTTCTTTTCAACTTCCAGTTCTTTCAGGACAATTTCCACCTGCGCATCCTGCTCGGCCG
>JBEKDY010000310.1:0-4563 GCA_050014115.1 Candidatus Sulfotelmatobacter sp. | reverse complement strand
CAGTCCATGTTTGCGTAGTGCGTTATGGACCCATCCACATAAGTACAGTCCGGCGCGAAATTGATGGGCGTGGTAGGCGGAGGAAAATCCCCCTTGGCATCCCCGTGCGTCAGAAGAGGAAGACCATTCCCCGTCGCCGCCGTCAGGGTAATGCCGCTGAAGATCCCGCCGTAGGTGTCGATCTCATCGTCCCAGGCGGTGACGAACGCTTGGTCCGTCGTATCCGGTAGGCCGGCATTGCTCAGGAGTTGCTTCCACATGGCATTGGGGCTGGTAGGCAGGCCGAAAAGTATGCAGCCGCCCAGTGGAAAGCAAAGTTCGTTTGAGAATTGGAGCTGGTTCACGGTATCGCCGTTGGGCAGCAGCATTTCGGCGGACACCGCCGTAGGCCCGGCCACCGCGACGGATACCAAGGATGGGTTGCCGTTATACCTCACCGCCAGCGCCTGCAAAAAAGTCTCCCAAGCCGTTTGATAGGTCGTGTTCCACGGCATCGGAAGCTCGTGGCTGTCGGCTCCAAAGAAGTAAAACAACCCGTCGCAGCTCGTCAGTTCATCGCGCACCCACTGCGGCGAGTTAAACCCCGGCGACACGATGAGCTGGATCGTCTTCTGCGTCGCCGCATTCGGATTTTCCGTGTTCCACAGCGCAACACTCGCGAACGCTTGGTCCACCGGGTCCCAATTGTACGCGCCAGTTTCCGTTGGCGGCAGCGGGTTCAGCGTGTCCCAGTGAACTTGAATCGCCAGCCCGGAGACCGCCTGATTGCCCAGCAGCGTGGCATAGAGACCAGACAGGTCGGACCCATACGTGGCAGTGGCCTGCTCAACTCGGACCACCGCGTAGATACCCACGGGAAAACGTGGCTTTGTTCCTCCACCCCCGGGACCTCCGGAAGATTGCGCATTCGCCGCCTGCGGCCCAGCCACAAGCAGAAGAAGAACAATTGCCAGAGCGTGACTGATGGAAGTATTCATCGACGTTCCCTCCAAGCCGGCGGGAGCCGGTCTGTGCTATCCAGGAGGCCAATAAGGCTACGCGACGTTACTGCAACCCTGCGCATCTGTACAGAATAAATTCCGCCGGCATGCAACGAGCAGCTCTCGGGATCGTCAGGAATTGGTTCCGCTTTTTGCCGTGTACAATCGGCTGTCGAAGCGCCCATCATCAAAAACCGTTGAAACAGTGAGATGCCGCCATTTCTCGGCCTCGACCGCACGCGCTGCTTCCGCCTGCTTCACCCGCTTCTCCGCATCTACACCCAGGATCAGCCTCACCGGCACCTCGTCACTATTCGCCAGTTGCACAATCACATCCGCGATCTTCCGCGGATCGCCTTCCGAACGCCCTTCGATACCTCGCAACATCTTGTGTATCGAGCCGACCGAGGCCTCGTACTCCGGCAGTAGGTCCGGCATATTCTCACCCGCGCGCCGCGCCCAGTTGGTTCGAATACCTCCCGGCTCCAGTGTGCAGATCTTGACTCCGAACGGCGCGACTTCCGCCGCCAGAGAGTCGCTAAAACCGCCCACCGCCCACTTGGCTGCGTGATACGGCGTATTGCCGGGAATCCCAAGGCGACCGCCGACCGAAGACACCTGAAAGATGTGACCGCTCTTCTGCTTGCGCATCACAGGTATGGCGGCACGCGTGGTGTACACCACCCCGTAAAAGCACGTGTCCATGACGGCCTGGAAATCCGCCGCACTCATCTGCTCGAACGGCGCAATCTGCCCGTAGCCGGCATTGTTGACCAGCACGTCCAGCCGCCCGAAGCTGTCCACCGCTAACTTCACGGCTGCTTTTGCCGCAGCCTCATCGCGTACTTCCAGCGTGACGGGTCTCACCCGCCCGCCGTACTGCGCCACCAGAGGTGCCAGTTCCTCCGTGCGACGCGCTCCGGCTACCACGTTGTCGCCCGCGGCCAGCGCCGCCTCGGCAATATCCCGCCCCAACCCGTTTCCGCTTCCAGTAATCAACCAGACTTTGGCCATGGCAATTGCCCCCTCTACGTTAGATGACCTTTATTTTCCCGCGTTCCATTTTTATCGCAGTTGCCAGCCTCTTCGTTCCACATAAGCGTCCACCTTCTCGGTCAGCAATCTGATCGTCAAGCCCACCACGAAAAACGCCACACCGAACGTACCAAGGAGGACTTCGGAAACCAGCGCATCGGGCCACATCGCCCACACCGAAATCGAGATGACGAATATCGCGAACAGGACCAGCACGGAGATCAGCACCCACCGCCTCGGACGCGCTTCCGGACTGAGACTTTGGTAGAACTTGCCGCGGCTGAGAATCATGACCGAAAGCACAACGGCGGAAATGGCGAACGCGATCAGCAGGATTAAAACGGCAACGGTCGCAATGTGCCAGCCCATTACGCTCTATCTCATAGCAGATCCCCCGCCATTATCCAAATCAGATTAAAATCCCAGCTGCCTCCCGGTCTTTTCCGGCTGGACCCCGCTGTACCAGCTGGGATCTCCCCTGGCGGCAAGTCAGTTGCGTCAAGCTCAGTAGGAGCGTACGATGCGCGGCGTAGATATCGCAGCTCAAATCCATTCAACGGGGAGGAAACATATTCATGTCCAAGTGGCGAGCGGGTTTGTTAATCATCTGCGTGTTGCTTCCTGTGGTCGCGGGCGCTCAGACAAAGCCGCCCGCAAAAGAGGCTCCTGCGCATGCTTCAAGCAGCTCGATGATCGTAGAACCGGGTTCGGAAAAATGGGGCGATGTCCCGGCCGCCGCGATGGTCGGCACGCCGTCCGTTGATATGGGCGGCACAGTGCGCGTCGCCGTTCTGCAGGGCGATCCCATGACGGCGGGACACTCATACACTCTGCGCCTTTCATGTACCGACGGAACCAAGATCGCGCCGCACTGGCATCCGACCACGGAGAACGTTACGGTGGTTAAAGGCGCAGCCGCCGTAGGAATGGGATCGAAATGGGATGACGCGGCGCTGAAAGACGTGCCCACCGGCGGGTTTTTCTGGGCCGCGCCACATATGGTGCACTTCGCCGAATGCAAGGGCGATACGATTCTGCAGGTTCACGGAATCGCGCCCTTCGTCATTAATTTTGTCAGCCCCGGCGAGCCTAAACCGGCGAAGTAACCAACGTAGCCAAACGCAGCATCGCCCCGGCGGCGTGTGCGAATTGACCACCCGCACTTCTGAGCGGATGCGAACACACGACAAACGCGAAACTAATTCTGCAAAATCGCCTGCGCCGCGTCTGCCAACTCGGGTCTTCCAGGCTTGTCGGCGCGAGCGCAAACCTTCAGCAGCTCGCGAAAGTATCGTTCACTCGCATCGCGATTTCCGCTGAGCTGCGCCGCGTGCGCCGCCCCATACAGCGCGCGAAAACGTCCCGGCTCCTTCTTCAACGTCGCTTCGAATTGTTCCAATGCTTGCGCAGGCTGGTTCATCTGCAGCAACATCTCGCCCAGCAACTCGCGCGCCGGAGCCAGCGGCCCAGGCGTCACCGCGCTCTTCTCCGTTCCATCTTCCATTTCCGCTGCCGACTTCATCTGCCGCAGCGCTTCTTCTTTTTTTCCCGCCGCTAGCGCAGCCCATGCCCGGACCGCAAGCTCCTGGATTTCCACCTGCAGCGCCCAGTAGTCTTCGTCATCATTCAAGAGCCGCTCTCGGATCTGCTGCAGCGCTCTCGCGGACTCGTTCGCCTGCGCTGCTTGCCCCAGTCGCGCCGCGCCTAACCCGCGCGCGAACCACGTCATCGCATCGGTATAAGGAAACGGTGTCTCCCGCAGCGCGAGTTGCGCGGCCTGCTTCCAATCCTGGCGTTCTAGCGCGTATCGCGCCGGAATGGCCGCCAGCGCAAAATATCCAGCCGATGGAGGCCCTGCGCCGCTGATCACCGCCTGCGGATCGAAGCGTGATGCAATCTCCGGCAAGCTCTTCACTATGCGTCCCGCCGCCTCGTCCTGCCCAGTTTGCAGGTAGGCGTAAATTTCGTAGTCACTGGCGTGCAACTCTTCCGCCGTCTGACCTTCGCGCCGCGCGGCTGCGACCGCCGCTATGTTGCTGTCGATGGACTCTTGCCAGTAGCCCGTGCGGGTGAAGGTATGCGAAGGCATGTGCAGCGCGTGCGGCGCATCTGGCGCAATCTCCGAGTAACGCCGCGCCGCCACCAGCGCCCGGTCCGCCAGCGCCGGCACGTCGTACGTATGGATAATGTAATGCGCCAGTCCCGGATGCGTCGGCTCCTCCTCGAACAATTTCTCGAGAATCGCTCCAGCCTTCAGCCGGTCGGCGTACGTCTTGTCCGCGGGATCTTCCGAAGCCGCAAGCGCCAAGGCGTAGAAGATTTGCGCCTCATGGTCTTCCGGATATTTCGCTGCGACTTCCGCCATGGCGTCGCGATAGTCGATCGAGCGCGCTCGCTGCGGCGTGCTCTTGTAGCCTGTGTACAACTTGCCGACGGCCGCGATGTACGCCCGTTCGCGCTCCGTCTTTGCGCTCGCAGTCTTGCCGCGCTCCGCGCTCTTGTGTCCAGCCTGCAACTGGCGCTTGTCTTTCGCTCCCGGCGCGAAAGG
>JBEKDY010000309.1:0-4084 GCA_050014115.1 Candidatus Sulfotelmatobacter sp. | reverse complement strand
CGCGCCCGCGGCATGATCCTGATGGCGCTTTCGAACAAGTTTGGCGCCATCGTCCTCTCCACCGGCAACAAGAGCGAGCTTGGCGTGGGATACTGCACGCTTTACGGAGACATGGTGGGCGGGCTCGCGGTGATTTCCGACGTTCCAAAAACGCTGGTCTACCGGGTGAGCGAGTATGTAAACTCGCGCCGCGAGGTGATTCCGCGGGCCACTCTCGAGAAGCCGCCTTCGGCCGAACTGCGCGCCAATCAGAAAGACAGCGATTCGTTGCCGCCTTATGACATTCTCGATGCCGTGCTCGAGGACTACGTGGAGGATTCGCATCCGGCCGAGCGCATCGCCGCGGAGCGGGGCATCGAGATTGAAGTAGTGCGGCGCGTGATCCGGCTGGTGGATCGCGCCGAATACAAGCGTCAGCAGGCGGCTCCCGGGCTCAAGATTTCGCCCAAGGCTTTCGGCTACGGCCGTCGTTTTCCAATTGCGGCGAAGAGCGAGGTCTAAACAGTTCTCGGTTCGCGTTATATATTTCATAGTTCACAAGCTTCAACTTGAAAGGAAATCATGCGGAGCTCTACTAAATCAGCTCGGATTCTCATTCCGGCCTTGTTTTCGGTTCTAGCTTTTTTCTCCTTGGCGGCGGCGCAGACTGCCCCGTCGCTAAATGCTCCCGCCAAGCCTGCGGCTAAAACCGCGGAGAAATCAGCGGCTAACGATGCTTCAACCGTTCTTCCGTCCGAAGCCACAGTTGATTCGTTTCTGCACGCAACTTTCGGCTATGACCCGCAACTCACATGGAAGATTTCCTCCATTGTGCCCGCGCCGGTGCCGGGACTCGCCGAAGTATCGGTGGTCCTCGCCAGTCCGCAAGGTCAGCAGCTTAGCCGCTTCTTCGTCACCGCGGATGGAGCACATGCATTGACCGGCGACATTATTCCATTCGGGGCGCAGCCGTTTACGCCTGCGCGGAGGGCGCTGGAAAAAGGAATCACCGGACCCTCTCGCGGCCCCAAGGATGCGCCCGCAACCATTGTGGAATTCGGTGATCTGCAGTGTCCCGCCTGCAAAGCGGCGCAGCCCGCGATCGAAGCACTGATGGCTGCCGAGCCTAACGCGCGCCTCGTATTTCAGAATTTCCCGCTGGAGATGCACAACTGGGCGGCCAAGGGCGCCGCTTACGCGGACTGCGTGGGTCGCGCGTCGAACGAGGCTTTCTGGAAGTTTGTCGCCAAGACCTACGAAACACAGGCCGACATCACGGCCGAAAACGCCGATGAGAAACTCACCGCGATTGCCGACGGAGCCGGTGTCAAGGGGACCGATATTGCCGCCTGTGCCGCCGCGCCCGATACGAAAGCTCGCGTCGATGCTTCCGTGGCCTTCGGCAAGTCCATGGAAGTGACCAGCACGCCGACGCTCTTTATCAACGGCCGCAGGATTGGCAACGTCAGCAACATTCCTGCCGAGGTGTTAAAGCAACTGGTGGAGTTCGCTGCGAAACAGTGAGTAGGGGCACGGCAGGTGGCGCAGCGGACCGGTTCGTACTGGTTAACTAGTCCCCAGCCACCGATCTTCACTTGCCGCTCAGCCAGATTTCGCTCGAGACCCGCTCGTTATTAGCGAGCACGTGAGGCGTTACCACGATGATGAGTTCATCCTGTTCGTCGTCGCGGGTATTCTCGGCCGCGATTTGATTCAAGCCCGGAAGAAATCCAAAACCCGGGATGCCGGCGAGCGAACGCTGTTCCGTTAGCGTTACCTCTCCGGCGACAGCCGCGGGTTCCCCATCTTTCAAGTTAATGCTGCCTTTGTATTCCTGATTGGAAATCACAGGCACACCATTGGAGCTTTGCCCGGTAAGCGAGCGCACCTGCAACTCAAGTTGCAGGCTCACTTCACCATTGCCATGAATGGCCGGCTTGACCTGCACATTCAGCCCCAAATCTTCATAGCTGACCGAAGGAAACGGCGCCTGGTAGCTATTGTTGCCGATGACCGAGGCAATCGCCGGCGAATTGTAGATGGGAGCGTAGGAAGCGTTGAGGATGGGGTAACGAGTTCCCAGGTGGAACTTGGCAGTGTCCCCGCCATCGGCGGCGCGCATGGTCAGATGCTCCAGACTGCGCACCCACGATTCATTCACGGAAAGATTCGCGGCCAGCTGATCGAGGCTGAGTCCCATGAAAGTAAGGCCGCCGCCGAATGTAGCCAGCGGGTTGCTGAAAATGGAATTTCCCTGGCTGCCCAACTGCGCCAGCAGCGATGAAATTGCGGTGCCGTTGGCCTGGTTGATGCCTCCGGAAGAAATCAGCTGGTTGATGAGCTGCGAAATATTTTGTCCGCCCAGTCCCGCCAGGGCGGCTGCGGGAATGTTGTACAGATTGAACGTGTTGGGCACGTGCACGCCGATATTTTGCGTCAGCTGGTGACTGATCTCATAGACGTCAATGTCGAGCATGACCTGGGGATGGTCGCCGGTGAGTTGCGCCATCAGTTTGGCGCAGGCTGCGAGAATGGGCTGCGGAGCGCGCACTTCGATAATGTCGGCAGTCTGTCCGGAAGTGACAAAGCGCGCCTCCAGCACGTTCTTCAAGGTGTTTACGATGTCTTGCACGTCGGCGGTCGCGCTGTGGGGCGGAAGAATAAACGTCTGCAACGACATGCGGTCAAACTGCTTGTGGTTCTCCGTAGTATCTTTTGCTACGAAGAACTGGCGCGCGCCGAGCGCAGTCCACATGGTCTTGCTTACCTCGCAAGCCAGCTTCAACGCAGTTTCGAAGTCCACATCGTCGACGTAGAAACGCACCTGCTGCGATGTCACCGAGTCGTCAAATTCCACGGTCATGCCATAGGACGACGCCAGCTGGGCGAACATCGCCCGCACATCTCCGCGAAACTGAAAGCTGGCGCGCTCCTTCGTCGGTTGCAGGTGGATTTCTTCGGAGTCTCCCACGCTCGCGGCCGCTCGCAAAAGGTCGCTACGAGGAGCCTGAGAGGTCGCTCCAAGTCGCTCGCGAGCGAACTGATCCGCAGGATCGAGGTCGAGCGCCGCCTGAAATTCCTCAGCGGCACGGGTTCGTTGGTCCCCATATAGCAACTGGTTGCCGCGTTCCACGTGCTCATAGACCAGCCCCGCCTTCGCCAGTTCGCGGGTCTGGAAGAATTGCGGGTTCCGCGGATCCAGGCGGACCGCGCGGTCAAATTGCTCAAAAGCTTCGTTGAAGTGTTGTTGCTTTTCCAGCTTCAGCCCGCGGGAATAGGCGTTGCGGGCCTCTTTCGCATCCTTCTTGGAGTGGACACAGTTAACACCTCCAGGAATACCGTTGCCGCATGCAACGGGAACGGCCGCCTTCGGGTCGTCCGCAGCGGCGCCAGCCGGAATCGAAAGCCCAGCCGCGAGAAGTCCCGCTGACACAATAAATGCAGCACGTCGTGTCTTCATGGTTTTACCTGATGATTTTACCCTGCGTGCGGGAGGTTTGGTTTAGCACGTTGGTCCTTCTGGCGGAAGAACGCAGTATTTAGGAGTTCTTGCAACCGGCGATCAAAGTTTGCGGATTCACCGCAACTCGGTTCAGGTCAGCATCAGCCGTTCAATGTGGCGTGCCTTGCCGGTGTTGTCGTCGCATTCGATCACCACCGCGCACAGGCGCACGTCGCCCGTGGCTGGCTCAAAGCGCACCGGCATGCCGTTCAGGAACTTTCCCACGACCAGCTCTTTTTTTACTCCAATCACGCCGTCGTAGGGTCCCGTCATGCCAACGTCCGTGATGTAGGCGGTGCCATTCGGCAGAACCCGCTCATCTGCCGTAGGAACGTGCGTGTGCGTGCCGACGACCGCGGTCACGCGACCGTCAAGATACCAACCCAGCGAAATTTTTTCAGAAGTCGCTTCCGCGTGGATATCCACCAGAATCACTTTGGCCGTTACTTTCTGCAAGAGCTGGTCGGCGACGCGAAAGGGATCGTCATTCGATGCCATAAAAATGCGCCCTTGCAGATTGATCACCGCGTAAGGCACCTGACCTTTGCGGCCTTGATACAGGCCCCACCCCGGCATGTCCGAAGGATAATTCGCCGGACGCAG
>JBEKDY010000308.1:0-4092 GCA_050014115.1 Candidatus Sulfotelmatobacter sp. | reverse complement strand
CGCTGAAGCGCCGCTCTTCCACGTCACCGCGAGCACCATGAAGCTTTTTCGCAGCCCTGCTAAAACACCGAATTACTTCCCAGGATTCTTTGCCACCTTTACCATGGCGGGCCGCAGCAAACGGTCTTTGAATTTGTAGCCGCGCTGCAATTCTTCAAGCACCTCGTGATCGGCGGCGTCATTGGTTTCCACCATCTCGATGGCTTCGTGGAAATGCGGATCGAAAGGCTCGCCCACGGCCGGAACCGGGAGCACGCCCAGCTTAGCCAGCGCGTCCTGCAATTGCTTGTAAATCAGCTCGATGCCGCCGCGGAAATCCGCGGCTCCGGACTTTGCGCCCAAGGCGCGCTCGAAGCTGTCGATGACCGGCAGCAGCGACTTGATTACATCCACAGCCGCATAGTCGCGAAATTCCTGCTGCTCTTTGGCGGCGCGACGGCGCGCGTTCTCAAATTCAGCTTGAGCCCGCGCCAGGCGGTCGAGCAATGAGTCACGCTCGGCTCGCAGTCTCTGTAGTTCGGTCCCGAGCGCCGCATTCTCTGCGGCTGCGGATGGGCTGCCAGCATCGGCTGACGACCCACGCTCATCGCCGGCAGCGGGAAGCTCGTGCTCCAGATCAAGCGCTGTGGCCTCCGTTTCTGATTCTCTCTTTACTTTCACCACTTATCGATTCTCCAATTCAGGATTATTCCGATTCGTTCAGGATCTTGTCGAAAAGACGCGCGATATAAGAAACCGCGGTCATGGTGTGTTGATAGTCCATGCGCGTGGGACCGATCACGGCCAGAGACCCCATCATGTCGTTTCCGGCGCGCGCGGGAGCCCCAATCAGCACGAAATTCTGCATGGAAGGCAGCGTTTGATCGAGCCCGATCACGACCCGCACGGCTTCCTGCTTTACATCTAAATAGGCGCCAAGGAGTTGCGCGACTTTTTCCTTTTCCTCGAGCGTCTTCAGCATCTCCTGCAAGCGCTCGCGGTCTTGATCGCCGGTTACGAGGTTGGCCGCGCCTTCCACGAAGACGACCTGCGTCCCATGCTCCGCCGCCAGAGCGCCCTGCTTATAAAGTTGCTCAATGGAGTGCATGAGACGGTCGTATTCGCTGCGCTCCTGATCGATTCGCCGGGACAGTTCGGAGCGCATTGCTTCCATGGTCCAGCCGCGAAAATTTTCGTTGATGTAGCGCGCGGCCAGGTCGAGATCGTCCTGCGGCAAGTCGAGACGCAACACGCGGTCGCGCACCAGCCCGGAACGCGTTACTAAAACTGCCAGCACTTTCTGATCGCTCAGGCGCGAAAAATATACGTGTTCCAGGGCGTTGCGTGGGCCACTCGTGGCCACGGCCACGCCCACGTTACGCGAGATCAACGACAGAACGTGCGAAGTACGCTCCATGAATTCCTGCACGTCGGTGATGCCGGCCAGCGAGTCGGAAATCATGCTCGCTTCCTGCGGCGCCAGGCTCGCTGTGCCTGTAATCTGTTCAACATAATAGCGATACGCTTCGGTGGTAGGGACGCGTCCCGCGGAAGTATGCGGCTGCTCGAGGAATCCGGCCTCGGAGAGGTCGGCCATCACGTTGCGAATGCTGGCTGCGCTGAGGCCCTCGCGATTGGAGCGCGCCAGCGTGCGCGATCCTACGGGCTCGCCCGTCGAGATAAAAGTCTCGACCAGCGCGGTCAGAATCTCGCGTTCGCGGCTACCAAT
This sequence comes from Candidatus Sulfotelmatobacter sp., assembly GCA_050014115.1. Classification (GTDB taxonomy): domain Bacteria; phylum Acidobacteriota; class Terriglobia; order Terriglobales; family Acidobacteriaceae; genus Sulfotelmatobacter. The sequence goes on along the minus strand of JBEKDY010000308.1, from coordinate 2,384 downwards.
GTTGGGGTCAGAAGGCATGTGGAATGCTGATCAGCTAAACTGGACTCCGCCGCAGTTGCGTAGGTCAGCGCAAAGATTGCAACCTCCAGCTAACTGTCTTAGATGCAGAAACTTAGCTTGCGGACGCAAAACCTGCGGCCTGTCTGGATTCTAGGAACGCCGGGATGGGCTGTCAAGCGGGCATCTGGGGCGGGTAGCGCCCCAAGTCAACCGGCGGGGGGCCCAGAAAAGAGCACCACGAAACGCGAAGGAAGCCTATGAAATCCAAGCCTCACATCGCTGTGATCGGAGCCGGGGCGTTCGGGGGGTGGACGGCGCTTCATCTTCTGAAGCGCGGGGCCAAAGTCACGATGCTCGACGCGTGGGGGCCGGGGAATTCGCGGGCTTCGTCGGGCGGGGAGACGCGTATCATCCGCGGGACCTATGGGCCGGATCAGCCTTACACGGAGTTGGCAGCCTGCGCGCTCAAGTTGTGGGTGAAGTATGAGCGGCGATGGAAGCGGCGGTTCTTGCATCGCGCCGGCGTCCTGTGGATGGCTTCGAGCAAAGACGACGCCTTCGAACGCGGGTCGCTGAAGCCGCTGCGCCAGGCCGGAATCAAGTTTCAGGAACTCTCGGCGCGTGAGTTGACGAAGCGCTGGCCGCAGGTTTGTTTTGACGGCGTTGACTGGGGTATCTACGAGCCGGAATGCGGGTTTCTCGATGCTCGGTCCAGTTGCCTGGCCGTGGTGGAAGCGTTCGTCGGGGCAGGCGGGAAGTATCGGCAGTTGGCGGTGCTGGGCGAGGGTCTCGAATATGCTCTGCCACGCGGCTTAACTCTCTCCGATGACTCCCGACTAAAGGCCGACTACTATGTGTTTGCCTGCGGCCCGTGGCTCGGGAAATTGTTTCCGCAGACGATTGGTGATCTGGTGCGAGCCACGAAGCAGGATATTTTCTTTTTCGGGACGCCGGCAGGAGATCCGCGTTTCAACGATACGCATTTGCCCGTGTGGGGAGATCATCGCGAACATTTCTTCTACGGAATTCCGGGCAGCGACCGCCGAGGGTTCAAAGTGGCTGACGACACGCGCGGGCCGGCGTTCGATCCAACGACGGGGGAGCGAGTGGTGAGCCAGGATACGCTGCGCGGCGTGCGCGAGCATCTGGCCTTTCGCTTTCCTGCCATGAAAGACGCTCCGCTGATCGAGACACGCGTCTGCCAGTATGAACAAACGCCGGACGAGCACTTCATTGTCGACCGGCATCCGCGAATGGAGAATGTTTGGTTGCTGGGCGGAGGGTCGGGGCATGGGTTCAAGCACGGGCCAGCAGTGGGAGAGATGATGGCGGAGTTGATTCTCGGGGATGGCGAGCCCGGCAAAACCTGGCGTTTGTCACGCTTCGCGAGTGCGAACAGAACATAACCACGGAGGACAGAGAGGTCCACAGGGTACGTCCTCTGTGTTCCCCTGTGTCCTCTGTGGTTAAGGATCTTGCTACTGAATCTGAATCACGCTGGCGGGGGCGTTGGCTTTGATTTCTTCCACGCGCGCCAGGACTTTCCGAGCGAAGGCGTAGATCGACTTGGCGTGAGGCGAAGTCTCACCCTCGAGCACGACGGGCTTGCCGCCGTCTCCGGACTTGCGAACTTCGGGGTCAAGTTCGATGCTGCCCAGGAACGGCGAGGCAAACTGTGCTGCCATTTTCTCGGCGCCGCCGCGGGAGAATATATCCACTTCGGTTTGGCAGTGCGGGCACACGAAAAAGCTCATGTTCTCGACCACGCCTACGACGTCGACTTTCATCTGGCGGAACATTTCGATGGCTTTTCGCGCGTCTTGTAACGAAACGTCGGAAGGAGTGGACACGACAATCGCGCCGGTCAGCGGCACGGTCTGCACCAGCGACAGCGCGATGTCGCCCGTCCCGGGCGGCAAGTCGACGATGAGATAGTCGAGCTGTCCCCACTCGACCAGGCCGAGGAACTGGCGCATGATCTGATGCAGCATGGGGCCGCGCCAGATGATGGGCTTGTCGCCGGGATTGAGGAATCCCACCGAAATTACTTTGACCCCGAATGCCTCCAGCGGCTCGATGCGGTTTTCACCGACCATGCGCGGTTGCGCGTTGACCCCGAGCATGAGCGGGACGTTCGGGCCGTAGACATCGGCATCGAGCAATCCGACTTTGTGGCCCAGCTTGGCGAGCGCCACGGCCAGGTTGACCGACAGCGTGGTCTTGCCGACTCCGCCCTTGCCAGAACCGACGGCGATGATGGCGTCGACGCCCGGCAGCGGTTGCGGCCCCTGCTGCGCCGGGCCTTGTCCGTGCTGATGCGGCATATGTGCGTTCAAAGAATCACACTCCAGATTTGGCTCACTCAGATTGACTCAGAAAGAGGA
>JBEKDY010000307.1:0-4098 GCA_050014115.1 Candidatus Sulfotelmatobacter sp. | reverse complement strand
CACATGGCGAACGGCGCGCATGGCGTGGTCTACCGCAACGTGACCAGCGCGGCGCTGGTCGACTGCGTGCGCAAGGTGGCACGCGGCGAGACCTGGGTGCAGGATGTGGCGGTGCCGAGCGAACTCACCGAGAATGATATGGTCGGGCTGCGGGTGCGCGACCGGCTGACAGCGAAAGAGCTGCGCATTGTGGCGCTGATTGTGCAGGGCTACAAGAACAAAGAAATTGCCACGCAGCTGGGGACTACCGAGCAGGTCATCAAAAATTATCTGCGGAACGTGTATGACAAGATCGGCGTGTCGGACCGGCTGGAGCTGGCGCTGTTCACCATCCATCACAGGATTCTGAACGAAGCCGCGGCTGCGACTGCCGCAGGGACCGTGCCGCAACCACCGGCAGGGGTTACGCCGTAAGTCTTGATTTTTTTCGCTCAAGGGCCGCCACGCAGGCGGCCTTTGTTTTTTTCGAGAAGGATCTTTGAGGCCGCATCGCCGCTCGATCGGATAGCATCTATTGATGATGGAATTTCGAACGCTGGGACGCTCCGGTTTGAAAGTGCCTGTGCTGAGTTTTGGCACGGGAACATTTGGTGGAGGTAACGAGTTCTTCCGCGCCTGGGGCGCGACGGACGTTGCCGAGGCCACACGCCTCGTGGATATCTGCATGGAGGCAGGCGTCAACCTCTTTGATACCGCGGACATTTATTCTGACGGCCTCTCCGAAACGGTGCTGGGGAAGGCGGTTGCCGGCCGCCGCGCAGATGTTCTCATCTCTACGAAGGCAACGTTCCGCATGGGGCCGGGGCCGAATGATCTGGGGTCGTCGCGGCATCACCTGATTCGCGCTTGCGAAGCCAGCTTGCGCAGGCTGGGGACGGACTACATCGATATTTACCATCTGCACGGATTTGACGCGCTCACTCCCGTCGAGGAAGTTCTTAGCACGCTGAACAATCTGGTCGTCAGCGGGAAGGTGCGCTACATCGCGTGTTCCAATTTTTCCGGCTGGCATTTGATGAAGTCGCTCGACGTTGCGGACCGGTATGGCTGGGCGCGTTACGTGGGCCATCAGGTTTATTACTCGCTGATTGGCAGAGAGTATGAATGGGAACTGATGCCGCTGGCGGTGGATCAGGGAGTGGGGGCGCTGGTGTGGAGTCCGCTGGGCTGGGGACGGCTGACGGGGAAAATCCGGCGCGGACAGCCGCTACCACCGGGAAGCCGGCTGCACAAGACTGCCGACATGGGCCCGCAGGTGGGCGATGAGTATTTATTCAAGGTCGTCGACGCGCTTCTCGAAGTTGCGAAAGAAACGGGCAAGAGCGTGACGCAAGTGGCGTTGAACTGGCTGGTGCAGCGGCCATCGATTTCGACGGTGATCTTCGGCGCGCGGAATGAAGAACAGTTGCGGCAGAATCTAGGCGCGGTGGGATGGAATTTGTCCGCCGAGCAAATCGCCAAGCTGGATGCGGCGAGCGACGTGACGCCAGTCTATCCCTATTGGCACCAGCGGCAGTTCCTGGAGCGGAACCCGCTGCCCGATTTCGGCCGCTGAAAAACTGCGGGCTAGGCCTGGGGGAGAACAAGAATTAGAGAACAAGAATTAGAGAGCAAGAATCAAAGAGGGCAAAAGAAGGAAACATGGCGCGGGTATTCATCACTGGTTCTTCCGATGGGCTTGGTCGAATGGCCGCACAGCTCCTGGTCGAGCAGGGACATGGCGTAGTTTTGCATGCCCGCAACCAGCAGCGCGGGCAGGAGGCGCTGTCCGCTGTTCCTGGAGCGGAAACAGTGGTCATCGGCGATCTGACAAGCATCGCACAGACTCGCAGAGTGGCCGAAGATGTGAATGGACTCGGCCCCTTCGATGCGGTGATCCACAACGCGGGAATCGGCTACAGAGAGCCTCGCCGCATCGCGACTGAAGACGGTTTACCGCATCTATTCGCTGTCAACACGCTCGCACCGTACATCCTGACTGCTCTGATTCAGAAGCCGAAGCGACTGGTCTACCTGAGCTCCGGTCTCCATCAAAGCGGAGATGCAACTCTGAAAGATCTCGCGTGGGAGCACCGTCCCTGGCAGGGTCAGCAGGCTTACTCCGACACCAAGTTGCACGACGTGCTGATAGCATTTGCTATCGCGCGCCGCTGGCCGGATGTTCTCTCGAACGCCCTCGAGCCCGGTTGGGTGGCGACGAAGATGGGAGGCGCCGGCGCGCCCGACGAGCTGGATGCTGGGCACCGCACTCAGGTCTGGCTTGCGGTGAGCGACGACCCCGGGGCGACGGTCACAGGCGAGTACTTCTTTCACATGAAGCTTCGTACGCCGAAGCCAGCCACACGGGACATCGACCGGCAGGAGGAACTCCTCGAGGCCTGCAAAAGCTTTTCGGGGGTAAGCCTTCCCCACTGGGCGGAGCAAAAGGCGCGAGCTTAGCTGAGTTCGCCTTCTAATTGCTACTGGATTTTTCGCTGCTAGATTTTTTCTCCCACAACTTTTGCTTGCGTGAAGAGGTACAAATAGTCGGGACCGCCGGATTTCGAGTCTGTGCCCGACATATTGAATCCGCCGAAGGGATGCGCGCCCACCATCGCTCCCGTACATTTGCGGTTGATGTAGAGATTGCCGACGTGGAAATCGCGGACGGCGCGGTCGATTTTGTCGCGTGATTTGGTGTAGACGGCGCCGGTGAGTCCGAACTCGGTGTCGTTGGCGATTTCCATGGCGTGGTCGAAGCCGTGGGCTTTGATGACGGCCAGCACGGGTCCGAAAATTTCTTCCTGCTCGAGTTTTGATTTGGCGGGGATGTCGGCGATCACGGTGGGCTGGATGTAATAGCCTTCGCCGGCTGCGGTGGCGCGTTCGCCGCCGGTGATCACGCGGCCGTCTTTTTTTCCCTGGCCGATATATTCGAGAATCGTGTTCATCGAGCCTTCGTTGATGACCGCGCCCATATTCGCGTTTTCGGCGGGATCGCCGATGGTGATTTTTTCCACGCGGGCTTTCAGTTGCTCGAGGAACTTATCGTAGACGCGTTCGTCGACAATCGCGCGGGAGCAGGCCGAACATTTTTGTCCTTGAAACCCAAAAGCCGCCTGCGCGACGCCCTCTACTGCGGAGTCGATATCGGCGTCGGCGTCGACGATGATGGCGTCTTTGCCTCCCATTTCTAAGATCGTGCGCTTGATCCAGAGCTGGCCGGGGGCTTGCGTAGCGGCGGTTTTGTTGATGTGGAGTCCTACTTCGCGGGAACCGGTGAAGGCGATGTAGCGCGTCTTCGGATGGGCGACTACTGCGTCGCCGAAACTGGCTCCGGCGCCGGGGCAGAAATTTACTACGCCCTCGGGCATTCCGGCTTCTTCGAGCAGTTCAATGAATTTGGCGGCGATGGTGGGGGAATCGCTCGAGGGCTTGAGGATCACAGTGTTGCCTGAAACGATCGAAGCCACGACGAGGCCGGCCATGATGGCGCAGGGGAAATTCCACGGAGGTATGACCGCGCCTACACCTAATGGGATGTAAGTGAGCGAATCGCGCTCGCCGGGCATCTGCACCGTTGGTTCGGCTTTGGCGAAGCGCAGCGCTTCGCGGGCGTAGAATTCGCAGAAGTCGATGGTCTCGGAGATATCGGCGTCGGCCTCGCCCCAGTTCTTGCTGACTTCGAAGACGAGCCAGGCCATGTAATCCATTTTGCGGTTGCGGAGAAGATCGGCGGCACGGAACAGGAGGCTGGCGCGCTCTTCGACGGGAACGTTTTTCCACGATTCGAAGGCTTTCAGCGCGGCGGCCATGGCCGGCTCGACGTGCTCTTTGCCGGCCTTTTGGTGAATGCCAACGATTTGCGAAGGCTTGGAGGGGTTCAGCGACTTGATCTTGTCGGCAGTCTTGACGCGCCGGCCGCCGATGATGAGGTCGTACTCACGGCCAAGCTGGCCGCGAACGCGTTCGATGGCGGCGCGCATCTTGCGGGCGTTGTCTTCTTTCGTAAAATCGTAGAAAGGCTCGTTGAGGAAGGGGGTTTGATGGGATTGCGAGGAGGACGCGCGCGGGCGGAGGGGGAGTTCGGCGATGGCCATGGGGGAATCCTTTCTCACT
>JBEKDY010000306.1:0-4104 GCA_050014115.1 Candidatus Sulfotelmatobacter sp. | reverse complement strand
GCACTGCGAAGCGCAGGCTACCTGCACGACATTGGAAAAGTAGCCGTCGATCGCCGGCTTTTCGGCAAAGCCAGCGCGCTGAACCCGGAAGAATTCCGCGAGATGGCCGATCACACCGTGGTGGGCCACCAGATTGTGAGCACCGTGCAGTTTCCGTGGCCGAAAATTCCGGAAGCGGTGCGCTCGCATCACGAACGCAGCGATGGTTCGGGTTATCCGGATGCGCTGATGCTTGATGATTTATCGATGCCGGTGCGAATCATCGGGATTGCCGACGCTTTCGACGCGATGACCAGTGCGCGGCCTTACCGCGAGCCGCTTTCCGTGGGCAGCGCGTTGAGCGACCTGGTGCGGCTGGCTCCGCAGAAGTACGATCCCAACGTGGTGCAGGCGCTGATGATCCAGGTGCGGCGCGACGCGGTAGGCAGCAGCCGGGCTCCTCTCCTGGCGGACAGGGTGGTCAACATTGCTCCTGGTGACATTGACCATCTCGCCGCCACGCTGCAACACAAAGTGTCCCGCGGCAAGGTGTATGTAAGCCAGCCGTGACGTTCGAACTTTTTCAGGTCTTGCATTCAAGTCTGAAATCCAAGTAAGTCCTCTCCACTCTGCGGCTTCCGCGTCCGGTTCCTGAGCGGTTCTGGCAGCAACTTAATCCCCCAGATTGGGTTCATAATGAGGAAGGTTCTCGCTTTCTTCCTTCAGGTTCGGTGGGGTGTCGATGAAACCTGTTCACGGCAAGGTCGCAGGGGTTTTGTTGTCGGTGAGCCTTGCATGTACGGTTCCGCTGCTGGCGAAGAAAAAAGATAGTTTCCCGCCGACCCCGGCCGAACAAAAGCGCGCGGTGCACGCGCTGAATCGCCTGACCTTTGGTCCTCGCCCTGGGGACGTGCAGCGGGTAATGACGTTCGGCGTTGATGCTTGGATTGATCAGCAACTGCATCCCGGCAAGATTGATGATACGGCTTTGGAAAGCCGGCTCGCTCCGTTCCGCACGCTGCGCATGAGCCCACGGGAAGTGGCTGAGGATTTTCCCGACGGCGGGTTGGTGAAACAAGTGATGGATGGGAAGAAATCGATGCCTTCCGATGCCGCGAAGCGCGCAGTGTACCAGGTGCAGATCGCGCGGCAGGAAGAGAAACGGGAGCGGAAAGCTGAGGCGGCGGGTAACGGTGCTGGCAAGCCACAGGCTCCGATGAATGATGCGGTACGAACGGTGGAGACTGCCAGTTTGTCTGCCGCGAATTCCAGTGCCGGCATGTCGAGCACGACCGTCTCGGGCACGACGATGGAGGTTGCCGCGAGCGGGGATGCGGACAGCGGGATGATGAGTGCGGCAAGCAATTCGGATGGAAGCAACGCGAGCGGCATTCCGGCGACCCGTGACGCAAGGGTCGGTTCACCCGCTTCCGGTGAAAATCTTTTGTCGACGGCGGGGTCTCTTCCACTGGACACGAAGCCCCCGGCTGAGTACGCCGAGGCGAAACGTCGGGAAGAGCGTTTGTACGCGGACCTGGAGATTCGGAAACTGCCCGAGCTTCCGCCCGACCAGCGTTACAAGAAAATTCTGGCGATGTCGGTGGATGACCAGGTTGCATTTGCCGACTCGATGCGCGGGGGCAAGGGACAGGATTTTCTGGCGGGATTAGACCCCAAGCAGAAAGAAACGTTGCAGGCCATGAACAATCCACAGGGGGTGGTCACAGACGAACTACTGCAGGCCAAAGTGCTGCGCGCGGTTTACAGCGAGCGCCAACTGGAAGAAGTGATGACCGATTTCTGGTTCAATCACTTCAACGTCTACGTGGGCAAGGGCCCGGACCGCTTGATGCTGGCCAATTACGAGCAGGATGTGATTCGTCCGCGGGCGATGGGCAAGTTCGAAGACCTGCTGGTGGCCACGGCTAAGAGTCCGGCGATGCTGTTTTATCTGGATAACTGGCTCAGCGTGGGACCGGGATCGATGAAAGCGCTTGGCAAGCCGGCGGGGCCACGCGGACGGTATGGTTATCCGCCACATCCGCCGAAGAAAAATGCCAAACAGAACAGCGGTTTAAACGAGAATTACGGACGCGAACTGCTCGAACTGCACACGCTCAGCGTGAACGGCGGCTATTCGCAGCGCGATGTCACGGAAGCTGCGAAGGTTTTTACTGGCTGGACGATCGATAAACCCAACGACGGCGGCGGGTTCAAGTATGACCCGAACATGCACGAACCGGGGCCCAAATTTGTTCTTGGGCATCGGATCAAGCCGAAGGGCGAAGGCGAAGGCCTGGAGTTGCTACACCGGCTGGCGACCAGCCCGCAGACGGCGCATTTTATCTCGCTGAAACTGGCGCAGCGCTTTGTATCGGATGATCCGCCCGAGCGTTTAGTCGATCAGATGGCGAAAACTTTTCTGAAGAAAAAAGGCGACATTCGCGAAGTGTTGACCACGCTGTTTCATTCGCCGGAGTTCTGGGCCGATGGAACTTATCGCGCGAAGGTGAAGACGCCGCTGGAGTTTGTCGCCTCAGCGGTGCGCGTCACCGGGGCCGAGGTGGATGACGCGTTGCCGCTGGCGCGGCAGTTGGGCAACATGGGCATGCCGCTCTATGGAGCGCAGCCTCCCACGGGCTATTCGATGAAAGCGGAAACGTGGGTGAATTCCTCAGCGCTGCTCAACCGCATGAATTTCGCGCTGGCGCTGAGCAGCGGAAAGATCAAGGGCGTGAAGATGGATTCGGCGCAGCTCTCCGGCCAATGGGCCTTGCCCGTCGACTCGACGCTGGCTTTGCCGATTCTGGAGAACAACCTGCTCGCGGGGGACGTCTCGAAACAGACGCACGATTCGATTGCGGCGCAGATCGCTGATGCGAAGAGCGTTGATCCGAAGAGCGTTGATGCGAAGAATGCCGCGGCGGAAAAGAAACCTGCGGCGAACGAAACAGATAAGCAAGGGCGGAATCGACGGACTGCGGCGGGGGCCCAGCCTGCGAACGTGAGCGTGATGGCGGGATTGTTGCTGGGTTCACCGGAATTTCAGAAGAGATAGCGGCTTTGTAGAGACGTAGCTTGCTACGTCTCACATGCCGCAGAGAGAGGCGTAGCAAGCTACGTCTCTACGGAGTGTTTAGTTATGTCCATTACGCGTCGCGTTTTCCTTCGCAACAGCGGGCTTGCCGTGGTGGGCACGGCGGCGGTGCCTGGCTTTCTTACTCGCGCGGCGTTCGGTGCGGCGCAAGCGACGGGCGGACGCACGAAACGCCTGGTTGTTATTTTTCAGCGGGGCGCGGCGGACGGGCTGAACATTGTGGTGCCGCACGGCGAGCCGCAGTATTACGCGATGCGGCCGAGCATCAATATTCCGCGCAAGGCGGTGTGCGATCTGAACGGCTTCTTTGGGCTGCATCCTTCGATGTCGGCATTTCAGCCGCTATGGGAGCAGCGTCATCTGGCGATTGTGCACGCGGCGGGATCGCCAGATCCCACGCGCTCGCACTTCGACGCGCAGGATTTTATGGAATCGGGCACGCCGGGGATGAAGGCCACGGAAGATGGCTGGCTCAACCGTTCGCTGCACGCGCTGCCGCAATCGGCGTCGAGTACGGCTTTCCGCGCGATCGCGCTGGGGCCGTCCCTGCCGCGCATTCTGAGCGGCTCGGAGCCGGCGGTGGCCATGAACAACATCAACGATTTTTCGATCGGAGGAAAAAATCCGAAAGGCTCGCCCGTCGCCAATGCGTTCGAGGCGATGTACGACCACTCCTCTGACGCCGTGCTGCATGGCACAGGCGCGGAGACTTTCGACGCGGTCAAGATGATGAAGGCTGCCGATCCGGGAAAATATACGCCCGCGCCGAACGCGAATTATCCCAAGGGACGCTTCGGTGACAGCTTGCGGCAGCTCGCGCAATTGATCAAAGCGAACCTCGGCGTGCAGGTGGCGTTTGCTGATATTGGCGGCTGGGATCATCACGTGAACGAGGGCTCAACCGAAGGACAGATTGCGAATGTGCTCAGCGACTTTTCGCAGTCGCTAGCTGCGTTCTGGACCGACCTGGGCGATCTGGGCGAAGACACGGTGGTGGTCACCATGTCAGAATTCGGGCGCACGGCGCG
>JBEKDY010000305.1:0-7279 GCA_050014115.1 Candidatus Sulfotelmatobacter sp. | reverse complement strand
GACGAGGTCGTGGTCACCTACTTCGCGCGGCCGCATTCTTATACCACCGACGACATTGTTGAGATTTCTGCCCACGGGTCGCCGGTAGTGCTGCGGCATATTGTTGAACTTTGCGTGGCGGCGGGAGCGCGGCTGGCGGAACCGGGCGAGTTCACGATGCGGGCTTTTCTGAATGGCCGCATCGATCTGGCGCAGGCGGAGGCGGTCCGCGACCTGATCGAGTCGCAGACGCTGTATCAGGCGAGGGTGGCGGCGCAGCAGTTGGAAGGCACGTTGTCGAAACGGCTGCAGCCGATCAAGCGGGCCCTGGTCGAGCTGATCGCGGTGCTGGAGGCTGGCATCGACTTTGCCGAGGATGACGTTTCGGTGCTGCCGGATGCCACGATTCTCGGACGCATCGATGGCGTCGAGAAGCCGCTGGAACAACTTGCCGCCAGCTTTGCTTACGGCAAGATTGTGCATGAAGGGCTGACGCTGGCGATCGTAGGGCGGCCGAACGTGGGCAAGTCGAGTTTATTTAATCGCCTGGTGGAGCGGGAGCGGGCGATTGTGACAGCCGCGCCGGGAACTACGCGTGATCTGGTCACGGAAACGGTTGCGATCGGCGGCATTCCGGTGAAGCTCGTGGATACGGCGGGCATTCGCCAGGCGCTCGATGAGGCGGAATCGATCGGCATTCGCAAATCCAAAGAAGCACTGGCCGATGCGGACCTTGTGCTGGTAGTGCTGGATGCTTCGGAGCCCGCGTCTGCAGAAGATGCGGAGTTGCTGCGGCTTGCAGAGAGCCGGCCAACGATTGTCGTGGGGAACAAGTGGGATCTGAAGAGCAGTGGCCAGGGGTCAGGGGTTAGTGGCCAGTCTTCGATTCATACTTCTGCTTTGACAGGCGAAGGGATTGCCGAATTACGCGGCGAGATTTTGCGGCATGTGGGCGGAGAGGCTGGGGCGCAGGTGGAAAGCGGCTTTTTGACGAACGTCCGCCATCAGGGGCTGGTGCGGGAATCGCTAGGGGCGCTCGCGGCTGCGAAGAATGCAGTGAACGGCAGAGTGCCGCATGAAATGCTGCTGCTTGATCTTTACGGCGCGCTGCGTCCACTGGATGCGATCACGGGCGCTACTACCACCGACGACATATTGAATCTGATTTTCAGTACGTTCTGCATCGGAAAATAATCGGGTTCTGTTCGATCGAAACTCCGACCACAACTTTCTTGCTGAGCGGCCTGCATCGCGGTTAGGCGTGTACGCGTTTTTTCCCGCAAGGCACCATCAGACCAAAATGGAAAGCTACGACCATCCGTCGCGGCCGGAATCCTTGTGTTCGTTCTCAGCCCGGACTAGTTTCCGAACAGAGCCGAAAAATTCCGGCGGAAGTGAAGTTGAGAAGAAGAAGGATGGCCATGATGCGGAGGTACAACAATTTCACGATCGGGTTTGCAGCAATTCTGCTGATCATTTGCGCCACCGGATGCAGCGATCAGGGCTCGTCCAACAAAAACACAACCCCGCCTACGGCAATTTCCGCGGCGCCTCCAAGTGCCGCCGCGGGCGTATGCCCTAACACCATGGTCACGGTCACCTTCAGCGAAGCGATGAATCCGGGAACGATCAATGGCACGACAATTACATTGACGGGGCCAGGACTCACCGCCGTGGCGGGACTCGTCAGCTACAATGTGGGCAGCAAGACTGCTACTTTCTCGCCATCGGCCGCGCTGGCGCTGAACACCCTGTATACCGCCACGGTTACGACCGGAGCGCAGGATAAGACTGGAAATGCGCTGGCAACCAATTTTGTCTGGACTTTCACTACCGGAAATACCGCATGCCTGGCAGGGCCGCCCACCGTGGTTTCTGTGGCCCCGCCCAATGGAACTGCCGGCGTGTGTCCCAACACCGTAGCGGTCGCTACCTTCAGCGAGGCGATGAATCCTTCCACCATCAGTGCCACGACATTTACCCTGACGGGTCCGGCGGCGGCGGCGGTGACGGGGCAGGTTGTCTACGATGCGCCCGACTATGTCGCCACGTTCACGCCCGCCAGCAATCTCGCGCTGAACACCACCTACACCGCGACCATTACCACCGGGGCTCAGGACCTGATGGCAAATGCGCTGGCAGTCGACGCCACGTGGAGTTTTACGACGGCTACTGCGGCCTGTCAAACCTCGCAGGTGCCGCTGGGATCGGCTGCCACGTTCGACGTTCTGGCGGGCACTACGGTTACCAACACCGGGCCAACCGTGATCACGGGTGGAAATCTGGGACTCAGCCCGGGAAGCGCAGTCACGGGCTTTCCGCCGGGAAAGCTAACTCTTCCGGCGGTGATGCAAGTCACCGATCCGGCCGCGGCGCAGGGCCAGCTGGATTTGACCACCGCGTATATCTACACCGCAGGATTACCGGGAGGTATGTCTCTGCCTGGGGAAATGAGCGGCCTGACGTTTGCTCCCGGCCTTTACAAGACCTCGAGCGCGGTGAAATTGTCGGCGGGCAACGTCACGCTCGATGGGCAGGGAAACGTGAACGCCGTTTTCATCTTCCAGGTGGGCTCGACGCTCACCACGATCGGGAGTACGCAGGTGGTTCTGGCGGGCGGCGCCCAGGCCAAGAATGTCTTCTGGCAGGTTTCCAGTTCAGCCACGCTGGGAACGAACTCAATCTTCCAGGGAACGATTATGGCGCTGCAATCGATCACTCTGGATACCGGCGCAACCCTCAACGGCAGGGCCCTGGCACGCAATGCCGAGGTCGCGCTGGACAGCAATCCGATTACGGCTCCGTGAGGGGCTGAGCATTCGGGAGTGGACGAACTTGAGGCTGGTCCACTCCCAAAAGATCGCGCTACTTCGACAACACCGCCAGCGCGTCGCGGAACATTGCGTCGAAGGATGCGGCTTTGCCGTTTTTCGTTACCACGCCGAGAGCCTTCTCGGCGGCCGGCCGCTGATAGCCGAGATTGATCAGGGCTGAGAGTACATCTTCTTCTGTGGCGTTCATCGGGGGAGTTGCCAAAGCGGAGGTTGGTCCTGGCTCGGGCAGTTTGTCGCGCAGTTCGAGCACCATGCGCTCGGCGGTCTTCCTGCCGATGCCAGGAATGCGCGTGAGGCGCGCGATGTCGTTGCCGCGGATCGAGCTTGGGGCCGATTCCGCTTACCGTGATCAACTTCTCGAACAGCAGTTTTTCCGACGGCCTCAGAAATCCATAGAGCGCGATCAAGTCTTCGCGCACATGCGTATGAATGTGCAGCGAGACTTCAGTCCCGAGCGGGGGCAGGTCGGAGAATGTGGGCACACTGATGGTGACGTCGTAACCGACGCCGCCAGCGTCGACGATGGCTTGGTTCGGGTGCTTGGCCAGCAGCTTCCCGCGCAGATGGGCAATCATGTTGACGCCATTGTAACGGCAGCGCTCTGAGTTAGAGCGTGTTATGTGGGGACAGCCGCCCCCCCAGAGCCTGCCCTGAGCGAAGCCGAAGGGTCCGGTCGAGCGAAGCTCGACGGTTTCCTCCGGTATCAAGCAATATCCCGCGGTCACGAACGTTTTAGATTATTCTATGTAGCTTGCGTTCGTGTCTGAGGGGGGAAATGATCAGATCCTGGGGAGTGGTTCGTCGATTCGCGGTTGCTTTGTTTTTCCTGCCGCTGGGCTTGATCCACGCACAACAAATTCCCGAGAGCGCGTATCAGGAACTGCACTGGCGGATGATTGGTCCGTTCCGCGGAGGCCGTACGCGCGCGGCCGCGGGCGTCCCCAGCCAGCCCAATGTTTTCTACGTGGGGCAGGTGAATGGCGGAGTCTGGAAGACGAACGATTCTGGGCGCACCTGGAATCCGATCTTCGACCACGAACCGACGCAATCGATTGGCGCAATCGCGGTTGCGCCATCGGATGCAAACATTATTTACGTGGCCAGCGGCGAGGGATTGCATCGTCCCGATCTTTCGGTGGGTGACGGAATTTACAAATCCACGGACGCGGGAAAAACCTGGACTCACCTGGGATTGCGCGATGGCCAGCAGATTCCCGCGCTGGCGGTCGATCCGCGGGATCCGAACCGGGTGTTCGCCGCGGTGCTGGGCCATCCTTACGGCCCGAGTGAGGAGCGGGGAATTTACCGCTCCACCGATGGCGGGCAGAGCTGGCAGAAAGTGATTTCCAAGGACGAGAACACCGGCGGCTCGGATGTGGAGATTGACCCGTCAAATCCCGACGTTGTGTATGCCTCGATGTGGGAGGTGCGCGAAGGCCCATGGGAAGATGGCAACGAGTTCAATGGCAGCAAGGGCGGGTTGTTCAAGTCGGTGGATGGAGGCGCTACGTGGCGTCCGCTCACCAATGGCTTGCCCGACGATCTTTCGCAAATCTATGTCGCTATCGCGCCCAGCGATGCGCGCCGTCTCTACGCGACCTTAGGCACGAGCGGCGGCAAACTTGCCGTTTACCGCTCTGATGACGCCGGGGAAAACTGGGCGCAAATCACCGACGATCCGCGCGCATCGGGGAGAATTGGCGGCGGCGATCTGCCGATTCCGAAAGTTGACCCGAAGAATCCTGACATGGTGTACGTCGCGAGCACCGTGACGATGCGCTCAGTCGACGGCGGGAAAACGTGGGCGGGATTCCGGGGCGCGCCGGGCGGTGACGACTACCAGAATCTATGGATCAATCCCAACGACGGCAACAATATTCTGCTGGTGAGCGACCAGGGTGCGCTGGTGACCGTGAATGGCGGCGCCAGCTGGAGTTCCTGGTACAACCAGCCCACCGCGCAGATCTATCACGTGGCGGTCACCAATACGTTTCCTTATCGGGTTTGCGGAGGCCAGCAGGAGAGTGGTTCGGTCTGCATCTCAAGCCGCGGCAACGACGGCGCAATCACCTACCGCGAGTGGCATCCCGTAGGCGTGATCGAATATGGCTACGTGGCGCCTGATCCGCTCGACGCGGACATTATTTACGGCGGCGGCCGCAGCGAAGTTTCGCGTTTCCACTGGTCGACCGGACAGGTGCAGGATGTGACGCCGATTCCGGTGCGCAGCGAAAAATACCGGACGGACCGCACCGAGCCGACCATGTTTTCGCCAGTTGATCCGCACATTCTTTATTACGCCACGAACGTGTTGTTCAAGACTATCGACGGTGGCAATGCGTGGCAAACCATCAGCGGCGATTTGACGCGGGAAAATCCTGGAGTGCCATCGAGTGTGGGCACGCTGGTACGCAAGGGCGCCGAGAAGCAGCGCGGCGTGATCTATGCGCTCGCGCCTTCGTTCAAGAACGTGAGCACGCTGTGGGCGGGAACGGACGACGGGCTCATCTGGCTCACCCACGACGGCGGGAAAAACTGGGAAGGCATTACGCCAAAAGACCTCACGCCGTGGAGCAAGGTCACGCAGATCGCGGCTTCGCATTTTGATGAAGAGACTGCCTACGCATCTGTGAGCCGTTTTCGCATCAACGACATGCATCCGTACATCTATCGCACGCACAACAGCGGCAAGAGCTGGAAGCTGATCACGGCCGGGCTTCCGGATTTCGGGCCGGTGGATACGGTGCGCGAAGATCCGGTTCGCAAGGGATTGCTATTTGCCGGCACGGAGAA
Source organism: Candidatus Sulfotelmatobacter sp. (assembly GCA_050014115.1). Lineage (GTDB taxonomy): Bacteria > Acidobacteriota > Terriglobia > Terriglobales > Acidobacteriaceae > Sulfotelmatobacter. The sequence continues at coordinate 1,673 of JBEKDY010000305.1, read as the reverse complement.
TTCGGTGTGGGTCTCGTTCGATGACGGCGACCACTGGCAATCACTGCAGTTGAATCTGCCTCACACATCGATGCGCGATCTCTGGATTCACGACAACGATCTCATCGTAGGAACGCACGGGCGGTCGTTCTGGATTTTGGACGACATCACTCCGCTGCGTCAGCTTACGGAAGCAGTCCTGAGTTCGGACGCGCATCTTTTCGCGCCGGCGCCCGCTTACCGCGTGCAGCGGGACACCTACACCGACACACCACTTCCGCCGGATGAGCCAGCGGCGGCGAATCCTCCGGACGGCGCAGTGATTGACTACTATCTCGGAAGCGCGGTTTCCGGCGCGGTGAAGCTGGAGATTTTGGACGCTCGCGGTCAGGTTGTGCGCAGCTTCGCGAGTACGGACCAGCCTGAAGCTTCAGACGCTGATTTGAAAAAGCAGCTGATCCCGCTGTACTGGCTGCGTCCCTTCCGGGCGCTTTCGGCGGAGCCGGGCATGCACCGCTGGGTGTGGGACCTGCACTACCAGACTCCAAATTCGCTGCGGCACGAATATCCAATTGCGGCGATTCCCGGAGACACGCCGCGTTTGCCTCTGGGACCTACGGCGTTGCCCGGGCACTACACTGCGCGTCTGACTGCAAACGGCAAGAGCCAGACTGCGGCTCTGATCGTGAAGATGGACCCGCGGGTGAAAACTCCAGCGCCGGGACTGGAAAAGAAATTTGAGGTCGAGACGCAGTTGGCGTCCCTCGTAACCCAGACTTCGCTGGCAGTTCAGCAGGCAAACTCGATTGATGCGCAACTCAAGAAACAGAGCGAGAAGTTGAGAGTTGCTGGAGAGGCTGTGCAGACTTTTCAAGAACAACTTACGACACTGCTGGGCAGCGCCGGGGGATTCGGCGCGCCGCCGGCGGCCGAGGAACCCACTCTAATGCAGGTGAACGGAAATGCGAGCACTCTCTATGGACAGATTTGGCAGGTGGACGCGGCGCCAACCTCGGCGCAAGTGACGGCCATCGCGGCGGTGGAACACGAGAGTGCGGCCGTGATGAAACGTTGGTCCGCCTTCAAGAAAGAAGCAGTGCCCGAACTCAATCGCAAACTGCACGAAGCGAATCTTCCGGAGATCGAGGTTGAATCCACCTTGCAGATGGAAGAACCAATGGGAGACCAAGAATAGTTCGAGCCGAAGGATAGTCCGTTAGCAGGCTGCCGAAAGATCCGCTCCGACGCGGTTTCGGGAAGGGCACGACTTCAGTCGTGCCGTTAAGTTCTTTAGAACCGACAGCGCTTCAGCGCCTGAGTTTCACTTATTGCGGTGCAAATGAGTTTTTCAGCAGCCGCTAGAGAAGCTCTACGGCTCTTTGCAACTCCCCGGCGATCTTCCCGGGATCAGTACCCGGCTCGAATTTCATCGGCCGGCCGATGCGCACGCGAATCTTCCACAGCGCAGCGAACCTCTTCCCTGCCCGCTTCAGTTCGAACAGTCCGAGAATTCGCATCGGTAGAACCTGGACGCTGAGATTGTTGGCCAGCAGCCCGACGCCGGCGCGAAAAGAATTTATGCTTCCATCCACAGTGTGGCGGCCTTCGGGAAAAACCAGAATGCTGTAGCCCCGGTCGACGGCTTCGCCTGCGTAGGCAAAGCTTTGGCGGAATCCGGCCTCGCGCGGCAAAGG
>JBEKDY010000304.1:0-4565 GCA_050014115.1 Candidatus Sulfotelmatobacter sp. | reverse complement strand
CCGGCAACGATGGGCGGCCTTTTCTTCAAGGGAGAATAGTTCCAACGGAGGCTAAGAATCCCGTCAAAACTTTCTGGCGAAATCTTATGAGCCGAAAAACCGAGGTGTCAAGTGATTTTTGGGATTTAAATGTCTTTAGTTTCAATCACTTACACAACCAATCAATATCCCCCGCAAATGTACCAAAGTGAGACAAAACCCGCCCGTTTGCGCCCTAACCCGATATTTCTAAAGCCACTTACCGCAGTTCAGGAGGATCTTTTCCGCCGCCGGACCCTCCCGGAAGCGTGCTCCGAAGCCTCCTCGGAGATCGTTCCGTCCAGGTGCAGCGAAATGAATTCCATCGCCTCCGGCCGGTCAAAAACCCTGTCCGGATAGAAGCGCTTCATCAGGATTCGGAATCCGCCGAACGCCACGCCCGCCACAATCGAGAGCGCTCCCAGAATTCCGCACAGGATCACGATATTGAGAATCAGCGAATAAAGATCGTGCACGTCGCGGTTGTCGGTTCTCTGGTTCCACGTGACATTGGCTTCGTAGTTCACCTGGTCCAAAACGTATTTCGCGTCGCTCTCGGAAATCGGTCCGGAAACAACGGCCACAATGAATCCTGTGCGCTTGTCAGAAAACTGGCCCGCACTCTCCACCGTGGAAACTCCGGCTTGCGGCTGCGTCAGCTTATGAGCGGCGTCGATGCGGCGAAGATGCTCTGCGGCTAACTGAGGCGTGGGATAATAGATAAGCATCAACGTGGCCTGGCCACTCGGAGTGGAGTACTTGCCGATGGTCACGTCGGGCTTCACCGCAAAATCCACCAGCTCCGCGCTCACCGGAGGCGTAAGCGCGTTGAGCGCTTCCGGCCCGATCACATATTTCTCGGTGTTCGGAACATATCCGCGGTGCGGCATGAAGTCCAGAACCGTGGGCAGGTTTCCCGCATTGCCCGGGGGACGCGGCAGCATTCCAGCCAACTCCCGCAACGCCGCGCCGGCCATGGGAGACTCTTTCGCGAACGACGCGTCCACCAGCACGTGACCGCGATAGAACAAAACGCGCTGGCCAAGAGACGCTCCCTGATCTCCGATCGTTTCGCGCACCATCTCTGGCTGCAGATAAAGCGTGTAGGCGCCGAAAGCTCCGCTGGCGTCGGCGAAGCGCGCGGCGCGGATCTTCAGAGTGCGCCCGTCATCGCGGATGTAAGTAGCGACCGCAACGTCGGTGAAGCCGTATTCCTTCAGGACCTCAGCGTTGGTAGGGTCGGCGGCGGCCGCATCCGTGCTGATCTGCGGCGAAGCTTGCCTCGCCCAACCCGCAAACTGCTGCGGCAGAAGCGGCGGCACTTGTGGCTCCGCGGGACCAGCGGCGGGGTTCGCCGCGAAACCCGCACCGGCCAGATAAATCGTCATCGTCAGAGCGAAAAAAAATCGTGGAAAGCTCATAGCTGACCCGGCTGTTTCGAGAAACTCCTCTGCTCATTAGACCACAGAGCGCGGGGAAAAGTTCCGAATGGTGGGCCGTAACTCGTCAGCGCCCTCGCTCCTGAAAGTGACACGCACGTTCGCTTTCTTTCGTGTACCTTTGCGCCCTTTGTGGTCAAAGGTTTGAATCCGCACCCTGCTATTCACTTTTCAAGTTTCCACAGTCACCATCCCCTGGTTACTTCCGCGTCTCCCTCGTCCGTGCCCCTTCCCACCCATCCGAGCCATTCCCCATTCGCCGACTTCGTAGCAAACTAGTCGTGGGTAAAACATGCCACCAACGAATCATCGCCGGCAGGATCGCAGGAAGGCAGTATTCCCCGTAAAAGTCCATGGTAAGGACATCGCCGGGGTGTCTTTTGAAGAAATAGCCCACACCCTGGACGTTACGCCCACCGGCGCGCGGCTGGGCTCGGTTCGCCGCGAACTGCAGGTGCTGGACCCAGTCACCGTTTGGTATCGCAAGCGGAAAATGGAGTTCCGGGTCGTGTGGATCACGAAGCTCAAGGGATCATCCGAGTATCACATCGGCTTGCAGGCTCTGGCGCAGGAGAAGGAAGTCTGGGGACTGAATCCCGCGGACTTCCCTATCCACCAGGAGAAGCCAGCAACAGCCTCGGCCTCAGCATAGAGCCGAAAGAATTCTTAGCAAGGGAGAGAGAGGATTTATGAGCAGTCTCATTCAAAAGTTGTGGCGGGACGAACAGGGTCAGGACATTGCCGAATACGCGGTAATGCTGGCAGTGATTTTGGTCATCGTTGTCGGCACGGTGCGCCTGATCGGCGCCAACTCCAACAACGTGTTCTCGCAAGTCGGCAGTTCCCTGCAATAACTGGGGACATTCCTAATTCGCTCCCGGCGGCCGCGCCGGGATAGCATCGGCGCCTGATCACTGCCCACTGTCCCCTGACCCCTGCTTTTATTGCCCCGCAGGTTTGTCCAGCTTGCTCGCCACTTTCACCCCGCTCAGCCCACTCACATAGTTGGCCACGCCGCGATAGAGCGAATCGGCGATGCGCTGGCGGTATTCGGCGGTTTCCAGCCGATGCTCGTCGGTAGGATTGCTCACAAAAGAAATCTCCGCCAGAATCGACGGCATATTCGCCCCGATCAGCACGATAAACGGAGCCTTCTTCACGCCCCGGTCGCGAATCGCCGGACTCCTGGCGGCCAGGCCGCTGTGCAGCGACTGCTGCACGTCTCCGGCAAACTCGCGCGACTCTTCGATCTTTTCCTTCAGCGCAATTTTCTTGACCAGATCGCGCAACTCATAAATCGACTTCTCGGAAACCGCGTTCTCGCGCGCCGCAACTTCCAGCGCCTCGGGCGATGAGGTGAAATTCAAGTAATAAGTTTCCACGCCCCGGGCCGTCGGATCCTGGCTGGAGTTGGCGTGGATCGAGATGAACAGGTCAGCGCGATCCTGGTTGGCAATGGCGGTGCGCGTCTCGAGTGGAATGAACGTGTCGTCCTTCCGCGTGTAAACCACCTCCGCGCCCAGCCGCGTTTCCAGCATCTTGCCCAGCCGTTTCCCAACTTCCAGCACCAGATCTTTTTCTTCCAGCCCGTTGGGGCCAATCGTCCCCGTGTCGTGTCCGCCGTGTCCGGGATCAATCACGATTTTGCCAATCTTCAATCCCAGCGCGCGAATCAGCGAGCGGTCGCCGTGTGCGGTGGGCTTGGCTTCGTGAATTTCCAGATCCGCCCGCGTCTTGTTGTCCAGATTCTTGCCGTCGAGATTTTTGCTGTCGAGCGCTTTGCCGCCTGATCCGCTCTTCGTGGTCCGCTTACTCTTCGGCGCAGGAACCGGGCTAAGACCGGCGCTATCGTCGCTCGCAGCAAGTGTCGAATCATCCCCGGCTTCGGACGCCGCATCGTCGCGCTCAGGCGTAGCAGCAGCGCCGGCCTTTACGGAATGCGACTTGGTGCGCGCAGTATCAGGCTTCCTCGCCGTCGCACCGGCAGATTTGGTTGAAGTTGAATTCTGAGCGTCGTCGTCATAATCCGAGTCATCCGCTTCGACGATTTTCTTGACCACGCCCGTCTGATTCAATCCCACCGCCTGATTCGGCTTTGTGTCCTGCCTCTGGTTTGACAAAAGCGCCGCCGGCTCGGATTTCGGACTCACCGTGGGATCCGCCTCAACGTCGGGCGCAATCGCAATCTCATCCGAGTCCTTGGTCTGTTTGCCGTGTGCATTCTTCGCCGCAGTATCCTTGCCGTGAATATCTTTCCCGTGAATATCAATGATCAAGCGGTAAGGATTGGGCAGCAGAAAAGCGTTGTAGCCGGAAAGGTCGGCAACCTCCAGCACTACCCGAGTGCGGCCCGGCTGAAACTGCGCCACGCGAATCTTCTTCAGGAATCCATCGTCCACGTCAAAGCTTTTTCCCACTAGCGTCGATGCCAACTGAGTATTGCGCAGGTCGAAGAATATGCGGTCGGGATGGGAAATCCGCTGCGAGCCGAACTTCACTTCATTCTCCAGGTCGATGGCCACGCGCGTGTAATCGGGCGTGGACCAGTGCCGGATCCCGGTCACGCGCGGATAGCTGGCGGCCTGCCGGATAGCTGGCGGCCTGCAGTTCAGACTGACGATTCGAAGATTTCGGATTCGAAGACTGATTCGAAGACGGATGATCCGACGTTTGACGTTCCGCGGACTGAGCCTGCGAAGATTGAACGCGCGACGATGAACTGCTCGAAACTCCTACTGCCGCTGGTTTGCTTGAAGCGCTGGAGTCCCCCTTCGAACCCGCAGCCGCAGCCGCAGAACCGCTTCTGCCAGCCGCGTCTCCCTTGTCGGCCTTGTCAGAGTTCTCCCGCTCCGGCTTCTTCGCGGCCCGGGCCTGCTGATACTGGGCCTGCTCAATCTCGGTGATAGCCTGCCGCGCGTCATCGACGAGGCGGTTATGCGGATAGCGATGCAGAAAATCCTGAAACGTGGACCGCGCCTGGTCAGGTTCGCCGAGGTCGTCCTTGTAGATTTCGCCGATGGTGAACAACGCATCGCAGCGATATTTGCTGCCGGGATACTCGCGGCGCAGAAATTTGTACTCCCCGATCGCGCTGTTCAGAATTTTGGA
>JBEKDY010000303.1:0-4228 GCA_050014115.1 Candidatus Sulfotelmatobacter sp. | reverse complement strand
AACATGCAGGCCAGTTTGAGGGGATCGACGCTGGCGATTACGCAGACGTCGAGGAGGCCATCGTCCATTTGGGCGCGGGGGGCGATCTTCATGCCTCCGCCGTAGGTGGGAGTGTTGGCGAAGGCGGCGAGGAGTGTGGGTTGGGATTTCTTTATTTCCCACTTTACTTCCCAGTGAGGCGCCTCGCTGGGTCGATTCCAGCGCTCGTGTGGCGGGTGCGGAAGAACAGCAGGTCCCTCCATTGCGCTTCCCACTCCCTTCGGGAATGGGAAGCTCCGGTCGGGATGACAGTTCTGGGTAATGGGCGTGAGAATTTTCAGGGGGAATGGGGCGAACTGGAACATGGTTGGGGCGAAGGCGAGGGCGTAGCCGCCGTGTGCGCGAAGCCAGCGCGGGAGGTGGTTGGCGCGGCGGGCGACTTCGGCGTCGAGTCCGACTCCGGCTATTGAGCAGAAGTACCGAGTACCGAGTGCCGAGTCGCGAGCGAGATCGGTTGGGGTGGAGGCGGCTGCATGTGTCGCGGCTCCGCTTGCGGCTTCGAGCGGGGTGATCATGCCCAGGTCAATCGCGCGCACGTTATTTTTTTCGGTGCAGTAGAGGCGCCACGCTGCAAGCGAATCGCGCACGGTGCGGAGGCCGAGAGCGCGGGCGAAGTCGTTGCCGCTGCCGGTGGGGACGACCAAGACGGGTAATCCTAATTTTACGAGTTGGTTGAGATGGCGGTGGATGGTGCCGTCGCCGCCGAAGAGCAGCACGGCATCGGCTTGATCGGAAGCTGCGGGCATGCCGATGTGCCAGACGTTTTTAGGAGACTCGGCATCTTGAAAGGGCTTGAGGTGGTTGGGGGAACATCCCGGGCCGAAGATGGCGGCGGCGCGCATGTGCGGGAGGGTAGCAGAATCTACCACAGAGGCGCAGAGACACGGAAGAAACACTTCGGTGCTCTCGTCTACAAAAACACAATGGGGAGAGAGTTGCTTACAGGGTAGGGATCCTTCGACTTCGCAGAACGATCCGCGAAGCGAATCGTTCTGCTGCGCTCAGGATGACAACACTTACTTGATTACAACACTTATTTCAGTGGGGACAAAGTTTCTGAGACGATTCCGGTGCCGGGGATTCCGGGCCGAATTCTCTTGAGCTTGCGCCCGACCTGCAACGTGGGCGTCTTTGAAATATCCAGGACCGTGGTGGGATCGCTGACGACCGCGCCGTTGACTCGGACCGCGCCCTGCTTCACCATCCGTCCGGCGTCGGTTACGGAGCCTGCTAGCCCGGTCCGGGCCAGCAGTTTGTCAATGCGGAGCCGGTTTTCGGGGGCCTCGATTGCGGTTTCTTCTATATCCTCTGGCACTTCATCTTTCTGAAATTGCTGCGCCCAATCCTCGGACGCTTTTCCTGCTGCCTCGGCTGAGTGGAAATCCGAAACGATGCGGCGCGCTAGGTCTTTCTTGGCTTGCATGGGGTGCGATTCGCGTTTCATCTTTTCGATGTCGGCTAGCTGCACGTCTGTCAGCAGTTCGTAGTAGCGCCACATCATTTCGTCGGAGATGCTCATTAGTTTGCCGTACATTTCGAGGGGGGGCTCGTGGATGCCGATGGCGTTGTTTAGCGACTTTGACATTTTTTGTACGCCGTCGAGGCCTTCGAGGATTGGTGTGGTCAGGACGACCTGCGATTCCTGGCCGTAGGCGCGCTGCAGGTCGCGGCCTACCTGCAGATTGAATCTTTGGTCGGTGCCGCCGAGTTCGACGTCGGCTTCGAGGGCGACGGAGTCGTAGCCTTGCACGAGCGGGTAGAGCAATTCGTGGACCGAGATTGGTTTCTCTTCCTGGAAGCGTTTGTGGAAGTCCTCGCGCTCGAGCAGTTGCGAAACGGTGTACTTGGCCATGAGGCGGACGAAGTCGTCGGCAGTGAACTGGCCCATCCAGCGGCGATTGAAGTCGATGACGGTTTTCTGCGGGTCGAGAATTTTGAAGACCTGGGTTTTGTAGGTTTCGGCGTTCTGCTCGATCTGCTCGCGCGTGAGTGGTGGACGCGTGACCGAGCGGCCGGTGGGATCGCCGATCATGCCGGTGAAGTCGCCGATTAGAAAGATCGCGGTATGGCCTAGATCCTGAAAATGTTTTAGTTTGCGCAGGACTACGGTGTGGCCGAGGTGAAGGTCGGGCGCGGTCGGGTCCATGCCGAGCTTTACGCGGAGGGGCTTGCCGGTGGCGCAGGATTTCTCCAGCTTGGCGCGGAGTTCGGATTCGCGGATGATTTCTGCGGCGCCTTTTTTCAGGTAGGTGAGCTGGTCGTCGACGGGGGCGAAGGTGGACATGGGAGAAATCATTATAAAGAATGCAGAAGTCAGAGGTCGGAATGCAGAAGTAAAACCATCAACTGCTTGCGGCTTCTTAGGAGGCAATGCCTTTGGCTGTGCAGATTGAGGTTACGAAAATTGCGGTGAGTTCTTCGGCTTCTTTTAGCAGTGCATCCAGCTTTTCGTGCTTTATAATGCCGCCCTCGAGGAGCAGCTCCAGCCAGAAAATGGTCTCGTCGGCTTCTTCCAGAACAATGCCGAGCTTAGCGATGAATTCGGCTCGCGAACGCGCCCGGCAGGCGGCCCGATAGTTGGCCCCGACGGAAGTACCCGAGCGAAGGAGTTGCCTCCCGAGGATTCGGGCTTCCTCTTTGGCTGGTAGAGAGCGGTATAGGCGCAGAATACGCAGCGCAAATTGCCTGGTGCGAGCCTTCAGATCCTGATTATTGCCCACGGAGGCTGTTCTTACGTGTTGAGCGCCACGAAAGTCTGTGACTGATGTCACATGATGCGATTTTTCTTACTTCTGCATTTTGCCCTCTGACTTCTGACTTGACTTCATCCGCCGGCCGGCGATTTCGAAGTTTCTGCTCAGGACAACGTTGATTGCTTCCGTGTAGGCGATATGCTCCTGTCCCAGGATTCTTGCGGCTAGCGTGTGCTCGTCGTCGGTGTCGAGGACTGTGACGGTTTTCTGCACGATGATCGCGCCGTGGTCGAGTTCTTCGTCTACGAAGTGGACGGTGCAGCCCGTGACTTTTACGCCGTACGCGAAGGCTTGCTCCTGCGCTTCGAGGCCGGGGAATGCGGGGAGCAGCGACGGGTGAATGTTGAGGATGCGATGCGGAAATTGCCGCACGAACCACGGGGAGAGCAGGCGCATGTACCCCGCGAGGCAGACTAGGTCGACGTTGTGTTGCTTGAGAACGGCGACGACTTCGCGGTCGTGGTCTTCGCGGGGCTTGCCTTTCGAGGGGATGACGATCGCGTTCAGTCCGCGCTCGCGGGCGGTCGCGATTCCTGGCGCGTCGGGCTTGTTCGAAATTACGACCGCGATTTGCGCGTTCGGGATGCGGCCGGCGGCGATGCTGTCGGCGATGGCGACGAAGTTGGAACCGCGTCCGGAGAGCAGGATGGCTAGGGAGTGCATGGGTGATTGAAAATCAGGGGTCAGGGATCAGTGGTCAGGGGTCAGTGTCTTCGATCATCCATCATCCATCATTATCAATCAGCAATATCTTTTCAGCTGTACAACACTTTGCGTTCGCCTTTTATGATGCGGCCTATGGTGTAGGCTTTTTCGCCTACGCGTTCCAGCACGGTTTGGGCTTTTTTGAATTTTGCCGAGGGGACGACTAACAGCATTCCCAGGCCCATGTTGAAGGTGCGGAGCATTTCGTCCTGGGGGACATTTCCCAGTTCCTGGAGGTGTTCGAAAATAGGCTGCACGGGCCAGGAGCCGAGTTCGATCAACGCTGCTGTACCGCGGGGCAGCACGCGCGGGAGATTTTCTGTGATGCCGCCGCCGGTGACGTGCGCCAGCGCGGACACGCATTGTGCGTCCAGCATTTTCTTCAAGGAGGGCCAGTAGCTTTTGTGGGTGCGCATCAGCTCGTTGCCGACTTTGTTTTTGATTTCGTTGACGTAGGTTTCGGGAGAATAGCGGGCAACTTCGAACAATAGTTTGCGGGCGAGGGAATATCCGTTGGTGTGCAGGCCGTTGGAGGGCAGGCCGAGAACGATGTCGCCGATCTGGACGTCTTTGCCGGTGATGATGCGGTCGCGTTCGACCACTCCTACGATGAAGCCGGCGAGGTCATATTCGCCGTCAGGATAGAAGCCGGGCATTTCGGCGGTCTCGCCGCCGATCAGGGCGCAGCCGTTGTGCTTGCAGGCGTCGGCGAGGCCTTCGACAACTTTTTC
>JBEKDY010000302.1:0-4254 GCA_050014115.1 Candidatus Sulfotelmatobacter sp. | reverse complement strand
TGCGGACTGGCGGCAACGGGATTCAGCAAACTGCTGTACTGGGTGGAGGATCAGTTCGAGAAGCTACCGTTCGACGAAATGTGGTGGCCGGCGATCGGAGCTCTGGGGCTGGGCGTGATTGGTTTCTTCGTGCCGCGCGTGTTCGGCGTGGGGTATGACACGATTGGCGATATTCTCAACGGCCAACTGGCGTGGAAGCTGCTGCTGATTGTCATGGTCGCGAAGGCGGCGGCGCTGGTGATTTCGCTGGGCAGCGGCACATCGGGCGGCTTGCTGGCGCCGACCTTCATGTGGAGCGCGGCCATGGGAGGAATCTTTGCGGTCGTGGCCAATCACTTTTTCCCCGCCGAACATCTTTCTGCGGGAGCGTTCGCGCTGGTCGCCATGGGGGCGGTGTTCGGGGCCGCATCGCGGGCTGCATTTTCGTTCATCATTTTCGCTTTTGAAATCACGCGCGACTACAACTCCGTGCTGCCACTGATGCTGGTCACCGTGATCGCTGACGGGATTGCCATGCTCTTCATGCCGAATAGTTCGATCATGACGGAGAAACTGGTGCGGCGCGGTCTGCGCGTGCATCAGGATTATGAGGCCGACGCGCTGACGCAGGTCACGGTCGGCGACACGATGGAGACTGAGCTTCCAGTGGTGGATGCGAGCGCAAGAATTTTCGCGGTAGCCGAGGGCATCGCCCGGCATGATCCGTCGTTAACGCGCCACCAGGCGTTGCTGATTGTGGATGGTGCCGGCAAGCTTTCTGGCATTATCACTCGCGGGGATATTCTCCGCGCGCTTGACAGGGATCCCGCAGGACCTATGACCGTGCAGGAAGCCGGGAAGACGCATCTTGTGGTCACGTATCCTGATGAACTTATTTCTGAGGCTGCCGCGAAGATGCTGAGCTTTGACATTGGACGGCTGCCAGTGGTTGACCGGGCTGACGATCGCAAGCTGGTTGGATATCTAGGGCGCTCAGGGATTCTTGCGGCTCGTTTACGACGACTGAACGACGAGCATGTTCGAGAACCGGGATGGCTCAAAGGCTTTTCGCGAGCGTCGGCGGACACTCAGCCGGACTGATGCCGATCCAGTCAAACTCCCACCCCTTCGATTTCGCGCAGGGCAGGCTCCAAACGCAAAGTGCGCGTTCAGGATGGGGCGCCCGCATCCAGGTAAGCCACCCCCGCATCCACTTTTGGTTGCAAACGATTTGTCGTTTGCGATAAGCTCTCCCGCAATCCCAGATAGGCTTTCCAGGGACGCGTGTTTCTCATGACCACACTTGAGACCGAGCGGTTGCTTTTTGGGTTCAGCGGCGCACGTCTGCGCGCGAACTCAGTCTGGCGGCGGGCCGTCTGGTGTTGTGCGTCGTGCCTGCCCTTTGAGTTTTCCGATTTCTCAATAAACGCGAAGTAAAGTCCAACAACCTTGCATTTCAGTCTACCGGGTAGGGAGAAGACTATGTTGAGGCCGCGATTCAAGCTGATTTCCATCGGTGTTGTGATTTCACTGTTGATGGCGCAGGCGTTCGCACAGGGTGGCGCGACTGGCGCCATTACTGGAACGGTGCAAGACCCCAGCGGAGCGGTAGTTGCGGGCGCGGACGTGCGCATCACCAACCAGGGCACCAATGCGGTGGAACGGACGGTGAAGACCGACGCCGATGGCTCGTTCACGGCGCCGCTTCTGCCCGCGGGAACCTATACCGTAACGGTGCAGGGTTCGAGTTTTGCGCAGAGCGACTTTTCCGACATTGTGGTGCGGGTTACGGAAACCACGCGCCTGATCGCGAAGTTGCGCCCGCGCACCGTGCAGGAAAAGATTGAAGTGCAGGCGGAAGTGCAGCAGGTGGAGACCACGACCCCGACCACCGGGCAGGCGATTGAGGCCAACACCATCCGCAACCTGCCGCTGGCGACACAGAACTTCCAGCAACTGCTAACGCTTTCCAGTGGAGCACAGAGCAACCTCAACAGCTCTTCGCAGCTGGGACGCGGCGACGTGCGGATTGAAGTGAACGGGCAGCGCGAGGACAACAACAACTATCTGATCGAAGGAATCAGCGCGACTGACTACAACGTGGCCGAGTTGACGACGACTCCGTTGCCGAATCCGGCGGTGATCCAGGAATTCAAGGTGCAAACGTCGCTCTATGACGCGAGCCAGGGGCGCAACGGAGGCGGCAACATCAACGCCATTCTGAAGACGGGAACCAACACGTTCCATGGCGAGGGTTACGAGTTTTTCCGCAACACAGTGCTGGACGCCAACGATTACTTCCTCAACCAGCAAGGTGAGTCGAGACCGGTGATTCAACAGAACATTTTCGGGGGCGACCTGGGAGGGCCGATTGGAACCGGCGGAAAACTCGGCTTCTTTTTTGTGAATTATTCGGGCACGCGGCAGCGCAGCGGCGATTCTCCGGGAACGTTCATCAGCACGCTGATTCCGTATGTTCCGGCGGCCGACCGCACCGCTGCGGGGCAGGCTCAGCTGGAAGCGGATTTCGGAAACACTTCGGTAGATCCAGTAGCCGCATCACTGATCGCATTCCAGAGCGACCAGTTCGGGGCGCCGGCGAATGGATATTTGTTTCCGTTGCCCAACGTGCCGGCAGGAACCCCCGGGGGAACGGTGGTTCCATTCGCGGTGAGCAAACCGGGAAGCTACACCGACAATCAATTCACGACGAGTTGGGACCGCGAGTTCCGCAATTCGAATGACAAGCTCTCGGCGCGCTTTTTCTTCACCAACTTCGAATCGGACGTACCCTTCGGAGCAGGCGGCCTGCAGGCATCGCTGGGCGGAAGCATCAGCGGAACCGATCTTAACTTTCCTTACCAGTTGCCGGTACACGACCGCGTGGTCACACTCGCCGAGACCCACGTTTTTTCGCCGTCGCTGGTCAGCGACTTCCGCGTGGGCTTTGTTCGCATCAACAACAGCGACATCAATGTTCCGCCGGTTACGGTAGATCAGGTTGGCATTACCCGACCGACTAATAACCTCACCGATAATATTTACAAATTTACGTTCGTCAGTTCCGGCTTCCAGTTCGGACCTACCCCGCAGGCGAACCAATATCAGGCACAGAACAACTTTGACATTGTGGAAACCATGAGCTGGGTTCGCTCCAAGCATACCTGGCGTTTTGGAGGCGAGTTCACGCCGGTGGCGCTCAACAAGAAATTCCCGCAAGTGTTCAATGGCCAGCTTTACTTTGGCGCCTCTACGATCAGCACTCCTACCGGCACTTCTACGATCAGCGACTTTGCAAACTTCCTGCAGGGAATGCCCGAATTCAGTTTCGGCGGCGGCGGCGTTTACAACCACAACTATCGCCAGAAAAACTCTGCGCTGTTTGCGCAGGACGATTGGAAAGCTACTCCCAATCTCACGCTGAATCTTGGTCTGCGCACCGAGTTTATGGGAGCGTGGACCGACAACGCGTGCCACATTGGCAATCTTGAGTCTGACCTGACCGAGTCGGGCGCGTATCCGTTCGTTTATCCCAAGTGCGTGAACAAACTCGGCGTGGCCGGGCTTACCGGGAATGCTTCGGGCTCAACGTTCCGGAATAGCGTTTCGACCGGACTTGGCCCGAGAGTGGGCTTCGCGTGGGATATTTTCGGACATCACAACACAACCCTGCGCGGAGGATACGGAATCTATTACGTTCGCGAAGATGTGGGGGCGGTGGATCAGCTCAGCTTCCAGTCGCCATTTATTCCCATCGTGTTCTTTGCGCAGACTCCGGGATTTACCATGTCTGACTTTTTCACGGGAGCCCCAACCGGGCCCCCACCCACCAACCCCAACGGGGTGCCCGCCGCCGGACAGCTCTCGTCGGCGTGGGTGCCTTGCCTGGCGCAGCTCACCGGGTTTCCGGGGGGCGATACGACCCAAGCCGCGTTTTACAATTCCTGCTCCGGACCGGGCGTGAACTCCACGCAGAATCTGTTTGTGCTGGAAGTGCCGCGGCATTTCGTGGTTCCGAACACGCAGCAATGGAACCTTACAGTGCAGCGCGACCTGGGCAATAAGTGGGTTCTGGAGCTGGGTTACGTCGGAACCAAAGGCACGCACCTGCGCGATACGCGAGATGCCATCGAATCCGTGAACGCTACGCCGACGAACCCGTTCACGGTGAAAGACAATCTGGGCAATAGCTACCAGATAACTACGAATACATTTGCTAATGCCATCGCGCGCACCCCCACGCCTGGACTGAATGGATATTCCGGCTACCAGATT
>JBEKDY010000301.1:0-4319 GCA_050014115.1 Candidatus Sulfotelmatobacter sp. | reverse complement strand
AATGTGCACCAAGTGTGGATGCTCGACGCCCTCACGGCTTACAACGAATTGCGCGTCGCCGAGCGCGCCGGAGTCCGCGGCACCGCATTGTGGCGCTTGGGAATGGAAGACCCGTCCATATGGTTTATTTGGGACGCCACGCATCCCGACGACGCGATTCGCAGCAAAGTGCAGGACGTTCCGCCGGGCTACGATTTAATTCTCGAAGGCCAAGGCGATATCTGGCGCATAACCTCCACGCCTCAGAGCGGCCGGCGTGAATTCGATTACGATGCTTCTACCGATCTTTTCACCGACGAGACATTCAAAACCTACCCGCTCTCCTGGCGTATCGACCAGATGGGATACCTGCCCCACAAAGTAGCGCTCACATTCGACGATGGCCCGGACCCGCAGTGGACACCTAAGATCGTCGACATCCTGCATCAGAAACAGGCGCCCGCGGCCTTTTTCGTGATCGGCGAGTCCGCGAACCAGGATCCGAAAATCGTAAAGCGTGAGTTCGATCTCGGAAACGAAGTCGGCAATCACACCTTCACGCATCCTGACTTTGAAACCATTTCGAAATCCCAGCTCCAGTTCGAATTGAATCTTACCGAGCTCCTGCTGGAAAGTAATCTCGGAGTGAAGACTCTGCTTTTTCGGCCGCCCTACGGCATTGATCATCAGCCCGAAACAGCCAGTGAAATCGCCATGCTGCCCATTCCCCAGGCCATGGGCTACATCATCGTCGGCGCGCAAATCGATCCGCACGACTGGGGCGAACCGGACGGCGGCGCGCCTCCGCCCGTGGATACCATCGTCCAGCGCGTGATAGCCGACGTGCAAACCAGCAAGGGAAACATCATCCTGATGCACGATGGCGGCGGCGACCGCAGCCACACCGCGGCAGCGCTCCCGCAAATTATTGATGGCTTGCGCGCCAAAGGCTACGATTTCGTTTCGGTGGCGACTCTCCTGGGCCAAACACGCGCGCAAGTGATGCCGCCGCTAACCCACGAGGAGTGGCTGCTCGCGCGCGCCGATGCGTTTGCGTTTGAAGCCTTCCGCTGGTTCCGTTTCGGCATTGCGTTCATTTTCATGACCGGAATTTTGCTCGTCAGCGGTCGCGCTCTCATCATCGGGTTATTGGCCCTGGCCGAAAAACTCAGGCCCAACCCAGCGGATCATCCCGAATACCAGCCGGAAGTCACTGTGATGATTCCGGCATATAACGAGGAATCGGTCATCGTCGATACGGTTCGCTCTGCGCTTATCTCCGCTTATCCGAAACTCGAGATCCTGGTGATAGACGACGGTTCCACCGACCGCACCGCCGAGCTCGTCCGCTCCAATTTTGGCCGCGACCCGCGCGTGCGTTTGTTGCTGCAGCCCAATCGCGGCAAACCGGCTGCGCTCAATCATGCGCTGTCGGAAGCCGTAGGCGATATTGTTGTCTCCATCGATGCCGATACGATTGTGGATCCGGAAGCGGTCCCGCGGCTGGTGCGGCATTTCGCGGATCCAAAAGTCGGCGCGGTCGCCGGCAACGTCAAGGTGATGAACCGCAATAAGTGGCTCACGCGCTGGCAGGCGCTCGAGTACATCACCAGCCAGAACCTGGAAAAGCGCGCATTCGATTTACTGAATTGCATTCCGGTGGTACCCGGCGCGGCAGGAGCCTGGCGAACGGACCTGCTTCGAGCCAATGGCGGATTTTCGGGTGACACCGTGGCGGAAGATACCGACCTCACCCTGACCATTCGCCGCAACGGGTGGAAGATTTTGTACGACGAAGATGCCATCGGGCGCACGGAAGTCCCGGACACTGTGGAAGCTCTGATTCGCCAGCGATTCCGCTGGACCTTCGGTACCCTGCAAGCTGTATGGAAACATCGTGATGCTGTGGGCAAACCGCGCTATGGCACTCTGGGTTGGATTGCGATCCCCAATATTTTCCTGTTCCAAATTATTCTTCCACTGGTTTCACCCGTTATCGATCTCCTCTTTATTCTTTCGATAGCTCTCTGGGGCCTTGCGCAGCTTCGAATCGCCCGTTTGCCGCAGCTTTGGACGCTTCAGGATGTGGAGCGTTCGCTGGTTTTCTTTGCCATCTTCATGTTAATTGACCTCCTGACCTGCGTCGTCGCGTTTGCTCTGGAGAAAAATGAAGACTGGACTTTGCTCGCACCTCTCATTCTCCAGCGCTTTTACTATCGCCAAATGATGTACGTCGTGCTCTTCCGCGCGTTGAAAGAAGCGGTCCAAGGACGCCCGGTCGGATGGCGCGGCGTCGAGCCTCAAATGCCGGCTCCGGTTGTGCAGTCCTAGCCAATTCCGTTTGGAATTGACAGTCTGTTAAAGCTGGGATTATAGTTTCCGGAGAACGATTGCAGCCCCTCGTGGTATGCCTTTTTGCGGAGGAGTATGAAGTGTCGTCGGGTACCTTTCGTGTATTTGTCTGTCCACGCTCGGGGGTACGGATTGAGCGCACCTTTTCCTTTTTTCGGTTACCGGCGGTTCTTGTGAGTCTACTCTTATGCGTATTCGGGAAACACGATTGCCATCCGAAACATACGGAATCATTGAGTGTTAAACATTCTTGCTGGCTCGAGTCGAAAGACAAAGTTCCAAAAAGAGGAGATGACGATGAAATTGCTCCATCCAGGTAGAAATATCGCCGGGACGTGCATTGTGTTTCTGATTTTACTCATGGTTCCTAGTTTTGCCTGGGGCCAGAAGAATAAGTCTTCAGGTGGAGGCGGTTCGCATGCCTCCGCCCCGGCAAAATCTTCATCCGGCGGCTCGCACGCAAACACGTCTGGCGGCAAGACGACTACGGCGGGCGGCTCTCACACCACCACGGCGGGTGGCTCTCATACCACCACGGCCGGGGGATCTCATACCACCACAGCGGGTGGCAGCAAGACAACCACGGCGGGCGGCTCTCACACCACCACGGCCGGGGGATCTCATACCACCACGGCGGGTGGCGCTAAGACGACCACAGCGGGCGGCGCCAAGA
This sequence comes from Candidatus Sulfotelmatobacter sp., assembly GCA_050014115.1. Taxonomy (GTDB): domain Bacteria; phylum Acidobacteriota; class Terriglobia; order Terriglobales; family Acidobacteriaceae; genus Sulfotelmatobacter. Next base: position 1,315 of record JBEKDY010000301.1, on the reverse strand, counting down.
CCACCACAGCAGGTGGCGCCAAGACCACCACAGCGGGCGGCGCCAAGACAACGGCAGGCGGCTCTAAGACCGGGACGACCGGCGGCGCTAAGACCACGGCAGGCGGCTCCAAAACTGGCTCGACTGGCGGCACCAAGTCAGCCTCGACCGGCGGTACCAAGGGTGGCGGCAAGACAGTTACAACCGCCCACGGAAACACACGGTCCACGAACAGCTCGGGCAAAACAACCAGCGTTTCGACAAAGAGCGGAACGAAAGCGAACTTCGGTTCCAACGGTAAGGTCAGCTCGATTCATACCAAAAACGGTACGACCATAAACCATGGTGCCAATGGCAGCCGAACCGTTTCGTCCAGGCGTGCAGATGGCAGCCGGGTGGTTAGCACAGGGCGGGGCCGAGGCTACACAGAACACAACTTCTCCCGCGGAGGCCGCAACTTCACAAGCCGCACTTACTATAGAGGCGGGCATGCGTATGCGCGCGCTTACGGAAGAGGTTACTGGCATGGTGGCTACTACAACCACTACTACCCCGGGCGATTCTGGGGAGGCGGGTATTACGGATGGGCCTATGGTGGGTGGGGTCCAGGGATTGGCTGGGGTTGGGGCTGGGGCGGCGCGCCCTGGTTTGGCTACTACGGATATTTTTTCAATCCGTATCCGGTCTATGCAGCTCCAGCGTTTTGGCTCACGGACTACCTGATATCGCAAAATCTGCAGGCCGCGTATGCAGCTCAGGCCGCAGCTAACGCCACTGTTGCTGCGAATGCAAGTGCTGGTGGCGATCCCGGAGGCGCTCCAGCAGACTCAGGCGGCGGAGCTCAGAGTGCGGTTGTCCTAACACCGGAAGTAAAGCAGGCAATCGCTGATGAGGTTAAAGCAGAGATCGCGGCGGAGCGGGATGCCGCGGCGGCACAAGCCAGTGCTCCGGCGGCAGCAGCAGCGCCGGCGGCAGACTCGTCACAATCAGCCTCAGCTACTCCGGCCGAAGTCCCGCCGGACGCGCTGAATCCCAATCTGCGTACTTTCATCGTTGCTGACACTCTCAACCCACAACTGGCAGACGGCACCGAATGTTCCTTGAGCCAGGGCGATGTTCTTACCCGCATCGACGATACCCCTGACGCCAACCAGAACGTGAAGGTGCTCGTCAGCGGCAGCCAAAAGGGCGACTGCAGCTCGGGTTCGCAATTTGCCGTCTCGGTCAACGACCTGCAGGAAATGCATAATCATTTCCGCGAGCAGATTGACGACGGTCTCGGAGAGCTGGCCAAGAACCAGGGCAAGAATGGCATGCCCGCCGCTCCGGCTGGTTC
>JBEKDY010000300.1:0-4328 GCA_050014115.1 Candidatus Sulfotelmatobacter sp. | reverse complement strand
AGCGGCATCTGCGAGCCGTAGTAATCCACGCTTACGCTGTCCAGCATGTGCACCGAGGCGCGCCCGGTCCGCGTGGCCGCCATCGCCTTGCGAAAATCTTCCACCGCTTTGTCCATGCGGGTCTTCAGCTGCACATACGTTTCTTTGAGGCCGGGGATCGCGGCCATTGTGGCAGGGGCCATGGGGTCAACTCCGTAAAACGTCAATCATCAAAACGCTGCATTATAAACCAACAGAAAAATTGCCACGGATTTACACGCATCGCCACGGATCAATTGTTAGCTATAAGTCCGTGAAAATCCGTGAAGATTCGTGGCTAAATGTTTTCTACGCGCTAACTAACCACCGACCCAATCTTCTCTCCGGTCACGACTCGCCGAATATTTCCGTGCTCGTTCAGACTGAAGATGAAGATGGGAAGGTTATTGTCTTTGCACAGGCTGATAGCAGTCGAGTCCATCACCTTCAGTCCCTTCTGCAGGACTTCCATATAAGTGATGGTGTTGAACTTTTTCGCGTCCTTCACCAGCATGGGGTCGGCGTCGTAAATGCCGTCGACTTTGGTGGCTTTCAGAATCGCGTCAGCTTTGATCTCCATGGCGCGCAGCGAGGCCGCCGTATCGGTCGAAAAGTAAGGGTTGCCGGTTCCGCCTGCAAAAATCACGACCCGCCCTTTTTCCAGATGGCGAATCGCCCGCCGCCGGATGAATGGCTCCGCCACCTGATTCATCTCAATCGCCGATTGCACGCGGGTATAGACCTTCTGCTTCTCCAGCGCGTCCTGGAGCGCCAGGGCGTTGATCACCGTGGCCAGCATGCCCATGTGATCGGCGGAAACGCGGTCCATGTCCTTCGCCTGCTCCGCCACGCCGCGAAAAAAATTGCCGCCGCCCACCACGATCGCGATCTGGATGCCCAGCTTGTGAACATCAGCCAGCTCCGCGGCGATCTCATGAATACGTTTCGTATCCACGCCAAAGCCCTGGTCCGCGGCCAGCGCCTCACCGGAGAGTTTCAACAGGATGCGTCTGAAAACAGGCTTGTTCATTCGGTAGTCCGCGGCACAAAAAAAGGGCGCCCACTGGGCGCCCCTGAATCACTCGCCTTTCGGCTCTGTAGGTTTCGTAACAGCGATAGTCTCGCCCGCGTCGCCCACCTTGAAGCGCGCGAAACGCCGCACCGCGATGTTCTCGCCCAGCTTGCCAATCTTCGCCGCAATCAGCTGCGCGATCGAGATGGTCTGGTCCTTGATGAAGGGCTGCTCCAGCAGGCAGACTTCCTCGTAGAATTTCTCCATCTTGCCCGCCACCATCTTTTCCGCAATGTTCGGCGGCTTGCCGGAAGCCACAGCCTGCGCCAGGAAAATTTCCTTCTCGCGCGCAAAAGCTTCCGGCGTAACGTCTTCCTTGCGAACGTAACGCGGATCGCTGGCCGCAATGTGCATGGCAATGTCGTGCACCAGTTCCTTGAAGTCCTCCGTGCGCGCCACAAAATCGCTCTCGCAATTGACTTCGACGAGCACACCAATCTTGCCGCCCGCGTGGATGTAGCTGGTCACCGAGCCTTCGCTGGTCACGCGTGCCGCCTTCTTCGCCGCTACCGAAACGCCCTTCTTGCGCAGCACGACCACGGCCTGCTCCATGTCACCCTTGGCCTCGGTCAGAGCCTGCTTACAATCCATCATAGGAGCCCCGGTCTTCTCCCGAAGCTCTTTCACTTGTGTCGCAGAAATGTTCGTCATAGTAGTGCTCATTTGCTTAAGAATCTCCACTTCCAGGAAACCTGCTCATCGAAACGTGCTCTATAAACTTCGACCCGCGCCGGACGACCCGCGCGGGTCTGATTTTCAATCCCGGTTTTTTCTCGGCACTCGCGACTCGGGACTCGTTATACCGTCTGGCTCTCCACCTTCGGCAGCTCGGCTTCTTCCGCGACCACCGGCTTCTTGTGCGTTCCCGCACCCAGCACTTCTTCCATGCTGATTTCTTCCCCGACATCCACCGCGGCAGCTTCGCGCTCGCGAGCTTCGCCGCGGGCCGTTTCCGCCGCCTGGGCCGCATCACTGGCCGCCTGCATGTCGGCAACCTGCTTGTCAGTCATCAACTGCGCGCCCTCGGCAATGGATTCCGAAATCTTCGACGTGAACAACCGGATCGCCCGCAGCGCATCGTCGTTCCCAGGAATCACATAATCCACTTCGCTGGGATCGCAATTCGTGTCCACGACGGCCACCACCGGAATCCCCAGCTTACGCGCCTCGCGCACCGCGATCTGTTCCTTGTTCGAGTCGATCACAAAAATCGCGTCCGGCAACCGGCTCATGTTCTTGATGCCCGCCAGGTTCGCCTGCAAGTGCTTGCGCTCGCGTTCCAGCTTGATGACTTCCTTCTTGGGCAGCAACTCGTAGCGGCCATCGGTCGCCATTTCGTCGAGTTCTTTCAGCCGCTTCACCGACTTCTGCACCGTAACCCAGTTAGTGAGCAACCCGCCCAGCCAGCGCTGGTTGATGTAAAACATCCCGCAGCGTTGAGCTTCTTCAGAGATCGCGTCCTGCGCCTGGCGCTTGGTGCCCACGAACAGCACAATGCGGCCGTCGGAAGCCAGGTCCTGCACGAACTTCGACGCTTCCTTGAACATCTTCAGCGTCTTCTGCAGGTCAATAATGTAGATCCCGTTGCGCTCTCCAAAGATGTATTCCTTCATCTTAGGATTCCAGCGCTTGGTCTGGTGCCCGAAGTGGACTCCCGCTTCGAGCAGCTCCTTCATGGTAATAGTAGCCAATGAACCTCCTCGTTCAGTCTGCATCCGGCTTACTCCAGTTGTCAGTACCCAGTTGCCGGTTGCCAGCAAAGAACTGGCAACTGACTACTGGCAACCGGCAACTGCTCTTCCGGATTGCCATTCCCGTCCCCGCGCCGCGAGGCTCGGGAAGAATTGAACACCTAAGAACAAGCTATTGGCTCTTAGCCTTTAGCTGTTAGCCAAAACAAAACCTAAAGCCCTTGTCATTCCGACCCCCGAGCGAACGCGAGGGGCGGAGGAATCTCGATCTTGCTCGGTACTCAGCACTCGGTACTCGCAACTATCGCTTCGAGAACTGGAACCGCTTTCTTGCGCCCTTCTGTCCGTACTTCTTGCGCTCTTTGCCGCGCGAGTCCCGGCTAACCATGCCCTCGGCCTTCAGCTTCTTGCGCAGCTCGGTATTGAACTGCATCAAAGCGCGAGCGATGCCCAACTTCACCGCATCAGCCTGGCCGCGTACGCCGCCACCCAGCACATTGGCGATCACATTGAACGTAGCCGCCGAGTCCGTCGACGCCAAGGGAGCCTTCGCCGCCGAGCGCTGCGCCGGAGTCACAAAATACTCCTCGAACGCGCGCCCGTTCACCTTGAACTCTCCACTGCCCGGACGCAAATACACGCGCGCAATCGCCCGCTTGCGTCGTCCCGTTCCGTAATATTGAACCAATTCAGCCATGCTAGCTTTTAGCTCCTAGCTCTTAGCTCCTAGCTTGTTTCTGCCGGGAGCGAGCAGTTGTACTTTTCCAGAACTTAAATTCTTAATCTCGATTACGAAACCGCAACCTTGCGCGGCTTGTACTCGCGCACTTCCAGCTTCAAATCCTGCGGCTTTTGCGCCTGATGCGGATGCTTGTCGCCCTTGTACACATTCAGCTTCGAAAGCATATGCGCCGCCAGCTTGTTCTTCGGCAGCATGCGCTTCACCGCGGCTTCAATAATCGCTTCCGGCTTGCGCACCAACCGCTTCTTGTACTCTTCGGTCCGCAATCCGCCCGGATACCCGGTGTAATGCTGGTACACCTTCGACTCAGCCTTAAAGCCGGTCGTCCGGATCTTCTCCGCATTGATCACAATCACGTGATCGCCAGTATCAAGAAACGGCGTGTACTGCGGATTCTCTTTGCCCATGAGGATGCGCGCCACCTGCGAGGCCAGACGCCCGAGCGTCTGCCCATCCGCATCCACGACGAACCACTTGCGCACAATTTCCCCCTCTGTGGGGAAATAGGTTGACATCGGAAATCTCCCAGAATGAAAAGACTGCGATAAGAAGACCGCTCGTTGATTCCCCGGCGAGGACGCCAGGCCATCAGGCGGGCAACCACACAACTACCAAGTGTCTAAGATACCGGACCCCGCAACCGATTGTCAACGTTGAGTTAACCAAGGTAACGCCCGGATGGGTTGGGAGATGCGGAGTCGCCCAGTCAAACGCCTAATTGTCGGGAGCTAGCTGCCTCACTCATACGCCAGCGCATCAATCGGATCCTTCTGCGCCGCCTTATACGCCGGATATAGCGCTCCCA
>JBEKDY010000299.1:0-4353 GCA_050014115.1 Candidatus Sulfotelmatobacter sp. | reverse complement strand
AGATTCATGGCCAGTGGTTTTTCGCAAAGTACATGCATCCCCGCCTGAAATGCCTGTATGGTTTGCGGCGCGTGCAGAAATACAGGCGTAGCAATGTAGACGGCCTGCCCTTCCTTGCCAGCATCACCGCGAGCGCCCGGGTCCGCGAGCGCTTCCTCCAGCGAAGACCATACCCGCGTGCGCAGCGTCGCTGCCTTAGCCGGATCGCGCGTGACCACGCCATACAGCTGGCTTCGCGGTTCAGCCTGAATCGCAGGAATGACGCGGCGAATCGCGATGTCGCCGATTCCAACCACAATCCAATTAAGCATCGCCGGAAAACCTTTCCGCACTGTGCGTGAATCAAGACGCCACAAAAAAACCAAAGGCCGGCCTAAGCCGGCCTTCGAAATCAATCTCAAGCAAAACTACGGTTTCTTCGGAGCGATCGCGTCCTTGGCGGCCTTGGCGACGCGGAACTTCACCACGGTCTTGGCCTTGATCTGGATCGGTTCGCCGGTCTGCGGATTGCGTCCCACGCGGGCTTTGCGGTGCGCCTTTACCAGGCGGCCCAGTCCAGGCACGACGAACACGCCGTTCTTCTTCGTCTCTTTGATAGCGGTATCGGCCAGGTGCTCAAGGAACGCTGCGGCCTGCTTGTTGTTGAGTTCATTCTTCTCCGCCAGAAGGCGGACGAGTTGCGTTTTCGTCAAACCAGATGCCATGTACTTCCTCCTCGGAAAAAATAATGTAATTCCGTTGGCCGCCATTTTACTACCACAACCCTGTGGAAAAACACCTGATTTTACGCGGGTTTGGCAATTGTGGTACGTGGGGGAGGGCCTTTTTACGCGGTCTCCCATGGACAGGGATCGCAAATCGGGCATTAAAAGCGTTTTTGCTGACGAAAACCAACCGCGAATTCGCCGCGGAGGCACCGAGACAAAGAGGAACTCAAACCGCAGCACACATCCCTTCGTGATACTTAGTGTCCTTTATGGTCAGCGGTTCTTGCTTTCGACCCAGCGAACCGTCCCGCCGACGGGATGACATAATACTTCCAGGAGATCTTTTCTTGAGTTGCGCCATCTGTGAGGTTCGCAAAGAGAAACGTTTTTGCCCGGCCTTGCACGGGCGCATCTGTCCGCAGTGTTGCGGCGAGCAACGCGAAGTCACACTCGATTGCCCCAGCGATTGTTCGTATCTGCAACAGGCGCGGCAGCACGACAAGCCGCGTTCGAGAGATCAGATCGGTCAGATCGATCCCGATGCGTTGTTTCTAAAAGTCGAAGTGCCCGACCAGTTCCTTTACGAGCGCGAGCATCTGCTGCTGGGCCTGACTTTCGCCCTCGCCAAGGCCGTCCGCGCCGACCGCACTTTGAACGACGCCGACCTGATCGCGGCGCTTTCTGCCCTCAGCACCAGCTACCAGCGTCTGGTGAATTCCGGTCTGCACTACGAACAGGCAATCCCGAGCGCCCCGCAACAACGCGTAGCCGCCGAAGTCGAAACCATGCTGAAGGAATATCGCGAGGCCGAGCAGAAGCACATGGGCTATTCCACGGTGCGCGATTCCGATGTGCTGAAAGCCCTGGTGTTCCTGGTGCGGCTGGGATACGGGCGTACGTCAGGACGTCCAAAGTCGCGAGCCTTCACAGAGTTCCTGGTAGCGCAGTTTCCCGAGAAAGAATCAAGCGTTATCACCCCGCAGGAAGCTCCCAGCCGCATCATCGTCCCGTAAAAAATGGCCACGGATTTCGCGCGTGAAACGTAACCGCGCCGGGTGCCCCATTTCTCGCGTCCTTTGCGAGAAGTGGGGATTCCCCTGACCTGACGAGAGACCTGACGTGATCAATAAATTTCAATCCGCGGAAATCCGTGCTAATCCGTGACCCGGATTGGAATTTTCCGCACCGTCTGCCCCGCAGGAAGCTCCGCCAGCAATTCGCCGACAGTTTTCCCCAGTACCGGATGCCGCGCCTCGGCCGCAATCTCGGCCAGCGGCTCGAGCACGAAGCGCCGTTGCTGCATCGCAGGATGTGGAAGCGTCAGCTCCGGCGAATCCACCACCGTGTCGCCGAAGAGAAGAATGTCAATGTCGATGATGCGCGGACCTTTTTTCTGCGTGCGCTGCCGCCCCATTTCCCGCTCGATAGTGAGCAGCACCGCCATCAACTGCGCCGGCGTTTTCGTGGTTTCGAGCGCCACAGCACAATTCAGAAACCACGCTTGCTCGGTAAACTCCACCGGCTCCGTTTCGTAGAATGACGAAGCGGTAACCACACGCCCCAACGCCCCCAGGCGCGAGATGGCCTCGCGAATGTTACGGGCACAGTCTCCGACATTCGCGCCCAGCGAAAGATAGACGATTGTGCTCATCCGAGAACTCCAAGACAGCCTAACTCCTTATCGTCTGTCATCTATGGTCTGTCATTCTGGGCGAAGCGAAAGCCTGCCCTGAGCGAAGTCGAACGGAACCCCTTGCAAGCACGCACCGTCAACGGCCTTCAAAGGAGTTTCCGCCGCACTTCCGTCGCGCCAGCCACCCGATCTTGATGATCATAAATCAAACAAAATCAGCCGCGTCCAAGGACCAACTGCGCCCCAATTCCCGCCCTGGTAATGTCCGCCAGTCCACTCGCCGACCGTTACCTTTGTCACTTTCGAGGACTCGAGTGTACTCCTAGAATCGAGGCTATGACGTTGGAGTCTCTTCTGCTGAGCCGGGACAGCGATCTGGTCCGAGTTATCCGGCCCACCCTGGAAAAGCTGTCGATCGAGGTCGAACTCTGCCAGGAGGCCCGGGCCGCAGCGGACATTCTTGTCTCCGAAAAATTCGACGCCGTCATCGTGGATTGTGACGATCTGGCCGGCGGCCTGGAAGTGCTCCAAGGTCTGCGCGGCACGCCCAGCAACAAGAACACTGTAACCTTCGCCGTCCTCAACGGAAAAAAGACCACCACGCAGGACGCCTTTGGCATGGGCGCGAACTTTGTCCTGCAGAAGCCCATCAGCAATCTGAATGCCTCGCGTTGCTTTCACGCCGCATTGAATTTCATGTTGAAAGAGCGCCGCCGCTATTTCCGGCAGCCGATGAAAATGCCAGTCAGCGTTTTCCTGGGCGAGAAAGAACTGAAGGCCACCAGCACCAACATCAGCGAAGGCGGAATCGCACTGGCCATGCGCGACGCCATGCCCAAGGGAGCCACGCCGCGGCTGAAGTTTGTGATTCCAGACATCAACCTGAGCATCGATGTCGAGACCGAAGTAGCCTGGGCAGACCTGAAAGGCCGCGCCGGCTTCCGTTTCCACGGCCTTGCCGAAAGCACGCAGAAGCTGCTGGAAAAGTGGCTCGACGACCGCATGGAAAAAGAATTCCCCGGCGTCAAAGATCGCGTCGCGACCGCCCCAGAAAACCTCCAATAAATGCAGAAGTCAGAGGGCAGAAGGCAAAATGCAGAAGTAAGACCCGGTTTTACTTCTACATTCTGACTTCTAACTTCTGCATTCAGCAGTATCCACATTGAGACTTGCGCCTCCCGTTAACCGTGGCAATCTAGAAGTTTACGGGAGACCCATCCTCATGCTGACCAACGACTTTCGCATTGCCCGCGTGCAAAAAACCCTGCGCTGGTTTGAAGAAGACATGCCGCTGCTCGACTTGCGGGTAAAGGAACTTTCCACCGAGCGCCAGGAGTCCGCCCGTCAGTTCGCCGCCGCGTTGATTGACCAGACCAGGGCCGAACTGGATCGCCTGCTGCAGCAGCAGCCAGAAGATATCTGCAATCAAGACCAGTCTCCCAGCGAGCCCGCAGACTAGCAGATCTGCAGCCGGTTCTTGTCCGTGGTTAGGTTAATATCGCGGGGCGCGAACATTTCAGATTTCAGATTGAAGATTTCAGACTAAAGCCAAAATCTTATGGCATTCAATCTGCAATTTAAAATCAACAATCTGAAATCACTTTACTTGTCTCGACAGGAGATTTCACCTCAGAAGGTTTCCCGCTAAAAAACCGACCCCGCCGAAGCATGCGCCACGGCCCCATGCACGTTCGCTGCCTCTTCCTGATCGAGAGTGACTTCCTCCCACAGCGTCTTGTCGCGCAGGATGCGCGAAACCAGCGCCGTATGCATGGCATGACCCGCGCGGTCGGCCACCACCTTGCCCAGTATCTGTTTCCCCAGCAGTGCCAGGTCGCCCACCAGATCCAGCACCTTGTGCCGCACGAATTCGTCGGCGAAACGCAGCGGTCCGTTCTCCACGCTGTCCTTGGTCAGGACAATGCAGTTTTCGCGCGACGCGCCTCGAATCAGGCCCATATTCCGCATCGCCCGCTCATCCTCCCGCGAACCGAACGTGCGCGCCCCCGCAAT
>JBEKDY010000298.1:0-4416 GCA_050014115.1 Candidatus Sulfotelmatobacter sp. | reverse complement strand
ACGCGAATGGTCGACGTGCCCGCGCCCTGAATCTTCGCTCCCATCTTATTAAGAAGCTCGGCGAGGTCCGCAACTTCCGGCTCGCGCGCGCAATTCTTCATCACCGTCTCGCCCTCGGCCAGCGTCGCGGCCATGAGCAGGTCTTCGGTGCCGGTGACTGTGATCTTGTCGAAAACAATCTCCGCGCCCTTGAGTCGATCCACTCGCGCTTCCACGTAACCGTGATCCTGCGTAATCTTCGCGCCCAGAGTTTCGAGTCCCTTAATGTGCAGATCGATAGGCCGCGACCCAATCGCGCAGCCGCCCGGCAGCGAAACGCGCGCGTGGCCGCAGCGCGCCACCAGCGGTCCCAGCACCAGCGTGGATGCCCGCATGGTCTTCACCAATTCATAATTGGCCTCGGGTGCGACCAGCGTCTTGCAGTGAATCGTGGTGCGATGCTGCGCGCGTCCGTAGCCGAGCTCCACTTCCGCGCCCATCGCCGCCAGCAGATTGCGCGTGGTCTGAATGTCGCGCACCTGCGGAATATTTTCGAGAATCACCGGTTCATCGGTGAGCAGCGCCGCGGCCATGCAGGGCAGCGCCGCATTTTTCGCCCCGCTGACGCGGATCGTTCCCAGCAGCGGCTCTCCGCCGCGAATAACAAGTTTGTCCATTGCAAAAAGTCCTTGGTATGAATCCTGAGTGAAACCTTATTTTAGCGGGGAACCTACAGGATTGTGGTTAATCGGGAGGGCACGGCCTACTGGGGAACCGAGCGGAGACCAAAATGAAGGCAGCGCAGCTGCCCGATACAATGTACATGTGGGGGACAGCCGCCCCTTCGACTTCGCTCAAGGCGGGCTCTCGGCTGTCCGGTCGAGCGAAGCTCGACTTGGTTTTTGCACACACCCGGCACATCCCGCTCACAATGGTTTCGCCGCTGCAATCGCCTGCCGCACGTGCCCCTTCGCCTTCCCGAGCGCGGCAGCAGCCTGGGCCCGGTCCACCCCCGTGGCCAACATCACCAGCGCGACCGGCGTGCGTCTCCCAGACTCTTCCAACGTCCGTCCCGCAGTTTCCGAATCCGCTCCCGTGGCGCGCTCCAGAATGCTGATGGCTCGCTGCTTCAACTTTTCGTTCTTCGGCAAGACATTGACCATCAAGTTGCCAAAGACGTATCCCAGCCGCGTCATCGCCCCGGTCGAAATCATATTCAGCACCATCTTGTGCGCGGTACCGGCCTTCATGCGCGACGATCCCGCGAGCACCTCGGGCCCTACCTCGGTCACGATCGCGAAATGCGCCGCCCGCTCCAGCGGCGACTTGCGATTACAGGTAAGTGCAACGGTCTTCGCCCCGCGACGCCGCGCCTCCGCAACTGCCGCCACGGTAAACGGCGTGCGCCCGCTGGAGGCGATGCCAATCACCACGTCACGCTTACCGGGCTTGCGTTTTCTCATCTCCGTGCGTCCCAACTCTTCGTCGTCTTCGCTGGCTTCCGTGGCGGACGCGAGCGCCTTCGGTCCGCCCGCCATAACGTATTGCACCGTCCGTGGATCCACATTGAAAGTGGGCGGGCATTCGGAAGCGTCCAACGCGCCGATCCGTCCGCTGGTCCCAGCCCCAACGTAAATCAGTCGCCCGCCATGGCGCAGCCCGGCAGCCACCAGATCGATCGCACGCGCAATTTGCGGCAATGCGCGGCGCACGGAGAGCGCCACCACGGCATCTTCAGCATTGATGAGACTGGCAATTTCCAGTGAAGACTTGCAGTCGAGATCGTCCGCGTCCGGGTGCGATTGCTCCGTGCGCAGGCGGCGCAGGTCGCCGGGCTGCTTTCCTTTCTTAGCTTTCAAGAAGTCCTTTCAACCAGCCGCGTCCAGGGCCTCGACCACCGCGTCGTGAAATTTTGGCCGAACCTGTTTGATTGCCCAATTCGAACAGTCGGGCCAGGTTCGGTTCGTCAACAAGACTACAGAAAGTTCACGCACCGGGTCGATCCACAGCGAGGTTCCGGTATAGCCGAGGTGACCGTAGGCCTGCGCCGAAAAATATCTCCCGGACTGTGAGTGACCCGAAGGAGTATCCCATCCCAACGCCCGAGAGGTGCCTGCCGGCGCGGTTTCCCGCCGCGTGAAGAGAGCAACCGTCTCGGGACGCAGAATCGGATGTCCACCGCCAAGCATGGCATGCGCAAAGCGAGCAAGGTCCTCGGCCGTAGAAAAGACTCCCGCCTGGGCTGCGACCCCGCCCAGAACGCTGGCGTTTTCATCCTGCACTTCACCCTGGATGACGCGCTTGCGAAACGTGCGGTCGTCCTGCGTGGGCGGGATTTTAGCGCGGGCTTCCGGCGGCGGATTGTATGTGGTGTGACCCATCCCCAGCGGTCCGAAGATTTCGCGCTGGCAGAAACGATCCAGTGTTTCTCCCGCGATCCGCTCCAGCGCCTCGCCCAGAACCATGAATCCAATGTCGCTGTATTCGGCGCGCGCCCCCGGCTCTGCCGCCAGCGGAGTGGTGAAAGCGGCCTGCAGTAACTGTTCGCGCGTCCGCACCTTCAAAAATAATTTTTCATACGCAGGCAGCCCCGACGAATGCGCCAGCAGCATGCGCAGCGTAACCGCTCGCCGTCGAGCATCGCCATCTTCCGCGCCAGCCCCGGCAACGCCGGCCTTGCCAAACTCCGGCACGATTCCAACCACTCGCGCATCCAGATCAAGCAACCCGCGCTCGTAGAGAATCATGGCCGCGGTGGTAGTTGCCACCACTTTAGAAACCGACGCCAAATCGAACAGCGTGTCAGCCGTCACGAGCGGCGAATCCGAATCGTAATTGAAGCGCCCCAACGCTCTGAGCCCGACCACCCGCCCGCGATGCGTCACCGCAATACTGCTCCCGGGAAACACGCGATCGGCAACGGCGGCGTCGAGGATGGAGAAGGCAGAGAAAAAAATGCGGTCCTGCTGCTCGAAGACGGGGAGCGGCGGCGGTGCAAAGCTTCCGAGAGTCCCTGAATTCAAGCTATCCGCCCCCGCCCCGTCGATCAATACAAGAATATGACACAGAATACGGCATAGAATATGGCACAGACGGTACCCGTTACCGGAGTTTCTTGAGTCGCATAGCCACCGTTGTGTAGAGTCAGAGTATCCTTTCAGTTAACTCCAATTCGCCGTCCGCTCCGTTTACGCCATCCACGACTGCGTCGATGATGTCATCCCGAACGCGGCGAAGCCGGGTGAGGGACCTTACGATACCGGGAAACCATCATCACGGCCTGCGGGCGTTATGTTCGACGCATTCGCTGCAGGCTTTCCTTGCGATTGTCACGCTTGTCCTGCTCGCGACTGCCACCGCAGCAGCAGCGGCCGCGCGCCCAGATGGACAACCCAGTGCCGCTCCCGCCGCGTCCGCCGACGCGAACCCAGTCCGCCTCGCCGCCGTCGACGCCATCATCCAGCAGGCCATTGCCGAGGGAAACATTCCCGGCGCCGTCCTCATCGTCGGCCACAACGGCAAAGTCGTCTACCGCAAGGCCTATGGCAGCCGCGCCCTGGAACCCAAACGCGAGCCCATGACGCTCGATACCGTCTTCGATCTTGCGTCGCTGACTAAAGTGATCGCCACCACAACTTCCGTCATGCAACTCGTTGAGCAAGGAAAGGTTCGCCTCAACGATCCCGTCACCAAGTACCTGCCGGACTTTGGGCAGAACGGAAAAGACGACGTCACCGTGCGCCAACTCCTTACCCACTATTCCGGCCTCGAGCCCGATCTCGATTTGAAAACGCCCTGGGAAGGAAAAGAAACCGCGTACCACATGGCGATGGCCGAAACGCTGCAGAACCCGCCGGGCTCAGCATTCGTCTACAGCGACATCAATTTCATCACGCTGGGCGCGCTCGTCGAAAAAGTTTCCGGCGAGCCGTTGGACGAATACGCCACCCGTCACATCTTTACTCCACTGAAAATGACGCATACGCGCTTCGTTCCTCCGGCATCGTGGCGTGCGAAGATCGCTCCCACGCAGTATGACGAAAATGAGCACATGCTGCGCGGCGTGGTGCACGATCCCACGGCCCGACGCATGGGCGGCGTCGCCGGGCACGCCGGCCTGTTCTCCACCGCCGACGATCTCGCCAAATTTGCGCAGGCGTTGCTTAACGGTGGCGGCGGCATTCTCTCGCCGCTCACTGTGGAAAAAATGACCACGCCCGAGACTCCCCCGGCCGCTCCACTCCTGCGCGGATTCGGCTGGGATATCGATTCACCGTTCTCCTCCAACCGCGGTGATCTGCTCCCCGTCGGCTCCTTCGGCCACACCGGCTTCACCGGTACATCGATCTGGATCGATCCCACCACCCGGACCTATATCATCCTGCTTACCAACGCCGTGCATCCCCGCGGCAAAGGAAACGCAGTCGCCTTGCGCTC
>JBEKDY010000297.1:0-4593 GCA_050014115.1 Candidatus Sulfotelmatobacter sp. | reverse complement strand
AGGCCGACTGCGCCTGACATGTCAGGCGTCCCGGCTTCAAATTTGTGGGGCACCTTGTTGTAAATTGTTTTCTCGAAAGTTACCGAGCTGATCATGTCGCCGCCGCCCTGGTAAGGAGGCATGGCTTCGAGCAGCGCTAATTTGCCGTATAGAATGCCGATTCCAGTGGGCCCGTACGTCTTGTGCCCGGAGAACACGTAGAAATCGCAATCCAATTCCTGAACATTCACGGGCACGCGAGGCACGGCCTGAGCGCCGTCCACGAGAACAGGAATATTTCTGGCGTGGGCCATTCTTATAATTTCCGCAAGCGGATTCACGGTACCCAGCGCATTCGAGACGTGGCCAATGGAGACGATCTTTGTTTTGGGGCCGAGCAGCTTTTCGAATTCCTCGAGAACCAGCTCGCCCTTGTCATTGATCGGCGCAACGCGGAGTGTCGCCCGCTTTTCCTCACACAGCATTTGCCAGGGAACAATATTGGAATGGTGCTCCATCGTCGTGATGAGCACCTCGTCGCCCGCGCCCACGTGAACCCGGCCGTAGGTTTGCGCAACCAGATTGATGGCCTCGGTTGCGCCGCGAACAAAGACAATCTCGCTGGGCCGAGCGGCATGAAGAAACGTCTGCACCGACTTCCGCGCTTCTTCGAATTCCTCCGTCGCGCGCTCGGAGAGATAATGCACGCCGCGGTGGATGTTGGCATTGTCGTGTTCGTAGTAGCGGACGATCGCGTCCATCACGACTTTGGGCTTTTGCGACGTGGCCGCGTTGTCCAGGTAAACCAGTTGGTGACCGCGAACCTTTTCCCGAAGGATGGGAAAATCGGCGCGTACCCGCTCGATATCGAAACCGGGCGCGACCTCGTGAGCTTCCTCGTGAAGCGCGGTCCGGCCGGAGTCCAATGGCGATCTTGCAATGGTTGTCATCCAGCGTCCTCCTGGCTTTCTTGCATTCAGTTACGCGCGCTGCCTTGGTCCGGTAGCCGGGCTAGGCCGCGGAGCGGAAAAATGATTCGCAATGGATAGCAGATGCTCGTGGATCAGGCGCTCCGCGTGCGTGCGCGCCACTCCCGGCTTCATGCGTTCCAGGCACTCCCCGGCGAAGGCTTGCAGCAGAAACTTGCGCGCGGAAATTTCGTCGATGCCTCGGGACCGCAGATAGAACAATGCATTTTCTTCGATCTGACCGATGGTTGCACCGTGGGTACACTTCACGTCGTCGGCGTAAATCTCCAGTTGCGGCTTGGTGTCGATCTGCGCGTCATCGGAAAGCAGCAAGTTGCGGTTCGTCTGCTTGGCGTCGGTTTTCTGCGCGTCTTTGTGCACGACGATGCGGCCGTGGAAAACCCCGTGCGCGTGGCCATCCAGGATTCCGTTGTAGAACTGGCGGCTGCTGCAGTGCGGGCTGGCGTGCTCCACGTGCATGTAATTGTCGAGATGCTGGTGGTCGTCGCCAACGAAGATGCCGTTGATCAGGCACTCTCCACCCTCGCCGGCCAGAACGGGATGAACGTTGTTGCGAACCAGTCCGCCGCCCAGCAGAAGCGAATGGGAAGCGACGTTCGCGCTGCGTTCCTGCTGCATGCGCAGCGTAGAAATGTTGAACGCATCCAGGCTTTCGCGCTCGACCATGTAATGTGCAATGGTCGAGTTCGGGCCGGCGACCAGTTCGGTAGCGGAGTTGCAGAACACCGTTCCGCCGCCGAGGGAGACGTAGTCTTCGACGACCGTGGCCTCGCTCTCCTGCTCGAAAATCAGCAGGCTCCGCGGATGAATCATGCGCGGGGCGCCGGCTGCCGTGGACACAAACAGCAAGTGAATCGGCGCATCCAACGAAAGGCCCCGGCCAACGTGCACAAATGCTCCGTCTTCCGCAAAGGCCGTGTTCAGAGCGCAAAACGCATCACGTTGAGTGTTGAGATAGCGGCCGAGGTGAGCTTCGACTGACGGCGTGCGCTTCTCGATCTCTTCCTTAAGGCCCGAGACCGTGATGCCTGCTGGCAAAGTTCCGAATATCGACAAGCCGCGCACGAACTCTCCATCGACAAATACCAGTTGGGCAGCCGCGCCATCCACCCGCCACCGCTTCAAATCGGCGTCTGAAAGATGTGCGGCAGGTTGGGCGAAAGAAAACGCCGTGCGAGCAATCGCCGAAATGCTGGTGAAGCGCCAATCTTCATCGTGCGTCGTCGGAAAGCCAGTCTCGCAGAAACGCGCAAAGGCATCTTCGCGCAGCTTTCTCAGCCAAGGCTGACCGTGCCCTGAGGACCGCTTGGCGAACGCGGTGAAACTCTCCAGATACTTTTCGAGGTTTTCAGTTGCAGTAATCACGCTTACTCCACTCAGAGATTGCTCGCTAAAGAATGCTCGCTACACCGAAGCCGGAGCAGTCTGTCGCGCTTCCGCTTCGATCCAGCCATAGCCTTTTTCTTCCAGTTCGAGCGCCAGTTCAGGACCGCCCGAGCGCACGATGCGGCCATCGACCAGCACGTGCACGAAATCCGTGGCGATATAGTTCAGCAGCCGCTGGTAGTGCGTAACCACCAGCATGGCGCGCTCCGGACCGCGCATGGCATTCACACCCTTGGCCACGATGCGCAGCGCGTCGATGTCGAGGCCCGAATCGGTTTCATCCAGAATCGCCAGCTTCGGCTCCAGCACCGCCATCTGCAGAATTTCATTCCGCTTCTTCTCGCCGCCGGAGAAGCCCTCGTTGACGGAACGGCTCATGAGTTTTTCGTCCATTTCGAGCAGCTTCAGCTTCTCGCGATACATGGGGAGAAAATCCATGGCATCCACTTCATCTTCGCCGCGATACTTGCGCATCGCGTTTAGCGCCGAGCGGAGGAAGTAAGCGTTGCCGATCCCGGGAATCTCCACGGGATACTGGAAAGCCAGAAAGACGCCTTCGCAGGCCGCTTCTTCGGGCTTCATCGCCAGCAGATCTTTGCCGTTGAACAGAACTTCGCCGGCGGTTACCTCATACGTTGCGCGACGCGACAACACCTGGGCCAGCGTGCTCTTGCCCGAACCATTCGGACCCATGATGGAGTGAACTTCGCCGGCGTTGATGGTAAGGTCAATGCCTTTGAGGATTTCGTGTCCAGCGACCGTCGCGTGCAAATTCTTGATTTTGAGCAAACTCATTTATTTTGTTTCCTTCGTGATTTGTAACTTTTTCTTCCGAGTGCGTTGATCAGAAATCAGAAACCGCAAACTTACCCGACGCTGCCTTCCAGGCTCACGCTCAGCAGTTTCTGCGCTTCCACTGCAAACTCCATTGGCAGTTCGCGGAACACTTGCTTGCAGAAGCCGTTCACGATCATCGAGACCGCATCTTCGGCTTTTAAGCCGCGCTGCTGCAGATAAAAGAGCTGGTCCTCGCCAATTTTCGACGTCGAGGCTTCATGCTCCATGCGAGCCGTGGAGTTCTTCACCTCGATATACGGAAACGTGTGCGCGCCGCACTGGTCGCCGATCAGCAGGGAATCGCATTGCGTGTAATTGCGCGCGCCGGTTGCGCCCTTCATGATCTTCACCATGCCGCGGTAAGTATTCTGGCCATGTCCCGCCGAGATCCCCTTCGAGACGATCGTGCTGCTTGTGTTCTTCCCGAGGTGGATCATCTTGGTGCCCGTGTCCGCCTGCTGGTAGTTGTTGGTGAGCGCCACGGAATAAAACTCACCCACCGAATTGTCTCCCTGCAGAATGCAGCTCGGATATTTCCATGTGATCGCGGAGCCAGTCTCCACCTGAGTCCATGAAATCTTGGAGCTGACGCCCGCACACTTGCCGCGCTTGGTAACGAAATTGTAGATTCCGCCTTTTCCGTTCTTGTCGCCGGGATACCAGTTCTGCACGGTGGAATACTTGATCTGCGCATTGTCGAGCGCCACCAGTTCCACCACGGCGGCGTGCAACTGGTTCTCATCGCGGATCGGCGCCGTGCAGCCTTCGAGATAGCTGACCGACGCGCCTTCGTCGGCCACGATCAAAGTGCGCTCGAACTGCCCAGTCTCTGCCGCGTTGATGCGGAAGTATGTGGAAAGCTCCATCGGGCAGCGCACACCCTTCGGCACATACACGAATGAGCCGTCGGTGAAAACCGCAGCGTTTAACGCCGCAAAAAAATTATCGGTATGCGGAACCACGGAGCCGAGATATTTCTTAATCAACTCCGGATGCTTCTGCACCGCTTCTGAAAACGAACAAAAAATTACGCCAACTTCGCTCAGCTTTGCCTTAAAAGTTGTGGCTACCGAGACGCTGTCGAAAACAGCGTCCACGGCGACACCCGCCAACATTTTCTGTTCAGCCAGGGGGATGCCCAGCTTTTCGTACGTGCGCAAAATTTCCGGATCAAGTTCATCCAGGCTCTTCAGGCCCGGCTTCTGCTTGGGCGCCGAGTAATAAATAATATTCTGATAATCAATCGGGGCGTACTTCACATTCGCCCATGTGGGCTCGGCCTGCGCCTGCTCCAGCGAAGCCCAGTGCCGGTAGGCCTTGAGCCTCCACTCCAGCATGAATTCCGGCTCGTTCTTCTTAGCCGAAATGATGCGGACAATTCCTTCGTTCAGTCCCTTGGGGA
>JBEKDY010000296.1:0-4624 GCA_050014115.1 Candidatus Sulfotelmatobacter sp. | reverse complement strand
CTGCAATCTAAAATCTGCAATCTAAAATCAACCAAGCTAGAAACTAGAAACTGTTCCTAATGATCACCGACCTCGCCATGCAAGCCTACACCGCGCTGCGCCACAATCGCAGCCGAACGCTCCTCACCATGCTGGGCATGGCCTGGGGCATAGCGACGGTCGTCCTGCTTCTCGCCTACGGCACCGGCTTCGAGCGCGGACTCTGGTCCGCCTTCCGCTCCTTTGGCACCAACCTCGTATTCATCTTCCCCGGCCGCACCGAACTCCAGGCCGGAGGCACCAAAGCCGGAACGCAGGTTCGCCTCAACGTCAACGATCTCGATTACATCCGCACCGAAGTTCCACTTCTCAAGCGCGTTTCTCCCGAAGTCACAAAACAATGTCTCGCCGCCTTCGGAACGCGCAGCGCCACTTACGGCGTCAGCGGAGTCTACGCCTCCTACGCTCACATGCGCCGCCTCGACATTGCCGAAGGCACATTCTTCAGCGAAGCCGACGACTTCACCCACACCCGCGTCGCCGTCATCGGCTCGGACGCGAAGAAAAAGCTGTTCTCGGGTCAGAACGCCATCGGACAAAATCTCCGCCTCGACGGAATCTCCTACCAGATCGTCGGCGTGATGAAACATCAAATTCAAAACGGCGACGACAACATCAACGAGCACGTTTACGTGCCCTACAGCGCAATGAGCGACCTGGCTAACACCTACTACCTCAGCGCCGTCGTCATGGAGTACGAAGGCGACCACGCCAAAGTCGTCAAAGCCGTGCGCGAGTCCATGGGCTTCCACCACAACTTCGATCCCAAAGACCAGCGCGCGATTTTTGTCTTCGATGTTTTCGCCGACCTGCTCGACCTGCAAGTCATCTCCACCGGGATCAAAATTCTCCTCGGCTTCATCGGCCTGCTCACGCTGGGAATCGGCGGTGTCGGCTTAATGAACATCATGCTGGTCTCAGTGACGCAGCGCACCCGCGAAATCGGCGTGGAAAAAGCTCTGGGCGCGCACCGCTGGCACATCCTGTTCCAATTCCTTGCGGAAGCTCTTGTGATCACGGCCGTGGGCGGCCTGCTGGGCGTGGTGCTCGCTTATTTAATTTCGTGGTCCGTCGGCGGCCTGCCCTTGTGGAGCGCCTTCGAAGAAAACGCCAGCGAAGGGGACATCCACCTCTACATCGATTCCGCCACGCTGATCTGGTCCACCGCAATCCTAAGTTTCGTCGGCATCATCAGCGGCATGCTGCCGGCCATCAAAGCCGCAAGGCTTGATCCCATCGAAGCGTTACGCTACGAGTAGATGCTCATATTTGTAGTCTGTCATCCTGAGCGAAGTAGCTGTTTCGCGAAGCGAAGCAGCTACGCAGTCGAAGGATCCCTAGCAGCTCAACGTCAGCAGCCTTCCTACGAGGAGTTTCCGCCACACACATTCCGCGCCCACTGTGGTGACTTCCCCCTTCCCTCCGCTAGAATCCTTGCGTGTCCGAAAGTGCAAACCCGCGCCTCGACCGCGTCCAAGCCCAGCTCCGCCTCTACGAGCATCCCCTCCTGGATTTCTCCGCGCGCGCCAAGAAAGACGGCGTCGAGATCATCATCCAATTCAAAGACGAATCCGTCCCCGTGCACATCTACTATTTCGATCTTCATCCCCGCGACCTCGACGACTCCCAATTCGAATGGAGCTTCCAGCGCCAACTCTTCGACGCCCTGCACGACTACTTCATGGAAATGTTCATCCGCACCCCGCAAGACCGCACTGATCGCCGCCAGAGAGGTTTGTGAATCCACTTCGCCAAAAAATCGAGCAGGAAATCCACGCCCGCGGCCAAATCCCTTTCTCGCGCTATATGGAACTCTGCCTCTACGATCCCGACCACGGCTACTACTCCCGCAACGCCGAACAGTTCGGCAAGTCCGGTGACTTCTATACCTCAAGCGACGTGCACGCCGTCTTCGGTCGTCTGATGGCACGCCAGTTCGAAGAAATGTGGCGAGCCCTTGGCTCTCCAGAAAAAATCGTTATAGTCGAACTCGGACCTGGCCGCGGCCTCTTCGCGCAAGACGCTCTCGACTGGTCAGAAAAACAATTTCCCGACTTCTTCTGCGCCTTGCGTTACATTCTGGTGGAATCCTCACCCGCCCTACGCCGGCGCATCGAGAGCACGCTGAGTCGTCATCTCGATTCAGGACATGCTGTTTTGGCCTCTGGTCGAGAAGCCCTCGGCACAGGGCAAAGCGCCAGCACAACCGGGAAGGGCACGACTTCAGTCGTGCCGAATAGCGGCGCGGAGATTTGGGCTTCAGCCCCTGGGGTTCCGCTTGTTGTCTTCGCCAACGAATTCTTCGACGCCCTCCCCGTCGAAATCCTGAGCCCGCAAGGCGCCCTCCGCATCGACACCCGCGACAACCGCTTCGTCGAAACCTGGGCCCCCCCCTCGCCCGAGGAACTGGAATTCCTCGACCGCCATTCCATCCATCCCGAACCCGGCGAACGCGTCGAAGCCCAGCTCATCGCACGGAACTACATGCGCCAGATCGCCTCCACCATCCGTCGCGGATTCCTCGTCGCAATCGACTACGGCTACACTCGCGCTGAGCAACTCGCCGGGCGCCATCGGGGTACGCTTAAAGCTATACGTCAGCATTCCGTCGGAGCCAATCCCTACGAAGCTCCCGGCGAACAGGACATCACCGCCGACGTAAACTTCACCGCGCTCGCCGCCGCCGCCGAACAGCACGGCATGCAAACGCAAAAGCTGATCACGCAATCCCAATTCCTGATGGGCATCGGCGAAGCCACCCAATTTTCCGACGCCTTCGAAGACTGCCGCCTGCCCCAGGAGCGCGCCAAAGTCGCCCTGCAACTCAAGCACCTCGTCACCGCCGCCGGCATGGGTGAGAGCTTCCAAGTGCTGATCGCAAGCATAGGAATCAAAGAAGAAAAAGTAGCGGCCCTGTCGGGCCTAAACTTCGGCCGCAGTTAACAAGCTCTCTACGGGTTAAGCGTAAGGTCCGCGAAAGCGAACCTTACGCGCAGTCGAAGGATCCCTATTAGTTTCGATGATTGTTGGGGATCAGGTTGAGACGGATCCCTTCGTCTCCGGATACTCATACACGCCGCGCCCGCACTTCCGCCCCAGTCGCCCGGCCTGCACGTACTCCACCAACAAAGCCGCGGGACGATATTTCTCTCCCAACGTTTGGTGCAGATATTCCAGAATGCTCAGACGCGTATCGAGCCCCACCAGATCGACCAACTCGAACGGTCCCATGGGATGGTTCAGTCCCAGCTTCACGGCCTTGTCGATGTCCACCGCCGAGGCAATGCCTTCCTGCAGCATGAGGAATGCTTCGTTCCCGATCATGGCATTAATGCGGCTCGTAATAAAGCCGGGCGACTCCTTGATGACCACCACTTCTTTTCCCATGCGCCTGCCCACTTCCACGGCGGCGGCCAGCGTGTCGTCGTCGGTTTCGAGAGCGCGCACCACTTCGAGCAGCTTCATCTTGTGCACGGGATTAAAAAAGTGCATGCCGACGATTTTCCTCGCGCGATAGGTAACGCTGGCGATCTCGGTGATGCTGAGCGACGAGGTGTTGGAAGCAAGAATCGTAGCCGGACGGCAGATCTTATCGAGCAGCGTGAAGATTTCAATCTTCGATTCCATCTCTTCCGGAACTGCTTCGATTACGAGATCCGCTTCGCGCGCCGCCTCGTCCACCGACTCGGCATATTCCACACGGCGGAAAGCTGCATCCGCGTCGGGTCCTGCAACTTTACCGAGCTCGACGGCTTTATCAAGATTGGCGCGGATTTCGTTCTCTGCTCTGCGCAGCGCACCGGGCAACAGATCTTCGAGAATGGTGCGGTAGCCGCCGAGCGCGGCGGCGTGGGCGATGCCGCGGCCCATGGTGCCGGCGCCGATCACAGCGATGGTCCGGACCTGCACCACTGGCTAGCCCGCCTTCTCCAAATCAGCAAGCGCCGCGTTGAGCGCTCCGCCGGCGGTGCGCAAATATTCCGCCAACCGCTTCCGCTCTTCGGCACTCATATTCGGGATGTAAAGGCAAAGGCGGCGCAAGGTTGCGGTAATGTCGTCTACATAGTTCATGGAACGGATGAGTTCCCCTGTCGCTGGCATAAGAGCTCCTGTTGTAAGGCCGAAACTTCTATTTTGGACGTGCTCACGCATTTAGTAAAGCGACCAAGTCTAAACCAAAGTCTTTCAACACGAAGGGCACGAAGTTCCACGAAGGAAACCTATGGGTAGCCCTTTGTGTACGAATCCTGCCCTGAGCGAAGTCGAAGGGTGCTTGGTAGTCATTGAATTTACGAATCGGATCTCATCGAGAAACTTCGTCGCGGAAACGGTGCACAAGAATTATGAATATCCTACGTAACTTGTGTCAGAATAGCGCCGATCAATTGTTTTTATGGGTCAGAGAGTGGCTCTGCGAATCGAGTGGGCATGAGTGAAAACGTTTTGAAGCGCTATATTTTCGCGAGCGATTTCGATCAGACGCTTACCTTTAACGACTCCGGCTATGTGCTGGCGGAGCTGGTCGGGATTCCTACGGACGAGTTCGAGCGTAAGGCCAAAGGCATGGCGAAGATCAACCTGGTGC
>JBEKDY010000295.1:0-5278 GCA_050014115.1 Candidatus Sulfotelmatobacter sp. | reverse complement strand
ACGCTCAGCTCGTGATCGGCACGCACGCGCTGCTCGAAGAGAAAGTGGAGTTCGCCAATCTCGGCCTGGTGATCGTTGACGAGCAGCATCGCTTCGGCGTGTTGCAACGTCTGAAGCTGATGAAGAAACCATCCGACGGCAGCGAAGCCACTCATGGGGGGACGGGCAGTCTTGCCCGTCCGCCCGAGCGAAGCTCGATTGCCTCACCACAGGACCCGCCCCCCGAACCCGACGTTCTGGTGATGACCGCAACCCCCATCCCACGCACGCTCGCCCTCACGCTCTACGGCGATCTCGATCTCAGCGTGCTCGACGAACTTCCCCCCGGCCGCACACCGATCGTCACCCGCCGCGTGGCCGACGAGCGCTCGCCCGAAGTCTGGGATTTCGTGCGCAAACAGATCGCCGCTGGCCACCAGGCATACGTGGTCTATCCCGTGATCGAGGAGAACGAGGAAACCGAACTTAAGGCCGCGATCAAGATGTACCGCGAACTAAGCGGCCACGTCTTCGCCGACTTGAAAGTCGGCCTCCTGCACGGCCGCCTCGACCCGGATTTGAAAGATCAAGTCATGCGGATGTTTCAGAAAGGCGAACTGCAGATTCTCGTGGCTACTGGCGCAACTTCACCAGCTGCGCGGCCGCATCGGACGCGGAGCCGCAAAATCCTATTGCGTCCTGATGACCGGCGGCAAAGTGAGCGAAGAGGGCGAGAAGCGTCTCGATGCCATGGTGAAAACGAATGATGGTTTCAAAATCGCCGAGCTCGATCTCGAACTCCGCGGCCCCGGCGAATTTTTCGGGACCCGGCAGGCGGGTATGCCGAGTTTTCGCGTTGCCAATATAATTCGCGACCGTGAGTTGCTGGAAGCCGCGAAGCGCGAAGCCGCCGCCGTAGTCGCAGGCCCGAGCGCCGAGATTTCAGAAGTGGAAGTGAGCCGCGCCCTGGTTCACATGCGCACGCGCTGGCAGAATACGTATGGGTTAGTCGAAGTGGGGTAACGCGATGCGGCTTCAATTTTTCGCTGACCGTCATTCGCGGCTCACGTTCGCCAATACATCGATTGTCTGAGGGAATTTCGTTCCGGGTCGTCGGGCAGGTACAGAACCTCGACCGGGGAGCCTAAGGCAACCTTCCAGGAAAGAATCGATGATTTACCCCTCGTCACGACGCCCTGGTCGTTTAGAAAGTCATAGTAAACCCACGTTGAAGATTTCGATCCGGGTCGGATCCCGACCACGATACCGTTTGTGAGTCGACCAGTTGTGGCGAGCACAAAATTGCGCCGCAACTGGCTCAGGAGCAGAAAGACAATCAGAGCTAGAAAAACAGGAGGCGCTAAGCCGATCAGGATGGGAAGGTTCGTCTCGTCGGCGGGCCGGTTGATTGCGGGATCTGAAGCCAGGTAGCTGATTTCGATTTCTTTGGACTTGCGAGCGTTCGTCCACGAACGCAGCTTTGGAACGTTGCCGGCGCCCTGGTACGCCTGCCCGTCGATTCGAAATTCGTATCGGATCATGTGTTTGCTGCGCCCCTGCGACGTGCCCAGCACGGTTCCTGTGATTGTTTGACCTTCTTTGGCGAAACGTTGATCTACATTGAACTTGTGAAGAGTGGCATAAGTAACACCAACGCAGACAATACCCATCACGCCAGCAACGATCGTGATTCCGTATCCGCCGCCTATCAGACGAGGCCGCCTCGGCTCCATGGGCTGCGGCTGTGGCTCTTGTTTGCGGAGGACATCGCTCGGCGTCAGAGGTGTGTTTTTTATCTTAAGAATTGCGCGCACGCTGCGCACGATCAGAAATGCAAAGAGGAGAACGAACGCCGCGACAATCAGGAACGGGGCTAAATAAGTACCGCTCTGAGTCAATGAATCCACCCTGATTTCATTCTGCACATGGAGATAAGAAAACCAAGTGCTGTCTCTGGTTAGCCAGTTGGATAAATTCTTTTTGATTCGCCTTATCGGCGCTTGCGGGCGGATCGTCGGCGATCCGGAGCGCAGCTTCGCTCGCTGGGGGCTCTTCCGTCCGTCGCCAAGGCCCGAACTGATAAAATCAAACCAATGGCCGGCTCTTCCCAACTGATCCAGATCGAGCTTTCCCCGCCGCAGCGCGTGCCCAAGCCTACGTGGCTGCGAGCGAAAGCTCCCTCTGGCGATAACTTCCATGACTTGAAAAAGTTGGCTCGCGGACTCGGACTGCATACGGTGTGCGAGTCGGCGCAGTGTCCGAACATCGGCGAGTGTTGGAACCATAAGACTGCAACGTTCATGCTGCTGGGAGATATCTGCACGCGGCGTTGCGGTTTCTGCGCGGTGCCTAAGGGCAGACCCGAGCCCATTGACTGGGATGAACCGCGCCGCGTCGCCGAAGCTGTGGCCACGCTAGGACTGAAGCACGCGGTCGTGACCAGCGTAAACCGCGACGATGACAACATTGGCGGCGCCAAAGTTTTTGCCGAGACCATCCGCGAGATTCGCGAACTCACGCCGGATTGCCGCATCGAAGTGCTCATTCCCGATTTTCAGGGACTCGACGAAGCTCTGAAAATTGTTCTCGACGCCAAGCCTGACGTGCTCAACCACAACACGGAAACTGTCCCTCGCCTGTACCGCGTTGTGCGCTCCGGAGCGCGCTACGAGCGCACTCTCACTCTGCTGGCGAACGCCAAAAAGTTTTCTCCCGGTATGGTCACCAAGAGCGGCGTCATGGTTGGGCTGGGCGAGTCGTCGGAGGAACTGGTGGAAGTGTTCCGCGATCTCGGCGGCCGCGGCGTCGACATTCTCACCGTCGGGCAGTATCTGCGGCCTTCGAAAGATCATCTGCCCATTGCCCGCTTCTACGCTCCGGAAGAATTCCAATATTTGAAAGACGAAGCGCTACGGTTCGGATTCCGCCACGTCGAATCGGGGCCGATGGTGCGCTCCAGCTACCACGCCCACGAGCAGGCGGAGTCGACCAGCACGCCGCGGGTGGTATCCTGATCGGCTCATGTTTCCACACGCTGCAAACTTTCTAAACAATTCCAGCACTCGATGTTGCCCCCGGGATCCAGCGGCCCGCTGTTGTCGCAGCGCCGCGAGCCGGAGGTTCTGCGCCACGTGGTAACCGTTCTTCTGGTTGTGCTTGGTTTCTTTGCGGGGGCGCTAGGCGCGATCACCGGAATCGGCGGCGGCGTAGTGCTGGCTCCAATTCTCGCGCTGCATTTCGGCATCCCGATTCGCGAGGCGATTGGCACCAGCCTGGTGGCCGTGATCACCACGTCCGCGGCGAGTTCCTCGGTTCATCTGCAACGCCACACCACCGACATTCGCCTGGGCATGACGCTCGAACTGGCCACCGCGCTGGGTGCCGCGGTCACCGCCTATCTCGTCGGCTATTTCAATCGCAGCCTTCTCGAAGGTGTGTTCGCAGGATTTCTGCTCTACAGCTCGATTACGATTCTGTCGCGCGGAGGAAAAGTGAAGACGGGAGACGAAGCGTCCTCCGAATCATCCTTCGGAATGGCCCTCAGCAATGGTGCCGTCGTGATTCCTCCTTATGAGCCGAAGCGTTATCCCTTGGGGATGGCCGCGTCGCTGGTAGCCGGCGCGCTTTCCGGGTTGCTGGGCATTGGCGGCGGTCCCATCAAAGTTCCGGTGATGTACATTTTTATGGGAGTGCCGCTCATGGTGGCCACGGCAACTTCCAACTTTATGGTGGGCGTGACCGCCGCTGCCAGCGCCATTGTTTATTACCGCCGCGGCGACATTCTGGTGGAAGTGGCCGCGCCGCTGGCGGTCGGAGTTTTTCTGGGATCGCTGCTCGGCGCACGCGCGGCTCCGCGCATTCGCACACGGTATGTCGTCTATCTTCTGGCGGCCATCATGGTGTACCTGGCCGGCCACCTGGTTGTGCACGTGTTCGAGCACTTGCATAACGGAGGCGCGGCATGAGCCAACTACGCGAGCCCGCCTTCGATCGCGTCGTCGCTTTGGTTTTGCGCATCGGCGCGTTCAGTTGCTTCTTCATTATGCTGGCCGGCCTGATCACCGGCCTCTTCGTGCCCGGCCGGATTCCGCTCGGCATCGAGCGCGCGGGCGTGTTGCTGATGCTGGCCACCCCCGTGGTTCGGGTGCTGGTAGCCTGCTTTCTTTTCTTCCACGAGAAAGATATGAAGTACGGCTGGATTTCGCTGGGAGTGTTGGTGATCTTAATGCTGGGAGCAGTCTTCGGCATCGGCGAGCACTAGAAATGCTGCGCGGCGGGCTGGCCTGACAAAACTTCAGAAGATGTGCAGCTTGATGCTGAGATATTTCTTGGGATTTTCCTTTACCGCTTTCACCAGCGCCGCAGCTTCCGTAATCATCTGGTTGGCGTTGTTATAGAGCGTCTCGTCTTTGATGAGCTTGCCCGCCGTGCCCTGGCCCGCTTCCAGTTCGGACGTTAGTTCCGAAAGCTTGGTGATGGTGGTGTCCAGCTTCTTCCCCAGCTCATCATCCTGAATCAGCCTTCCGATCGTGCCCTTGCCCGAGTTGATGGTCTCGCTGACCTTCTTGATGTTGGCGATGGTATCGTTGGCGTTGTCATAAAGCGACGGATCCTTTAACAACTTTCCCGCCGTGCCCTTACCGGCTTGCACGTCGTCAATCACCGCGTTCAATTTGTCGAGCGTGGCCAGGAACTTGTCGTAGGCGTCATTGCGGTTGATCAGCGCGCCCAGACTGCCCTTGCCCTTGGCGACGTCTTCCACCATCCCTTGCAGGTCTGCCACCGTGGTCGACAGCCGGTTGTAAAGAGTGGGATCATAAATTAACTTGCCCAGCGATCCCTTGCCACTCTCCGCGAAAGCCAGAATGCGGTCGGCGCGCTTGAGCAGCGCGTCCATGTTCTGAAGCGTGCTTTGGCTGGCGCGCACCACCTGGTTGAAGTCGGGGTGCACCTGCGTGGCGATCGTGTCTCCATCCTGCACAACGGGCCCGACCGCTTGTGAACTATCAATGTCGAGGTAGGTTTCGCCCAGCACCCCGGCGGTGTCCAGCGAGATCACCGAATCGCGCCGCAGGTCGAAGCCGTACTTGGTGCTCACCTTCATGATCACTTCGACGGGAGTCAGCTGCTTATCCTTGTCGGGCACGACGCGAATATGAATGACATTGCCGACGTCCACGCCGCTCAGCCGTACCGGCGCGCCCTCGCGCAGGCCACTGGCATTGTCAAAATACGCTTGCAGCATAATGCGCTTCGAAAACAGCCCGCGCGTGCCCGACATCAGAAAGAGCAGCACGGC
>JBEKDY010000294.1:0-4668 GCA_050014115.1 Candidatus Sulfotelmatobacter sp. | reverse complement strand
ATCGTGCTGATCGCTGGGATGATGGTGGTCGCGCGGCTCGGCCTCAGCGTGGGCAAGTGGGTGAGCAACGCCGGCAGCATCTTCACGGTTCTTATCCTCGGTGTGCTGATCGCGCTGCCATTCTTTCACGTGCGCCACGGAACTCTGCCGCACTACAACCCACTGCCCCTTGTTCTGCCGCCTTTTACTTTTTTTAGCCTCAGCGTTTTCAGCAAGATGACGTTCGGGGCCTTGTCCGGATTCGAAATCATCGCGATCTTCGCCGGAGAGTCGCGCAACCCAGGACGAAACCTGGCCCGTTCCATTCTTTTCACGGCACCGCTCATCGCGCTTCTATATATTCTCGGAACCAGCGCAATTCTCGCCTTCGTTTCTCCGGACGCGATCGACGTGATCGGCCCTATCCCTCAGGCCCTCAGCCGCGGACTCGGCGTCTTTGGTTTAGCCGGTCCGCTGGTTTCCATCGCGATTCTTCTCCTGCTGTTGAACTACATTTGCAGCTACACTCTGTACTTTTCCAGCAACACGCGGCTGCCGCTGGTGGCGGGCTGGGACCATCTCTTGCCGCGCTGGTTCACCGTTCTGCATGCGAAGTACCGCACACCGGTCAATTCGATTTTGTTCATGGGCGGTGTGGCGCTCGCCGCCAGCACCGCTGTGCTAGTCGGCGCCCGCAATCAGGAAGCTTTTTCTCTGCTGCAGATCTGGGCCTGGACCTTCTATGGCATGGCCTACCTGGCCTTGTTCGCGATCCCGCTTTTTTCACCGAAAGCTAAAGGGCTGCGCCCCGGCCTGTGGCTGCGTCTGGGCGCAGCAGCGGCGTTTGCCGTGACTCTGCTGTTTGTTCTGCTCTCGGTATCGCCGGTGATTGCCGTTGCCAGCGTCTGGAAATATTCCTTGAAAATCGCGCTGGTGGTGCTGGGAGCAAATTTTATTGGTTGGACGATTTACCGCGCCGGCCAGAGGAAGAGCTAACGCAGAAACACGTGCGCCGCATCTTCGACGCGAATTGTCGACTTACGCCGCACCCCGGTGCTCACGTTATACGCAACCAGCAGATGCGCCTCGACGACCAGAATTTCTTTATCGCTGATCCACCCCACCAGCGTGGCACGAGGAAGATACGCGATTCGCTTCGGCGAGTCCTCAACGTTTTTCACTTCGACCGCGGGCAGTTCTTCCAGCGCTTTATGAATGCGCTGCGTTTCTTCGAGGCTGGCCTGTCCCTGCTCCGCCAGCTGAATCGGCTTGTTGGTTTCCGCGGTCGAAACCAGCGTCATCGCAACTGCGCCGAGGCTGGGCTGCACGCGCGCATTCGACGTGTAGAAGCTGACGTCGTAGTCCGGATTCTTGAACGTGGCCAGTTCATCGAATAACACGAGAGTCTTGTCTCGGATTCGCAGCAGGGTCTGGTCGTCGCTCTGATTCACCCATCCGCAGCAACCGCTGTCGGGAATCGCCTCGACAATCACGTTCCCGTCGGAAGCCGCGTCCAGCACCCGCTGCAGCGGCAACGCGAGAGGATTCGCCACCCACTTCCCCGCATCTTGCTGGTAGCGCATGCTTGCCTTGTAGGTCGGCCCGGTTTGTCCTGCGGTGAACTGAGTCACGAGAAAAAACTTGTCGATGCCGTCTTCAGGGGCCCAAGCGACAATGTAAGGACACGTTTCCTCACAGCTCCCGGTCGTGCAGCGGCAATCCGGCAGCGTTGACGAAGCAATATCTTGCCGCGCGTTGCCCTCCAGATCCGTTTGCCACGCTTGCCAAGTGGTGGCCGTGGAAAGGTCCATCTCTTCGCGTTGCAGCCGGCGCGCCTCGTTGGCAAACCAGAACAGATGCTGCCCGTCCGCGGAAAGATAGACGCTCGCGGCCGACTCCGTGATCGCCACATTCGATCCTGCCGTTGCCGTCCTTCTGCTCACGCCCACGTCTAACGAAGTTACCGCCTTGCCGTTCCACAACCACGTTCTGTGCGGAGTATCGGCATCGGTCTCCGCGAGCGGCAACGAAACCGCGGGCGAAAACAGAATCTGTCCTTGATGATTGACCGAAACGCCCTGCGGAGATTTCCACGCCTCGGCGGGAACTTTGACCGGCGGATTCGCAGCCGGCGGTTTGACTGTAAGAGTGGCGGGATCGTACTCCACCATCTCGCCCGGCGCGCGCAAAACCCACAGCCGCTCGTTCTGCCCCATCAGCGGGATCGCGCCGAGCACCACGAAAAGCAGAACGAAGCTAGACCCGCGCGGCCTTGTTCCCATGCCCATAGTTATACCGTAGAGACGTCGCTTGCAACGTCTCACTCGCCAAAGCCGCGACTGTCAATCCCTCACGAGACGTGGCTAGCTTGCTTGCCTCAGCTTGTCGGCCGAGCGAAGAAACCAGTCGACCTTTGCTCGACCGGACGGCCGGGGGCTGCTGTCCCCACATGAGCCTCTCCCGGTACAATGGACGCTTGCCACGGTAAACAAGCCGGACAATGCAAACCATGACAACCACTCACCAACCCACACCGAAAATCGTAACCGAGATCCCAGCCGTCCCGCTCACCACCGAAGGCTACAGCGTCCTGCACCAGATGATGCGCTTCCGCCGCTCCGCCTGGCGTGCCCTGCCGGACGCTGAAAAATCAGCCATCGCGGCGGAAGCTGCAACGGCACTCGCCACGCTGGAGCAGCACTCGCCCGGCCAATCCGCAATTTTTTCGCTGCTCGGACACAAGGGCGATCTCATGTTCATTCACTTCCGCGAATCGTTCGCCGATTTGAATCAGGCCGAGCTCAGCCTCGCTAACCTTCGCCTCAGCGATTATCTCGAGCCAACAACTTCTTACCTCTCCATCATCGAGCTGAGTCTCTACGAATCCACCGTGAAAGTTTATAAGGCGCTGGTCGACCGCGGCATCGAGCCTCACTCCGATGAATGGAAACGCGAAATCGCCGATACGCTCGCGCGGCAGAAAGAAGCCATGCGCCCGCGGCTCTACCCGGACATTCCGCCGCACCGCTACGCCTGCTTCTATCCCATGGACCGCCGCCGCGGCGAGGACCAGAACTGGTACAAGCTGCCCATCGAGGAGCGCGCCCGCCAGATGAACGAACACGGCCTCGTCGGCCGCCGCTACGCAGGCGAGGTCAAGCAAATCATCACCGGCTCGATCGGCTTCGACGACTGGGAGTGGGGCGTCGATCTCTTCGCCGAAGATCCGCTGGTCTTCAAAAAGCTGATCTACGAAATGCGCTTCGACCATGTCAGCGCCGTCTACGCCCTGTTCGGCCAGTTCTACGTAGGCATCCGCGTCCCGGCAGCGCAGTTGGGCAAATTGCTCAATGGAGAGTTGCCGACGTGAGCGCAGAAAGATTTGTTGTCATCCTGAGGTGAGCGCTTTTTGCTCACCGAAGGACCTGGGCGAGCCGCGCGAATCGCCCGCGGTTTTTGCGGGCGAATAAATCGCGCGTTTGGCTCGCATCCCTATTGCCTTCTTATTCGCAAAGAAAGAGATCCCATGTCGACCCTAGGCCTAATCGAATACGCCGACGCCAGCCCCGAAGTCCGCGCCGTCTACGACGACATCATGACCACCCGCAAGACCGACTGGATCAACAATTTCTGGAAAGCCATCGCGCACGATCCCGCCACGCTGAAGCGCACCTGGGAAGACATCAAGCAGATCATGTCCCCCGGCGCGCTCGATCCGCTGACCAAAGAATTGATCTACGTCGCCGTCAGCGTGACCAACCAGTGCGGCTACTGCATCGCCTCACACACCGTCTCGGCGCAAAAAAAAGGCATGACCGACGCCATGTTCAAAGAGCTGATGGCAGTAGTCGGCATGGCGAATGAGACGAACAAAATGGTGACTGGATATCAGGTAGAGATCGACCAGCAGTTCAAAAAGTAACCAAACCATGTGGGGATGGCGGCCCCGGCTGTCCAGCCAGGCGAAGCCTGGTGATCGTCAGTGATTTCTTTTCTCGTGGTCAGCGAGTTGCTCGCGCGTTAGACGCAGAAGTTCGAAGATATTTACCGCCTCGTCTCGTTCGACTCGCTTGGAAATCATGGTGAGCGCATTGATTTGCACGGTCGTCTCCTTGAACCGCAACGTCGGATCAGTTCCGTACTCGTCCGTGACCATTACCCATCGCAAAGGTAGCTCGCTCGCCAGAACATCTCCGAACGCGACGCCGAGGCACTGCAACTCGTATGTCTGGGACTTCTTGAATACTCGGTCGTCAATTATCCTCTGAAGAATAGGCAGGTCGCTCTTGGTCTTAGTGAGCATTGCGCCTAATTGGTGGTTAGCAGCGGTCGCAACGACTGCTCTTTGCTGTTCGAGCCGCGCACGGTCCTCGCTAGAGAGCTCTGTGAATTTAGGCTCGGGCGCAACCCGATTCGGTTGGCCAAAAAGAACTCCCAGAAATCCCATTGTCACAAGCACAGTCATGATTGAGCCGCGAATGGTCAGGTGAGAAATCCGCATCAAGCTTACCTCATAAAGAAGACCGCGCCAGCAAAGTCCCATTTCTCGGGCCATTAAACCAACTGCGATGCGGGCGTAAGGTCCTATTTCCGTCGCCCCGCCCGCCCAAACTTCCACTCGCACTGCTTCATATCCACCTTCCGCCCGCGAAACCGCACGCCCTCAGCCTCCAGCCGCAGCCGCTGCTC
>JBEKDY010000293.1:0-4696 GCA_050014115.1 Candidatus Sulfotelmatobacter sp. | reverse complement strand
CCCGTCGAGCAAATGTTCATCGACTACCTCCGCCGCCGCGACGGCAAGCGGTAATCCTGAGCGCCCATCGTCTTCAGGCCAGTTGGCCCACGCTTTCTCGCCGGCACCTTACCGACTGAGGCTGCTCCGGTCTTCGCGATTTTCGAAGGCCGGGGATTTCAGCTGTCGATCCCTTAAGCTCGGGATGGCATCGCGTTTTGGAACTCACACTGGTACCGCTCGCGACTTCGCCGCCCAGCTCTCCACGAATTTGCCCAGTCGATCCAAAGCCCGCGGGAACTCATGTCCTGTCGCGGCGAAGCCAAGTCGAAAATGCGGCGGACAATCGAAGCAATCTCCCGGGGCGAGCAGAATTCCTTGTTCCGCGGCAGCCTGGCAGAATGGCCTGGCGTTCTCTCCGCTCACCAGCCAGGGAAATGCCGTCATTCCTCCTTGCGGGCGAATCCACTCCAGCGTTTCGTGATGCTCAGTCATAAAGCGATCCAGATGCTCAAGATTCCGGGTTGCAGTTTCTTGCGTTTTACTGAGCACCACATCGCGCCGGCGCATTACAATCTCAGCAAGCATCTCTCCCGCCGTATTATTCGAGATCGAAAAATAGGCTCGCGCATTCCAGTAGCGCTCCCGGCGTTTGCGGTCATGCTCGATCATCCATCCCGCACGAACGCCGGGCAGAGAGAATGCTTTCGAGAAATCGTGAATCACCGTCGCATGCGGCAGCCGCGACGCCGATTTCGTCTCTCGTCCGTGGTAAATCGGGTGATATACCTCGTCGCTCACAAGTTGAATTCCACGTGTTGCGGTGAACTCGTGCAATCTCTCCATCTCCGCATCGCTCATGGTCGCGCCTGTCGGGTTGTGCGGGCTATTCACCAGGATCAGCTTCGTCCTTGCATCCGCGAGCTTCATGATTTCTTCCACGTCGATCGCGAAGTTGTTCTCCTTGCGTAATCCGTAAAAGCGCGTCTCAAGACCCAGCGACTCGGGCAGCGCGGAAAAGGTGGCGAATCCCGGCCGGGGCAGTACTACGTTAGCCCCAGGCTCCGCCGCCAGCCACATCAGCACGACCAGAGCCTCCGAGGCTCCCGTCATGACGTGCACACACTCCGCGCTTACCTCGTGCATTTCCGCAATCGCTTCCCGCAGCCCGTCGGCCCCTGCCGGACGGCTATAGACCAACTCATGATTCAGGAACCGCTGCCGCTCTTCCTCGCCCGCGAGGTTCAATATTTCATTCACGGTCCAACGCGGTCCCGTACTCGCCGCCAGGTCGAATTCAATATCATGCTCGTAGCGGTCCAGCCACATATCCAGCAGAAAAGGTTTCAATTGCATGTCGCACCTCCAAAAATTCAGACGGCAGGTTGGCCCACGCTTTCTCGCTGACACCATAACCGCTGAGGCAGCCTCACTCGTAGTAGCTTTCACAGACATCGATGACAGAACCGAGAAGCCCGAAGCCCGAAGCCCGAAGCCCGAAGCCCGAAGCCCGAAGCCCGAAGCCCGAAGCCCGAAGCCCGAAGCCCGAAGCCCGAAGCCCGAAGCCCGTTTCTAAGCGCACTCCTCTGCGCTGGAGATCTTTGCCGCGAGCGGCACCGCCTCCGGCCCCTTCACCGCGACCGTCCGCTCGCCGCGGCGAATCAGAACAATCGCGCCGAGAATCGCCACCGACGCCAGGACCACGCGCAACGTCAGCGGCTCCGAGGCGAACAGCCATCCCAGGAACACGGCGACGATCGGATTTGCATACGTATGCGTCGCCACCAGCGCCGGCGGACAGCGCTGCAGCAGCCAGGTGTAAGCCGTAAACGCAACAATCGATCCGAACGTGATGAGATAGCCCAGCCCGAATATTGATCGCAACGAAATCGCCGACCAGTGCGTAGCGTGGAATTCTCCCGTAACAACTGCGGCGATCAGCAGCATGGCCGCGCCGCAAAGCGTGGGAAGCGCGGTGCGGCCGAGCGCGTCGGTGGGCAGCTTGAGCCGCGGAGTGATGACCACTCCCGCAGACCACGAGAGCGAACCCAGGAGCACGGCCAGCAATCCCAGCAGGCTTGAGCCTTTGATGTGAAGCTCAAAGCCGGTGAGGATGGCGACTCCGGCCACGCCCAAACCCAGGCCCAGCGCGCTGAGGCGGCTGATTTTCTGTTGCCCCGCGAGCCACGCCAACACCACGATGAACATCGGTTCCGTCGCGATCAGCAGGGCGGCCAGTCCCGAGCCTACATACTGTTCCGCCCAGTGCAGCGATCCGTGACCAATTAAAAAGAAAAGCGCGCCCAGAACGCATCCCGAAATCCAATGCTCGCGCGTAGGCCGAAACCCCCGCGCCCAGGCCCAGGCCAGCAGCACGCTGCCCGCGACGGCATGCCGAATGCCAGCCGTCACCAGCGGTGGGATGGTTTCGACGGCGTAGTGAATCGCGAGATAGGTCGATCCCCAGACGATGTAGATGGCGGCGAAGGCCAGCGCCATCTTGATGGTGTCGGCACGATCGCGCGAGCTCGCGGGTTTGGGGTTGGGAACCGTCACGGGTCTGCCCCCTATGTTAATCGTCTTGACGTCGCGGAGCCGGGAGTCGCGAAGTCTGACATCGCGAAGTGGGATTTCGGGAAGCTTGGCGGTGCGAAGTTTGGCTAGGATCAGGGCGGGCTGAGTAAGGAACATGAACTAACCTCCTAAACGTATTTTGCAGGTTAGGTATACTGTAGATGCCATCTACCTAACTTGTCAAGAGCCTTTTGACGGTTAGATAATAGGTAATGGATAGAAAGGAAGGGTCTTCTGACTGATACCAAAGAAACCAAGAAGATTTCGCGGCGGCGTCCGCCGCGCTTTGAACTGATTGCGGGCAACGTCAGCCTCGACTTCGTCAACACGCTTGACGACCGCCCCACCAAGCCCAAGGAGCTGATCGAGACTTACCTGGATCTGGTCCGCTTCAGCGAAGATGCTGGACTGCTCTCATCGCCGCAGGCCGACCGCCTCTTCGAGCGCAGCTACCTCGAGCCCGACCTCGCCGAGCGTGCGCTCAATCACGCAAGGGAATTGCGGGAAGCCATTCACGATGTTTTCTGGGCGATCATGAACAAGCGCCCCGCTCCGCCGGCTGGTCTCGCCCGACTGAATGCCGCTGCACAGGCCGCGGCCGCGCACATGCGTCTGGCGCCGACGAAGAACGGCGGCTTCGAGTGGAGCTTCGACGACTTCGGAGACTTCGACGGCCTGCTCTGGCCCATCGCCCGCGCCGCGGCCGATCTGCTGGCATCGGATCAGTTGGCCTATGTTCGTCCCTGCTCGTCGAAAACCTGCGAGTGGTTTTTTCTGGATACCAGCAAGAACCATCACCGCCGCTGGTGCAACATGACGAGCTGCGGAAATCGCGCGAAGGTGCAGAGGTTTTATGTGCGGAGGAAAAGAGGCTGCTAGATTTTGGCTCTTCCCCGCGGCTTCGGAAAAATCCGCGCAAGGTGCGGGTCGACTCTCGTTCTTTATACTTAATAGTTGGCAATGGACCGGGCGGGCGGCGAGCTGGGCGCAGATGCGGCTGCGGCATGCACTCTCGGAGATCGAGCAACCTCCGGGCATTCTGCTAGAATCTGAAACATCTGAGGCGATCATTTATGTTCATTCCGCGTATGTTGGTTGGGCGCAAACTGGGATTGACGCTGGCGTTCACGGTTCTGATTGCGCTGGCCTTTGGGGTCAGCTGCACGGGGTTCTTCCCGCCGAACAGTCTCACGGCGATCACGATCCAGCCTCCGAGTCCGCAGATCGAAGTTGGTACACCCCAGGGTTTACAGGCCTGGGGAACTTATGCGAATAACACCGGGACGAGCCAGATTACCAGCGGTGTGGTGTGGACCAGCAGCGATAACACAGTGCTGACGATCAACCCGACCACCGGCGTGGCCACGGGCGTAGGCACGGGAGGTAGCGCCACAGTAACAGCCTCTGCACAGGGCCTGAGCGGGACGGCTTCCGCGACTGTTTATCTGGGCACCCTCACCAGTTTCGAAGTGTGCATGGGTACATTTGGCAACACAACATCTTGTTCCGACGGTTCCAGCCCGCTGATTTGGAATGCAGACGCTTCGGGCACCCCGAGTCAGCCGTTCGTCGCACAGGGTGTCTCCGGCG
Organism: Candidatus Sulfotelmatobacter sp.; assembly: GCA_050014115.1. Classification (GTDB taxonomy): domain Bacteria; phylum Acidobacteriota; class Terriglobia; order Terriglobales; family Acidobacteriaceae; genus Sulfotelmatobacter. The sequence goes on along the minus strand of JBEKDY010000293.1, from coordinate 553 downwards.
GCACCACGTATGACTTCACGACCGCGTCCACCTGGACAGTGGTGACGCAGCCGGCAAATGGGGGGACGATTCAGTGCACAAACAGCGATGTATCTCCTGAGACTTGCACGGTGAGCGAAGGTTCCACAGCCGCAACGTACGCTGTTACCGTGACCTACGGCACAACGAGCTCGGCCACAATCAGCATAGTCGTCACGAATTAGGGCGGGCTACCCCGGTACCGCCAGGAAGCTTGGACTCTTGCGCAGGTCTTCGCCCCTTCGACTCCGGTCAGGGCAGGCTCTGGCTTGGACAGTCGAGGCTGTCTCCATGCGGATCGCAGTGGTCTTCGGCGTCGGGCTTCCGACTCTAGATTCCCACTTCCTGTTCAGACGTTAAGACCTCAGACTTCGGCTTGGTTTTGCCGAGGTCTGAGGTCTCATGTTTTAACGTCTGACGTTGGGCGATTCTTCCTGCGCTGCTACTTCTTTTCTTTCTCTTCCTTGGGAGCTGGTTTGGAAGCTGGCTTGGGCTTGGCCGCTGGCTTGGCCTGGGGCTTGGGCTGGCTCGTTGG
>JBEKDY010000292.1:0-5134 GCA_050014115.1 Candidatus Sulfotelmatobacter sp. | reverse complement strand
TTTCAGATTGAAAATCTCGGATTTCCGCGGGACAACGACCAACCAATTCAATCTGAAATCTCAAATCTACAATCTGAAATCAGCCATTCAGTCTCCAGCGGCTTCGACTGCCGGCAATTCTTCGGCCATCGTCTTCTGCTTGACCTTTGCGCTGGTTACCAGCACCACGGAGAGCACGACGATCGCGCTGCCCAGCAGGATGAAGCGGTCCACGTGCTCGTGCAGAATCAGCCAACCCAGAAAGACGGCTACGACGGGATTCACGTAAGCGTAGGTCGACACTTTCGACGTGGGCACGTGCTCCAGCAGCCAGATGTAGGCCGTGTATCCGATCCACGAGCCGCACACTACCAGATACATCGTGGCGCCGACGCCGCGGGTGGTCCAGATGACGCGCGAGAAATCTCCCATCGCGAGTGCGAAGAGGAAGTTGGCCACGCCTGCGGCCAGCACTTGCCAGCCGGTGGAGCTGAACACGTCCATGCCCGACTGCCAGCGCTTCGACAGCACCGAACCCAATGCCCATGAGAACGATCCGCCGATCAGGCTTACCGAGGCCCACAGCTCGCGGCGTCCCAGCGTGGTTCGTGAAGTGAGTTCAGGATAAAAAAGAACGAACAGCCCGAGTATCCCCAGCGCCAGCCCGACCTTGCCGCGCCCGGAAATGTGATGGTCGCCGAGCAGCAGCGAATCGAGCACCAGAAACCACAGCGGAGTGATGGCAATGATCAGCGCGGCCAAACCGGAAGACACAGTCAGTTCCGCATAGGAGAGTGTCAGATTGCCTCCCATCAGCAAGAGCACACCGACCACCGCCGCCAGCGCGATCTGGCGCGGCGTGTATAAAACTCTGTGTCCAGTCAGCGCGCAAACCGCCAGCATAACCACTCCTGCGATGGAGAACCGCATGGCGCACATCAGCGCCGGAGGAATGGTCTGCACCGCGATGTCGATGGCCAGATACGTCGACCCCCAGAACAGATACACGAGTCCGAAGGCAAGAATCACCATCCACCGGCTGGGCTTTGCGGAGTGCATGGGAAGTGAAGAAAAGGGGAAACTAAAACATATCAGACGAGTGGGGTCGCCGGGTGGATTCTAAAGTTCGAACCGCGACGGTGAGGTTCCCTCGGATTGCGTTTCGATTACCAAAGGGGGTTACGCCGTGCACCGCGGCCAGTTATAATGAGCTAGTAATGTCCGCCGTTCGCGATGCTGCGCAACCATCCCAATTCGCGCTGTCCCAATCTGCAGCCTGTTTATGCAGATCTGTCCGAGTGCTGGCTGCACTGCCTGGTGTGCCCGCGGCGCTATCGGGCGAATCTGCCTTCGCGTCTGCGCCCCAGCCTCTTCGGTAGCGACTAGTTCCATCCTCCGCCTGAATCGCCTCAGCCTGCGTACGCCTGAACCTACTAAGCCTGAACCAGGGCGCGTACTTCGAGGTTGCATTGACTGACCACTGGCCCTAACCACGGGCTACTGCTTTTCGGAGGATCCCAACATGACCACTAAGACTTTGACCGGACCAAAGCTCAAGACCGCCCTGCCCGGACCCAACGCCAAGCGCGTGCTCGAGGGCGACAAGCAATACATTTCGCCGTCCTATACCCGTTCTTATCCGCTGGTGGCCAAGAGCGGACGCGGCATCGTCATCACTGACGTGGACGGCAACGAGTTCTTCGACTTTTCCGCCGGCATCGCCGTGACTTCCACCGGACATTGCCATCCCCATGTGGTCACTGCCATTCAGAAACAGGCGGCCGAGTTGATCCACATGTCGGGCACGGATTTCTACTACGAAAGCATGGTCACTCTGGCGGAGCGCCTGTCGAAGATCGCGCCTATGCCCGGGCCGCATCGCTTCTACTACGGCAACTCCGGGGCGGAGGCGGTTGAGTGCGCGCTCAAGCTGGCGCGCTACCACACTAAGCGCCAGAACATTATTGCTTTCTTCGGCGCGTTTCACGGACGCACAATGGGTGCGGTTTCACTGACCGCCTCAAAGCCGCAGCAGCGCCGCCGTTTCGGTCCGCTCATGCCGGGCGTAACCCACGTCCGATATCCCGACGTGTACCGCGGTTGCACGGGGGGCGCGCAGGAAGCTGACGAGTTCGCGCTGGGCTGTGCCCGCTTCATCGAAGAAAAGCTTTTCAAGACCACGCTGCCTCCTGAGGAAGTTGCCGCAATTTTCGTTGAGCCGGTACAGGGAGAGGGCGGATATGTCGTCGCGCCGACCATTTTCATGCAGGAACTGCGCCGCATCTGCGACCGCCACGGAATTCTTCTCGTGGTCGACGAAGTGCAGAGCGGAATCGGCCGCACCGGGAAATGGTTTGCCGTCGAACACACGGGCGTGCAGCCCGACATCGTTTGCATGGCCAAGGGCATTGCCTCCGGCATGCCGCTAGGCATCACGATGGCGCGCGCCGACGTGATGGACTGGGTTCCGGGGTCGCACGCATCAACCTTCGGCGGCAATCCCGTCTGTATCGCCTCCGCGCTGGCGACGCTCGACGTGATCGAGAACGAGCGCCTGCTCGCGAACTCGACCGCCGTTGGCGACCACATGCGCAAACGCATGGCGGACTGGCCTTCAAAACTGAAGCTGGTGGGCGATGTGCGCGGACGCGGCCTGATGATCGGCGTCGAAATCGTGAAGGACAAAGTCACGAAAGAGTATGGCGCCGCCGACCGCGACCGCATCGTCGAACTGGCCTTCGAGCGCGGCGTTCTGTTTCTGGGCTGCGGACCGAGCACCGTCCGCATCTGTCCGGCGCTGATCGTGACCAAGGACGAAGCCGACGTGGCCGTCGATGTGCTCGAAGAGTGCATCAGGATCGTGGGCAAAGACGCGTAGCGTTCCAGGGAGCGATCTCCGAATAGTTCCCGAAAGCGAACCCGCATCGTGGAATAAAACCACGGGTGTGACATCCGTCACACCCGTTTTTCGTTCTCCGGGAGTAGATTTCCTCGTATTACTCCCATACTCGCACCGCAGGGGTCGCAATCCTGTTCTCCGGCCGCCTCACTCACGCTGCCATCCGCAGTCTCGACTGGCTGGCGCGGCATACCCTGCCGCCCGACAAGAGGCCGGCGCACCAGCGCACCGGCCGTCGCGGGGAGGACGACGCCTGTTTCCATCTCCGCCGCCTGGGTTACGTCATTGTGGCCCGCAACTACCGCACGCCGCGGCATCCGGGAGAAATCGACCTGATCGGCTGGGATTCCGATGTGCTGTGTTTTGTTGAGGTTAAGACCCGGACGTCGCGCGACGTAAAGACCCCCGAAGCAGCCGTAGATCGCCACAAACGCCGCGAAGTCGCTGCCGTGGCACGAGAGTACCTGCGCCGCCAGCCACCGTCGTGCCAATGGCGGTTCGACATAGTAAGCGTATACTATGCCCAGTCGTCGGCCCGCCAGCCGCAAATCGAAGTCTTTCGCAATGCCTCCCTCTCGGCGTAGAATATCGGTTTTGTTATAGGGAAAGGATGCAGTAGTGCCTGAGCTGAGAAAAGATCCCATCGTCGGCCGCTGGGTGATTATTTCTACCGACCGGGCCAAGCGCCCCACCGACTTTGTCCGCGAAAACATGAAGATTAGGGGGGGCTTTTGCCCCTTTTGTTATGGCAACGAGGGCAAGACGCCGCCTGAGATTCAGGCTTACCGCCCGAATCAAAATGGCGGCCCGGCTCCCCAGCGCGACACCCCGGGATGGACCGTCCGGGTCGTACCCAACAAGTTCCCGGCTCTCGGCATCGAAGGCACCCTGAATCGGCAGGCCGATGGGATGTTCGACCGGATGAACGGCGTCGGCGCGCATGAAGTGATCGTCGAAACTCCCGACCACACGGCGAGCCTGGCCACGCTGCCTCCCAAACGCATTGAAGACGTGTTGTGGACGTTTCGGGACCGCATACTCGACCTGAAGAAAGACCGCCGGTTCAAATACATTCTGCTGTTCAAAAACCACGGCGAAGCCGCGGGAGCGTCGCTCGAGCATTCTCACTCGCAACTGATCGCGCTGCCGATTCTGCCCATCAATGTGACTCAGGAACTGGAAGGGTCAAAACAGTATTTTCTCTACAAGGAGCGGTGCGTATTCTGCGACATCATCCGGCAGGAAATGGACAGCGCCGTCCGCATAGTCGCGGAAAACGAAGACTTCCTCACCCTCGCGCCGTATGCCCCACGCTTTCCGTTCGAGACCTGGATCCTGCCCAAGCAGCATGAGTCGGCATTCGAGAACTCGTCGTCGCACATGTTCGAAAATCTGGCCCGGGCGCTGAAGACTCTGCTCACCAAGGCCGACCGCGTGCTCGATAATCCGCCCTACAATCTGGTGATCCACACTTCGCCGGCGCAGGAACCCACTAACGACCACTACCACTGGCATATTGAGTTCATGCCGAAGCTCACCAAAACTGCGGGGTTTGAATGGGGAACGGGTTTCTACATCAATCCCACGCCGCCCGAGGAAGCCGCGAAATTCCTGCGGGAAGCGAATGTGGAAGAACCGGTGGCGGTTCGCGTCGGCTGAAGTCTGGATTTCCTCGCTGGCCGGAGAGAGAGAGGGGCCAAGATCAATCATGCATCCTCACGATGGGTTCGTGGGGGTGTCTGACCATAAAAGGCTAAGATGCCGCCGTGAAGCATTTGTCACGAAAATGTAAAATTGCGCCGGGCGCTGAGACCAAGTCGGGCGCTTTGAGGCCGTCAATGAAACGCTTTCTGCCACTGGTTCTGCTTGCCGGGTTTGCCGGTGCCGCTCCCGCCTATGCTGCTCCAGATCATGCCGCTCCCGCCCCGTCCACGCTGATCGCGAACCTTCCCGGCCGGACCACCGTCAGCCTTGACGGCGCCTGGCGGGCGATTGTGGACCCGTTCGAGAACGGCACGTCCGGCGCTTTCTACCGCAACCAGATTCCCAAGGACAAGACTGAGAGAGTGGAGTACAGCTTTGACGCGTCGCCGGTGCTTAACGTTCCCGGCGACTGGAACACGCAGCGCGACCAACTGCTTTTCTACGAGGGGCCGGTCTGGTACCGGCGTGTCTTCAACTATCACAAGCGGGCGAATACTAGAGTGTTTGTCTACTTCGGCGCGGTCAATTATCGATCCACAGTTTTTCTGAACG
>JBEKDY010000291.1:0-11306 GCA_050014115.1 Candidatus Sulfotelmatobacter sp. | reverse complement strand
AAAGTCCTTGCCGCAGCCGGATTCCAATCCATCGAGCTCTGCTCGCCGGTGGGCTACGCCGATTCGGGCTTCGCCGGCCTCGCCAAATACAAGGGAGCCGAGCTCCGCAAGATTCTCGGCGAGGCAGGTGTCTCATGCGTGAGCTCTCACTTCGGCATCGAGGAGCTCAGGGAAAATCAGCAGCGCGCCATCGACTGGGCGAAAGATGTCGGCCTCACCCAGATGCTCGTCCCCAGCCTCGACGGTCCCAAGAAACCAACCATGGATGACGTGAAGAAAGCCGCCGACGAATACAACAAAATCGGCGAGCAAGCGGCCAAAGCCGGCATCCAGCAGGGACTTCACAATGAGGACTTCGAGCTCACCTCAGTCGATGGCAAGCGCACCTACGACCTGCTATTCGGTTTGCTCGATCCCAAGCTGATCAAGTTCCAGTTCCAGGTTTCCACCATCAGTCGCGGCTACGACGCCGCCGAATATTTCACGAAATACCCCGGCCGCTTCATTTCCATGCACGTACAAGGCTGGTCGGCGAAAACCAGGAAAACCGTGGCCGTGGGGCAGGGTTCACTGGATTGGAAAAAAATCTTCACCGCAGCGAAAACCGGCGGCATCAAAAATTATTTCGTCGAAATGAATCTGGATCAGATGAAAGCCAGCGTCCCCTACCTGCAAAACCTGCAGGTGTAAAAAAGCCAGCTAAGTAACGAAATGCCGGGTGCCCCATTTCTCGCGTCCTTTGCGAGAAGTGGGATTCCACTGCCGCATGCAGTTCCGGTGGTCGCCTTAAGAGTCGACCGTTCAGTACCCAAACAACCTCGGCAGCGCCGTAGTCAGCGCCGGAATGTAAGTAATCAGCAAAACTCCCAAACTCAACACAAAGACCACCGGCAAAACCGCGCGCAGCACTTCCGGCACCGGCTTCCGGAACCGATACGACGACATCAGCAGATTCAGCCCCACCGGCGGAGTCAGATAACCCAGCTCCATATTCGCCAGAAAAATAATTCCCAGCCGCACCGGATCAATCCCAAACGCCGCTCCCAGCGGCACCAGCAACGGAACCTCGATCACGATCGCCGGATAAATTTCCATCAAACATCCCACCACCAGCAGAAACACGTTCAACAACAACAGAAACAGAATTGGAGAATGAATCGTCGCCGTCGTCCAAGCCACGGCCTTCGCCGGAACCTCAGCGTCCACTAGATAATTCGTGAACCCCAAAGACACTCCAAGAATCAGCAGCACGCCACCAATCAACAATCCGCACTCCGCCATCACTCGCGGCAGATCGCGGAAGATATGCAAATCGCGATGGATCACCGCCTCGATGAAAAACGCATAAAACGCAGTCACCGCCGCTGCCTCAACCGGCGTGGCCAGAGAACTGAACAGCGCGACAAACGCCACCAGCGGCATGGCGAGTTCCCACTTACCCTCCCACAACGCGACCCGCGCTTCCTTCCATTCAAATTTCCGCACCGCCGTGTTCGAAGCTGATCCCCGCCGGATGCCCCAAATCGCCGTCGCCGCCATCATGACAAACGCCGGAATAATTCCGCCCAGAAACATCTGCCCAATCGGAACTCGCGCCACAATGGCATAGACAATCAGCGGCAAGCACGGCGGCAACAGCAATCCCAGCGATCCCGATCCCGTCAGCAGCCCGAGCGAATCTTTCTCCGAATACCCAGCGCCCATCAGCACCGGCATCAACAATCCGCCCAGCGCCAGAATCGTCACCCCCGAGGCTCCGGTAAAAGAAGTGAACAGCGCGCAAACCAAGACAGTGACAATCGCAGGCCCGCCGCGGAATTGCCCAAACAGCGCGTAGAACACGCGCACCAACCGTTTCGGCGCCCCGCCCTCCGCCAAAAAATATCCTGCCAGCGTAAACAGCGGCAGAGTAGGAAGAATCGGATTCGTCACCAGCGCATACTGCGCAATCGGAATCGCCGCAATCGGCTGATCCGCGCCCCAAAACAAAATCAAAGCCGCGCCGCCCAGCGTTGCGAACGCCGGCATCCCCAACACCGATGCGACGAACAAAATGCACATCGCAATCGGAACAAAATGATGCTGCCCTCCCGGCCACATCATCACCACAACCACCAGCAAAACCGCGCCGACCCCCGCCACGATCCGCGCCACCCATTTCTCCGACGCATGGTGAAGAATTCGAATCGCAATCACCGCGAATCCCAGCGGAAGCACCAACTCCACCACCCAGATCGGAATCCCATACCCCAGAATCGTCCCGGCCTCGCGCTCAGTCGCAACAAACTGATACGAGGCCACGCACAGGAAAGCCGAGATCGCCGCCGACACCGCACCCGTGAAGATCCGGCCAATACTCTTCCAACGCCCGCGCAGCGCGGTTTCTCCCAGCGTCGAAAGCGAGAGCAGTCGGCCTTCGCGCGCCGCGATCGCTCCGCCCAGCATTCCCACCACCAGCACCATGTGCTGAACAATGGTCGTCGACGCCGGAATCCCCGTATGAAACGCGCGCCGCAAAAAACTTTCCGCCAGTGGAATCAGCACCATGGCGAACAGCGCCACGGACACCACGGCGTTTTCCGCCGTCTTCAGCCAGGTTTGCCGCGAAGCCGCGCCCGGGCGGGCGGGGTCAAGATACTCTCCGGAAGCGGCAACTTCATCGCTCACTTCGCGGACACTCCTTGCGCAGCCCGATAGTCGTGCAGCAGTTGCATCACCTTGTCAAACGTGTCAGCAGGAACAATGTGTCCCCGAATTTCCGGGTACATGCTCTCCGAAAATTTCCGCCATTCCTCTTCCGCTTCCTTGGTGACCGCGTGAACCTGCAGACCTCGCTTTTGCATCGATTCCACCGCCTCCTGGTTTTCCTTGCGGTTGTTCGCCTGAAATTGCTGTCCGCATTCCGCCGCCGCTTGCCGCATCTCCTCCTGTTGCGCCGGCGGCAGCGCATCCCAGCTTTTCTTCGTGACGATCAACGCGCCCACCAGCGGAATCCAGTTCACCTCCAGCATATTGTGAGTCGAGATGTAAAACTGGTTCGACAATGCGTGCAGAGGAATCGTCGGCAGCGCATCCACCATTCCGGTTTGCAAACTGGTCAGCACATCCGACCATTCCAGCAGCACGGGTTTGAATCCCGCGGACTTGTAAAGTTCCGACTGCGTCACATCGCCCGCTGTTACAAAGATCTTCATCTTCTTGAAATCGTTCGGCACCATCCCCGGTTCTTTGGAAAAAATTCTGACCCAGCCCCCATCCGTCCAGAACAAAACGACGAATCCTTTCTCCGCCAGTTTCCGGTTGAGATCCGGCGCCAGCTTGTCCCGCACATAAGCCGCTTCATCGAGCGACCGGTAGACCAGCGGCATTTTTTGCAGCGCGGCCACCGAAGGATCGATATCCGCGAGCCCGGACACCGTCAATACCGCGGCCTGCAGTTGCCCCACGCGCATTCGGCGGACGATGTCGTCTTCGCTTCCCATCACGCCGTCCGAATAAATTGTCAGCGTGACGGCGCCATTCGACGCCTTCTTCCATTTCTCTCCCATTTCCTGCAGGCTATGGTGATACGACGTTCCCGAAGGAACCATCGTTGCCAGCCGAATCCGCGTCTGCGCCAGTGCGTTCGAAGAAAATCCCAGCGCCAGCACCACAGCAGCCAACATCATTCTTCCGAGCCTTCTGTTTGTTCCAATTCGCACACGGCACCTCAACTCTATTTCACAAATAATTCGTCTTCGCGGGAAAGCAGCCAGCGCGCCCGCCGCTGCATCACGAGATTCATCAGTCTCCACTCCGGCCGCGCGTCCGGATCGACCGCCAGCGCCGTCTTCAGCAACGACTCGAACTCCGCACTTTGGCCAGAAGTCAACTCCACGGCTCGTTCAAAATGTTTTCTCGATCTCACCGCGAAATCTCCGCTGGCCGTTCTTCGCACCGATTCGTACGTGATCAGAAAACCGTGAATCGCTCCGAAGTCGTAATCCGCATTCAGTTCCAGCGCCCGGTCAATCAGCGCTTCCACGATCGGCTGGTCCGCAATCATCTCCGGATTGTCTTTCGAAATCGAAATCGCCGCGCCCCACGAAGCCGCCGTCCAGTAAAGCAGCGGCACATCCTTCACCTCCGTCTTACTCACCGCCGCCTTCGCGTCGTGCCAAAGTTCACTCGTAAATCCGCGGTGATTCACTTCCAGCCCGCGCAGCCCATAGTTGCGCGCGCGCAAATAAAGATGCCTTGCACGCATGCGCAAAAAATCCGCCTTCGCCAGATCCTGATCTTCGATCTCTTCCGCCGGCATCTGTACGTATACAAATGCGTATTCCGTAAACCCGCTGCACGTGGCGAACAGAAGCCCGCGATGCTGCGGGCTTTCCGCCAGCAGGCTCTCCATCAACTTGAGACTGAAGGGAAGCGCCTCACCCACCAGGTCCGGATCATCATCGGAAGTGAAAGTAGTTCCGCCGCTGGCCAGCGAATCGCCCAGCTTGTTCACCGCAATTTTCTTGATGGAGCATCCGCCAGTCGCAGTCGCGAACGCCAGCAGCAAAACGATTGAGCTGAGCCGATGCCAATTCCAGTTCTTCGGAAGTAAAAAAGATACGCGCAGATTCAATTCCTCACTCCCGCCACGAAACGTTATCAGATCACCTTTGCGGTCTGGCTCGCAATCATTAACGTCCATGGAGGGGCAGCCGCCTCGGCCCGTCCAGCACGCGTAGCGAGCGCAGGTTTTCGCTGAAAGCTGATCGGACCACGCCCCACTGCATCATCAAAAACTATTGCGACCGCCGTTCCGCCGAACCACCGGAAGCCCTCAGTCCGATCCTGCTCAACAGACCAGAAAACCGCGGATCCCCGCGCAGCCGATCCGCCAGCGGTTCGCTGCTCAAATACACCAGATATTCGCAACGCTCGTCATAAGCTTTGTTGAGCCACCGAAACGCATCATCCTTCCGGTCAAGGCCGATATACACCAACGCGAAGTAAACCGCGGGCACGTATTTCTTGCGTGACAACTCTGTCAGTCTGGCGAGGATCTGGTTGGCGTGCGCCATGTCCCCGGAGACTGCGTATTCATGTCCCATGAGCGCAAGAATCGCAGGCTCAGCGGGAGCGAACGCGAGAACTTTCTGGAAGGCGTCGCGTGCCTGCTGGTGCATCCCCATCTGCTCGTAAGCCCGGCCGATGTTGACCAGCGCGATGGCATAGCCGGGATCCAGTTCGAGCGCTTTGTGACTCTCGTCAATGGTTACGTCAAAACGCCGCGCGTGGTAATACGCCTCCGCCAGAGCCGAGTTCAACAGAGGACTGATCGGATCCAGTTCGACCGCTTTTTTTCTCTCCACGATCGCCTCGTCCAGCTTGCCCATCGCCGTAAGGTAGTAACCGTAAAACTGGTGAGCCGTGGCATACCCCGGACGCAACTGCAATGCTTTGTCGAACTCCTTTTGCGCTTCGGGAAAATTCCATTCGTACACCAGTTCCGAATAGCCCAGCGGCACGTGCGCCTCGGCCAGCGTCGGGTCGAGTTCGAGAGCCTTTCGCGCCGCAGCTTCGGCTTGCGGAAATGCTTCTTTCGGCGACAGAGTGGAGTAGGGCGCAGACCCCAGCAACTCGTAGCAGTCGGCGAGCCCCGCATACGGCGGGGCGTACGTCGGATCAATCTCAATCGACCGCTTGAACAGGGTGATCGCCTTCGAGAAGCCCTCTTCCGTGCGCTTGTTCCAGAAGTAGCGCCCTTCCAGATACGCGAGATAAGCCTCGCGATTCACCTGACGAACCAGCGGGTGAGCGTGCGGCAACTTATTCAGCACTCCGCCTGCAATCGCGCTGGCGACTTCCGCCTGGATGCTCAGCACGTCCTGCAAGTCGCGCTCGTAGCTCTCGCCCCAAACCTGCGTCTGGTCGCTCACCTGAATCAGTTGCGCGGTAATCGCCACCCGCTTTCCCGATTGCCGCACGCTGCCTTCGAGCACGTAGTTGGCATGCACTTCCTTCGCGATGCGGTCGAACGTGCTCGATGCGTACGCGGGGCTCAGCCGGATGACGCCCATTTCCTCAGGATGCAGTTGGCCGAGCCGAGTGATCATCTCCTCGGTGAGTCCGTCAGCAACAAAGTCCTGCCCGGGATCGCCACTCATATTCCTGAACGGCCGGACCGCCAGCACCATCTTCGCTCTAGGGACGCCCCCGGGAGTCTGCAGCCAGAACCGAGCTGCCACCGCCGCCACGCCCGCCGACACAATAATCAGAAGACACAAAACCGTGAGGCGCCGTAAAAGTTCCGGATGATCGACAGCCGTGGTTTTTACCGGCCGATTTTTTTCGATTTCGTTTTTTTCGAGCTGATCGTATTTGGGTCGATGCTGCTTCCCTTGATCGCTCTCGTGACGATCCGCAGCCGAGACCAGCACGACCACGTTCGATCGGGGAGCGCCCGGCCTGAGGTTGGGATCAGAAATGCCCGATCCCGAAACGACCGGTCCCGAAACAACCGGTACCGGCTCCCCCGACCTGTCCGATTCCGCACCGGTTCGTGCATCCGGCCTGTCGTCTTCGTACTCCACGTGCCTTGCTTGCCTTGGGCCAGCCGCCGGACGGGCAACCCCAAACTCTTCTCCCAGCGCTGGACGGTTCGGACTTCCTTATTAAGGTAAGCCGCAATCTCTTTCCACGAATCGAGGCGGTCGTTGGCTAGGCGGTCATTGGCGGGGCGGTCGCTGGCGGGCCGCTCTTGCGCCGTCATCCGTGGTTGTGTCCCGTCTCCACCCATTCGTCCTGCTCCCCAAGAGGCCCAGCTTGCAGAGTGGCGCAAGAATACCGCTCTTAAGCCGTCGAGTCCAATCCCGTTGCTGGAATTGAATCAGCCGGAAAAAACTTGCCTGGGAAGGGATCGTTTGGGGACGTCCGCCTCGGCTGTTCAGCGAAGCGAAGCGAGCGCGGTTTTAGCTGGCGGCTGATCAAGAGCGTTCTGGGAGTGGCTCCGGAATTGCTCGAAGCCGATCGGAAGCCGGAGCAGTTCTGCTCGACGCTGGGTGGTTAGATTTCCAGGTTAAGCTTGCCCTGGCCAGCCGACGGGGAAGCGGCCATCCCCACACAGTCACTAACCCCCGTGCTGCCTCTAGATGGTTAGGGGAACATGCTGGCAGAACCACCTAACCGGCAAACGCCATCCTGACGGTTAGGCAGCCCCGAACCATCGCTAACCTCTGCTTTTTCATCGCTTGACGCAGGATGTCGCACATTGTCGCTTGCGTCGCGCGCTCCCCTGGTTGTACTCACTGTTCAGCGACTCCCTAGATGAAGCTCTCTGACTTCACCGCGAAGCAGTGGCGGGTGCTGCTGATCCTGATGTTGGTCAACTTTGTGAATTACGTTGACCGCCAGATCGTGTTCGCGCTTTTCCCCTTCCTCCGGCGTGACTTTGGGCTTACTAGTTTTCAGCTCGGCGCGCTGGCGACCGCTTTCACCGTGGTGCTTTCGCTAGCAAGTTTCCCCCTGGGTATGCTGGCAGACCGGGTTTCCCGGCGCGCAGTAATCAGTGCAGGGATCATCTTTTGGAGCGGCGCGACGTTCTTCACGGGACTGGCCGGCTCTTTCCGTTCCTTGTTGATCGCGAGGGGGATGGTGGGAGTTGGGGAAGCGGCGTATACGCCAGCGGGCGCGGCGGTGATCACCGCGTCCTTCTCGAAAGACGTCCGTGCCCGGGTTCAGGGTGCTTTCGACATTGGCATGTTCATTGGAGGCGCAACCGGGATTAGCCTGGGCGGATACATCGCGGCTAAGTTCGGATGGCGGTACGCATTCTTCCTGGTTGGGATACCCGGTTTCATTCTCGGTCTGGCTGCGCTGCGCTTGCCAAAGTCGGTGGTTGCGGTCGCCAAAGAATCGATGCGGGTGCGTGAACTCTTGCAGGTGCCGGCTTTCCTGGCGCTGCTCGTCAGTGGATTCTTCTGCAGTTTTGCCGGATATTCCTACGTTGTCTGGGGTCCGGAGCTGGTCCAGGACTACAAAGGGTTCAGCCCAGAGGAAGCGAGCATGGCCCTTGGGTTGACAATCGTATTGGGCGGGATGCTGGGGATTGCAACCGGTGCGTACTTATCGGACGCGCTGGCGAAACTGCGCACCTGGGGACGGGCGGTGGTGGTCCCGATCGGGTTTGTGCTGGCAGCTCCACCAATTTATTTTGCGCTGCACGCTAGCGGAAAAATGCGTTTCCTGCTGCTATTCGGATTGGGGGCATTTTTCTTAAGCTGGTATCACGGGCCGTTGACGGCGACCATTCACGACCTGGTTCCACCACGGGGGCACGCGACGGCGTTAGGTTTTTATTATCTGTTCGTGAACCTGTTTTCCATGGCAATTGCGCCGGTAGTGATTGGAGGAGTGGCGGACCGCTATAACCTGATTACTGCGTTGCATGTACCGATTTTTGCGCAACTTCTGGGAGCGGCGTTTTTCGTTTTGGTGATCCAGTGCATACGGCACGACGGGCTGCATCATCCGGTACTAGCCCGCTACTGGGATGACGAACCAGGCACTTTGGTCCCGGAAGGCGAATTGGCGTTTGAGGATGCTTAATACGGATGTACAATTCCGACAACTTCCCTGGGGAAAAAATTTAGCGAGGAGAGAATCCAATGGCACAAGTGGCACAGCTGCCCATCATCGAGCACTACAGCGCATACAAACCCAAGCCCTTCACGCGCGACCAACGTGCCGAAACCACGATTCTCTACGGTGGCCTCACGTGGAAGCACGAGCGCATGATGCAGGGGGCGCTGCATAACCTGAAATACAAAGCTGAGCCGCTGCCGAACATTGCGCGCGAAGACCTCGATGCCGGCAAGGAGTTGATCGACACGGGAGCGTGCTGCCCCACCATCTTCACCACGGGAAGCCTGGTGAATTTTCTGAAGAAGGAAGTGCACGAGCACGGCAAAGAGGAAGTGAACAAGAAGTTCGTCTACCTGACGGCGGGGGCGTGCGGTCCGTGCCGCTTCGGCCAATATCACGAATCGTATGCCATGGCGCTCGACGGGCTGGGCCTGCGCGACTTCCGGCTGTTCCTGCTGGCACAGGACGAACTCGACCAGGGGCCGGGGAACGGCGGAGGCCTCGACATCAACATGCCCATGAGCCTTGGGATTATCTGGTCGATCCTGTGCGGCGACCTGGTGACCGATCTGGAATATGCGACGCGTCCCTACGAAGTGAACAAGGGGCAGACGGAACTGGTTCTGCGCGATGTCGTCGAACAGATGTACGAGCTGTTTCTACACCGGCCGGATCGGGGCAAGAAGTACGGGACCATGGCCTGGCATTTGATGAGCAACTATTTCACCAAGGCGCTGCGCGAGGTCCGCAAGAAGTGGGACGGGATTGAAGTGGACCATCTGCGGGTGAAAGCGAAAGTGAAAATCACCGGCGAGTTCTGGTTGCAGACGCATGAAGGCGAAGGCAATTACAACATCAAGCGCTGGCTGGAGTCGGAAGAATCGGAAGTGATTGCGCCGCCGGTTGCAGTCTGGCTGCACTACCTGATGCATCCGACCATCCGCAAACTGGAGCACCGCAACGCCAAGAGCAAGCACCCGAGGGCGGAGAATCTTGCGCTGCACGCTCTCGAGAAGATTTACCGCGTCACCTACAACCGGTTCCGCAAGGCGCTGGCCAATTTGCCCCATGAACTGCCGGACCAGGAAGAACTCAAGACGCTGGCGGAGCCTTTCTACAACTTCCAGCTGCGGGGCGGGGAAGGGCACATGCTGATTGGGAAGGCGCTGCATTCCTATCATCACAAGACGGCGCACATGATCTGCGAGCTGTCTCCGTATTCGTGCATGCCGAACACGATGTCGATTGGCTCGATGGCGAACGTCATCGGGAAATATCCTGACCTGCTTTACGCTCCGATTGAAGTGAAGGGCGACGCTGAGGTGCACGCGCTTTCTCGCTGCCAGATGATTTTGACGGAAGCGAAGAAGCGGGCGCATGCGGAGTTTGAGGGCGTGATGGAGAAGACTGGGCTGACCGAGAAGAAAATCCGGGCTTATGAAGACAAGCATCCGGAGGTGCGGAAGGCGACGTATCAGGTGCCTCATCGGGCGTACGCGGGGGCCGCGGCTAACTATGTGATGCACCTGGCTTATGACAAGGGGCTGGCGCGGGCTTAGGCGCTTTCGCTAAATGTGTGGAACTGCAAGCAGGCGGGCAAGAGTGTCCGCCCTACACGAACGATCAAAAAAGCGGAGACGAGGTTGAGGAATGAGTGACGGTCTGATTCAGATTCAACCGCTCGAAGGAACTACTTCGCCGGCGAGACCGGCATTGCAGGATGGTCCCCGCGCCACGGGGAAAATCGCCGGACTCGACGTGGGCAGCACAACCTGCAAATACTCGATTGCGGGGCCGTCGGGGGAGCTGCTGGGGCAAGCCTATGAACGGCACAACACCAAGCAGGCGGAGAAAGTTCTCGATTTCCTGAACCGGATGGAGAAGCAGTACAACTTCACGCCGGAGCAGGACCGCGTGTTTTTTACGGGTTCGGGTGCGGGGCTGATCGCTCCTTTGGTTGGCGGGAAAGTGATTCAGGAAGTTGTGGCGGTTGCAGCGGCGGTGGAGAAAGTGCATCCGAACGTGCGCTTCGTCAGCGAAATTGGCGGCGAAGACATGAAGACGATTTTCTTCAGCGGGGCTGGGGCCGCCAAGAGCAAGCAAGTGCTGATGCAGAGCGCGTGTTCTGGCGGCACGGGAACCTTCATCGAGAAGACCGCACGCAAGCTGGAAATTGCGACGGATCAACTCTCGCAGATGGGCTACGACGGGTACACGCTGCACAAGATCAGCAGCAAGTGCGGCATCTTCGCGGAGGCGGATTCCAATACATTGTTGAAGGCTGGGGTTTCGGTGGAAGAGATTATCGCTTCGCTGTTTGAGGCGGTGGTGTATCAGAATCTGGCGACGCTGACGCGCGGCAACACGCCGCTGCCGGAAATTCTTTTGCTGGGCGGGCCGAATCTCTTCTTCAAAGGGTTGCAGCAGGCGTGGCGATACCATCTGGCGAAATTGTGGAAAGAGCGCAAGGTGGAGATGCCGGAGGGGAAAGATCCGGAGTCGTTCATCCGTGTGCCTGACGATGCCCTCTATTATGCGGCGCAGGGCTGCATTGAGGTGGGGCTGCGAGATTCGCCGACCGTTGGCACTTATCTGGGGACGTCGCGGCTGCGGTGGTGGATTGATGAAGGGCAGCACGAGGAAAAGAAAAAGCTGGGCAGCGCGGGATTGTGGAAAGAAGAAGCGGA
>JBEKDY010000290.1:0-4786 GCA_050014115.1 Candidatus Sulfotelmatobacter sp. | reverse complement strand
TATTTCCAGTGGGCGGCGATTCCCTCTTCCGCCATCTTGTGCATTTCTTCGGTGCGAATCTGGATTTCGAACGGCGTGCCGTCTTCGGTGATCACCGAAGTGTGCAGCGACTGGTAGAAATTCGGGCGGGGCATGGCGATGAAATCCTTGATGCGCCCCGGCACTGGCCGCCACAGGTTGTGAATGATGCCGAGCACGGCGTAACAGTCCGGGAGCGAGCGCGTGATCACGCGCATGGCGCACAGGTCGTAAACCTGATCCACGGCAATGTGCTGGCGCTGCAACTTTTTGTGAATGCTGTAGAGGCGCTTGATGCGGCTTTCGACGCGGGCCTGAATGCCGGCTTCTTTCAGCTTGTCGCCGATCACCTGCTGCATCTTCGCCAGGAAAGCTTCGCCCTCTTTGCGGCGGGCGTTCACAGATTTTTCGACTTGCTCGTAGCCCAGCGGATCGAGGAAGCGGAAACCCAAATCTTCGAGTTCGCCACGAATTTTTCCCATGCCCAGGCGGTGGGCGATGGGCGCATAAATTTCGAGAGTCTCTTCGGCGATTTTGTGGCGGCGATCGGGCTGCAGGTGTTCGAGGGTGCGCATGTTGTGGAGGCGGTCGGCCAGCTTGATGAGCACTACGCGGATGTCATCGACCATCGCCAGCATCATCTTGCGCAGGTTTTCGGCTTGCTGTTCTTCGCGTGTTGCGAAGTCGATTTTGCTGATTTTGGTGACGCCTTCGACAATGTGCGCGACCTGCTCGCCGAATTCCTTGCGGATATCGATGATGGTGACAGAAGTGTCTTCGACCGAATCGTGCAGCAGTCCGGCTGCGACCGCGACCGGATCCATCTTCATTTCCGTGAGCACGAGCGCCACTTCCAGGGGATGGACGAGATAAGGCTCGCCCGAAGCGCGCATCTGGCCTTCGTGATGTTTCAGCGAGTAGTCGTAGGCTTTCTTGACGATGGAGAGATCGTCCTGCGGGCGGTTGGCCTGCATCTGCTTCATCAGTTCACGAAACTTCGTGAAGGTGAGAGCAGTGGTCGCGATCTGTTGGCGGAGACTCGCCATGTACGATTATAGCTTGCGAGGCCCGTTTGGAAGGCCTGTGCGGGAGCGGGCACTCGCTGCAAGAGCCTTTAACCGCAAAGTACGCGAAGAACAGCCGCGAAGATCGCAAAGCAACCCCGGGGAATAGCTCACTGCCCTGCGATTTACTCTGCGCTCTTTGCGGCTGTTCTTTGCGTCCTTTGCGGTTTAAAGCTTTTGAAGGGGTTCCCGTTCCACATGATCCAACTACACACGCCCTTGACGCGAGCTTGCTAATGCGAGGCGGGGTTGCGGGGGACGTTCGAGGTTAGCTTTTTCATGAAAAACTCTTCGAAGACGCCGGCGGCGGCCGTGGAGCCGATTCCGATGAGGCCGTTTTCGAGCGTCAATCCCGCTCCGTTACGATTTTGCGCCGGATAGTAAAGGTTTGAAATGCCGCCGGCAGCAAGGTTTCCCAGGATGTTCGAATAATTTGTTTGCCAGCGTCCGTTGTCGCCTTTGCAGATCACGGCGTTGGCGATGGCGTAAAAAAAACGCGAACGAGTGCTGCCGGTTCCTTTGTAGAAATAACGCGGATCTTGCTTGAAGACCGCGGGCAATACGGCACCTCCCAGGAAGGTGCCGATCGCGATGTCGGCAAAAGAGGCACCGTAGCGCTTGCCGTAACCTTGCGCGCCTTGCCCGTATCCACTGAAGGAGTTATCCGCCTGCTGAACTCCTGCGATGGCCCCAACCATTGCGAAGGTGAAGGGATCAATCGTGGTCTTCCACGCCAGGTTATATTTTTGCCGCATGTTGAGAGGGAGGGGATGCGGATCGTAGGTGACATAAAAATTAGGGATGATGCCGAATACGCGCTGCTTCTCTTCGTCCTTGACCTGCTCCTGCGCCACCTGGATACGCGTGAGGTTGACCTGCACATCGGTGACACTGGCGGCTACGGCTAATGCAATCTGCGGGAGCAGGTAGAACTCGCCCGCATGCAGCGTTCCGGAAGACGTTTGCGTGGCGAAGCCCGCTGCCGTGATGGTGAGTTGGAAAGGTCCGGGAGCGACGCTGGCAAAAGAGAATTGTCCATCTTCGCCGGAGAGGGCTTCCTGTTCGCGGGATTGAGCGTCGCCGGCCTCAGATGTAGTGGTTCGAGTAAGGCTCACCCGCGCCCCAGCCAGGACAGCTCCGGTCTGATCAAGCACCGTTCCACTGATGCTTCCGGAAACTGTTTGATCAGGACTGGATGGTTCCGCGGCGGGTTGTGCTGCGGCGGGTTGTTCTGTGCCGGGCCGCACGGTAGCAGGAGCGGTTTCCTGAGGCGATTGTCCGAGGCAGATCGCCGAGGAACTCAAAACGAAAAAGGTAAAAACTATCAGTCCGGAATTGCAGCGGGAATGCATGAATAAAGTTCTTCGTCCTCTGGTGCGGGTCGATATTAGTACTGGCTCATCGTCTTCGGTTCCGCGGTGCTGATGAGTGGGAATCGTCACCCGATGAAAATCTATGCTCAGAGATTACACCAGCCGTCCCAAAGAATTGCTGGGAACGACCCTTCGAGGAAATAGCCTACAGGGCGTTCTCGCATTTCGCCGGTTACGAAGGTTTCAAATTGGTCTGTAGTTTGGTGAGACGCGCCGCGCACTGGTAGAGTTGCATTCGGCAGGTCATGAATTCCAGAATCCTGGTCAGCGGAGTCTCGGGGCCGATTGGCGCGGCACTCCTTCCTTCGCTTCGCGCCGCCGGATACTCCGTGGCGCGCCTGGTGCGCGGAGCGGCGACGGGCGGAGCGCGGGATGGAACGGAAGATGACGGGCAGATTGCGTGGGATCCGGCGCAGCCGATTTCTCCTGATTCAGTTTCCGGCTTCGATGCGGTGATTCATCTCGCGGGCGAAAGCATTATCGGGCGCTGGACCGCGGAGAAGAAGCGGAAGATTCGCGAGAGCCGCGTTGACGGCACAAGCCATCTGGCGCAAGCGCTGGCGAATGCGAATGTGAAGCCGCGGGTATTCATCAGCAGTTCGGCGATTGGATATTACGGCAACAGCGGCGACGAGATTCTGAAAGAAGAAAGCCCGGCGGGGACGGGTTTCCTGCCGGAAGTTTGCCGTGAGTGGGAAATGGCGACGGAAACCGCGTCGAAGGCCGGCCTCCGCACGGTGCAGATTCGCACGGGGATCGTACTGAGTACGAACGGCGGCGCACTCGCGAAAATGCTGACGCCATTCAAACTAGGGCTGGGCGGCATCGTGGGAAGCGGGCTGCAGTGGATGAGTTGGATTGACGTGCAAGACATGGTGGGCGCGATTCAGCACATTCTGAAGACCGATCGGCTGCGCGGTCCGGTCAACCTGGTCGCGCCGACTCCGGTGCGGAACGCGGAGTTCACCAAGACACTGGCGAGTGTGCTGTCGCGTCCGGCAATTTTTCCGATGCCCGCTTTCGTGGTGAAACTGATCTTCGGCGAGATGGGAGAAACCGTGTTGCTGGGGAGCCAGCGAGTGGAACCTGGGCAGCTAGTCGCGAGCGGCTATTCGTTTCACTTCCGCGAATTGCAAGCTTCGCTGGAAGCTATGCTGGGGCGGTGATTCAACTCACTGCTTCCGTTCAGTCTGGGTCGGCTGGTCCCGCCTCGTCCTTGCCTTGACCCATTTCTTGCTGCAGCTTCGCGAGTAGCTGCGCGCGCTGCTCGGTGCTCAACTCACGCTGCAATTCTTCCAGGGCCAGGGCCACGATGTGGTAGTGGTGCGCTCCGGCAAATTTCGAATCGGCGGTAATGTTGAGCCAGAGTTTGTGCATGAGTTCCACATCCTGCGGGCGCAGGCGCGGAGTGTGCGGGCCCAGCGCGAATTCGCGGACTGTGCCGTCAGGCGCGCACACTTCCAGCGTAAGGCGCGGACGCGGCTCGGGCATGCGTTCCCACGCATCTCCGGTGAGCTTGGCTTGCTCGTCGGCAGTGAGTTTGTTCGAGAGGCCGCAGATCACGCGGCTGGATTCCAGGCGCTGCGCCGTCACCATGATGGCTTCGAACACATCGGTGGCCGGCACCACGAGAAGAGAAATGGGCTTGCCTTCTTTTTCCGCGACCGCGACAGCTGCGGTGAAAAGCTCCTGCTCGTAGTGGTCAAAAACCTGGCTGGCTTCGAAAACCGTGCTGCCGCTGAAGCTGTGCTCGCGATGGTAAAGGCGGGCGCTCATGACGACTACATCCTGTTTGCCGGTGTGGGTGTGACCCAGCACGTGCCGCAGGTAGTAAAGATTGCGGGGATCGCGCACCGCGACCAGAATGTTGCCCGGACGAACTCCCATGGCTCCGCTGCCGAGCTCCTGATTGCCGTAGACCCGGAACTGGTCGAGTTGTTCGGGCTTGCCGTGGCGTTCTTTGGCGACGTGATGCTCGGAGAGAGTGAAGATGGTGAAGAACACTACGCTGAATATCACACCGGCGATCGTCGCCTGATACTTCGTGAACAGGTTCACGATCGCGGTCGTAAACAATACCGCGGAGATGATGATCAGGCCGAGAGGAATTTCCGTTTTGCCGATGTGCAGATTGCCCGGCACCTTCCACTGGCGATTCCCCGGCTCGGTAAAGCGCAACACCAGAACTGCCAGGGACTTCATGGTGAAGCTCCAGATCACTCCGAAGGCGTAGAGCGCGGCCAACTGGTAAACGTCGCCGCGGCTGAGGACGATGGTGAGCAACTGCATCCCGACAATCAGATTGATGATGCGATAGCTCGTGCCATAGCG
>JBEKDY010000289.1:0-4798 GCA_050014115.1 Candidatus Sulfotelmatobacter sp. | reverse complement strand
CGACGCTTTGCTGATCTCACAAGCGCCTGCGATTCTGTCAACCAGATCGGCTTTGTTCATAGTCTCTCCTCGCAGGTCTCTTTCGTGCCCAGCGCACACTGGGGAGGAATAAGCTGTGCCTGAGTTGGGAAACCTGACGGTTTGTATTTTCCTCCCTCCCGGCAGATTGTCAACTGTGAAAATCCGCACCGGAAGCCTGTTTTGCACCGTCGACGCCCGAATTGGGGCTTTGGAGGCCGACTTTCGCCCTGCCCGGCACGCCAATCCGGTGGAGAAGCCAGCCGGGCCCGGTTTTCCTCCGCTATCCACAGCCCCCGCCGTCGCTACACAGGATGTGCACAGGCGCCACAGGTTTAAGACTTGCGCGATGTCAGGCCAACGGTGCAAAGTCTAATAAGCCGCCGACTTCGCGAAAGGGTATGAGTGAACAGGAATTCCGTGAGAAGGATTTCAGTGAGCGATGCATCCGCGATCAGGACCGCGCCCTCCCACACTTCGTCACGCCAGGCCGCCCCTGAATCCTGCCCATTGTGCGGCGGCAGCGGCTGGAAGACGGCCGCTGTCGGTCCCAACGCACCCGTTGCAATGATCAAAGACCGCCGCGTCACCCGCTGCGACTGCCAGTTGGAAGCGCGAAAGCAAACTCTCCTGGCCGCCGCGCGCATCCCCAAACGCTACGAACACTGCGAACTCGCCAACTACGACACCGACTTCCCTGGAGCGAGTCCGTCCCTCGCGGAAGCCCACTTCATGGCTTCCGCGTTCGCCGAGAAATACGATCCCCACGGCGATCGGGGCCTGCTCATCATCGGAAAAATCGGCACCGGCAAAACTCACCTTGGCGTCGGCATCATCAAGAAATTGATTCTGAACAAAGGCGTCCCCTGCCTGTTCTACGACTATCGCGAACTCTTGAAGCAAATCCAGAACTCCTACAACGCCGCCGTTCAAACCACGGAGTTAGACGTACTCCGCCCCGTTTTCGACACGGAAGTGCTCGTCCTTGACGAACTCGGTGCCGTGAAGCCCACGGAATGGGTCTGGGACACGGTCAGCCTCATCCTCAACACCCGCTACAACGACAACCGCACAACCATCATCACCACGAACTTCGAAGATCAGCCCGCGGCGAGTGTGGCCGGTTCCTATTCTGCTGCCAAGGCCGCCGCGCGGGCCGAGACCCTCGGCGACCGCATTGGCGAGCGCATGCGCTCCCGTCTGCACGAAATGTGCCGCGTCATCACCCTCGACGGCACCGACTTCCGCCTGAAATACCGCAGCGCCAGTTTCCGGTGAGTATCCACGAAAGTCTGACGTAGGTTTGAATTCTCCGTGTCTCTGTGACTCCGCGATGAAGAGGTCATTACAATGATTCCGTGCTGACCGAGCGCCTGGAATTCGCCCCCGAGCGGGACTCCGAGATCTTCGCCGCCGTCTCCGCGGCTCCAGCCGTGTTCCTCTTGCGCGGAGCCGATCCCCAATCCGAGCCCTACGTCAGCAAGACCGCCAATCTCCGGCGTCGCCTGCAGCGCCTGCTCGGCCCCGTTGAAGAGCGCACGAAGAAACTCAACCTGCGAGCCCGTGTCCGCACCATCGAATACACGCCCACGGGTTCCGACTTCGAATCCGGCCTCGTTCTCTACACCACGCTCCGCGCAGCCTTCCCCAAGACCTATGCCGACCGCCTTCGCTTCCGCTTCGCGCCCTTGGTCAAACTGCATCTCGAAAACGAATACCCGCGCGCCTCCATCACCACGCGCCTCGGACGCCTCAACGGACGCAATCTCTATTACGGCCCCTTCCCTTCGCGCACGGCCGCCGAAAAGTTCATGAACGATTCACTCGACTTCTTCAAAATGCGCCGCTGCGTCGACGACTTGCATCCCGACCCCAAATTCCCCGGCTGCATCTATTCTGAAATGAAAATGTGCCTCGCGCCGTGTTTCAAAGGCTGCACCGATGAAGATTACGCGACCGAAGTGAACCGCGTTCAGTCCTACTTCGATTCGAACGGCGAGTCTCTCTTCCGTGAATTCTCCGCCCAGCGCGACGCCGCCTCGACCAGCCTCGCCTTCGAAGACGCCGCCGCCATTCACGCCCGCCTGGAGAAACTGAAGCCCATCCTCAGCCCGCTTCCTGAGATAATCCATCGCCTCGACTGCCTTTCCGCGCTGATCATTCAACCGGCGCGCCTCGGCGATTCCGTAACTTTCTTTCGCGTAGAACGAGGCGTGATTTCAGGACCGATCCCGTTCTGCATCCAGCCAGCCGATCACGCAAAGTCGCAGTCCATGGAGTCGCGCATTCAGGAAGTTCTGGAATCTTTTCCGCCAAACAAGCCGAAGCCCGCGCTCGAAACCATGGAGCATCTCGCCCTGCTCAAACGCTGGTATTACCGGGGCAGCCGCGTAGGGGAAATTTTCTTCGGCGACGAAAAAGGCGACCTGCCCATGCGCCGCGTGGTGCGCGGCATTTCGCGTGTCTATCGAGGTGAGACGTCAGAGGTCGAAGCCGGCGTCGCCCAATCGAGCCACCTGCAGGTGAACCTGCGACAACAACCAGAAAAACTCTGACTGCGGGCCGGGCCGGTAGTGGAGAGGACTTCCTTCGTGTACCTTAGGTGTCCTTGGTGGTAGATGCCTTCGGAACTAACGCACAACTGCCCGGCCGTACCCTGTGACCTGAGCGAAGTCGAAGGGTAGTTTAGGATGTTCCTCGTGTGTAAGTCCGGCATCCCAGGAAATTCACAAATGAAGGCAGCGAAGAATAGAAATCCGAAAGCCCCGAAAAAGGTTGCGAAGAAATCAAACGACGAATCTCTCCGCGAGCACGTCGTTTACCTCCTCGAAGGCGGAGGCGCGCACGCGAAGTTTGACGACGTCATAGAAGACCTGCCCCCGAGCCTCCGCGGCGTCAAGCCCGACAAATTCCCCCACACGGCGTGGATGCTGCTCGAACACCTGCGCCTGGCGCAATGGGACATCCTCGAGTTCAGCCGCAACGCCAGGCACGTCTCTCCCGAGTGGCCCAAAGGCTACTGGCCCCAAACCGAAGCCCCGCCCAGCGACGCGGCCTGGAGCAAAAGCATCCAGCAATTCCTCCGCGACTTGAAGTACATGCAGCAACTAGTCGCAGATCCCAAGACAAATCTATTCGCCCGCATCCGCTGGGGCGACGGCCAGACCATCCTGCGGGAAGCCCTGCTGGTCGCCGACCACAACGCCTATCACACAGCTCAGTTGGTAGACCTGCGCCGCCTGCTCGGCGCCTGGAAAACGTAACGAGTGCAGAGCCCGCGCGGGTGGGTGGGTGCCCCATTTCTTGCGCGTTCTGTGCGCGAGAAGTGGGGATTTTGATCTTGAAGTCCGATCCCAAGTAACCGCAGCTTCCCGAAGCCCGAAGCCCGGTTCTATCTCCGTGTCTCCGTGCCTCCGTGGTGAATCCCGCTCTCCGCCCGCTTCCGAAAAATCACCTTAACCCCCTCCCTCCACCGTTCATCAATCCCAGCAAACTCCCACTCAATCTCGGACGAAATATAGCGCAACAAAATATCGGTCGTCGGATGCACATGCAACGCCGGAGCCACCAGAAACAGCAGCGGCTTCTCACTCGACAGTTCCCGCCCATCAAAATATCCAAATCGTTGAAACTCCCCACGCTCGTGATGCCACGCAACCCGCGCCCAGTAATCCAGTCCCTGCAATGGCAAATGAATATCCTCGTCCGCCTTGAGTTCCACCACCGCCAGCCGCCCTTCGCGGGTGGTCGTGAGCACGTCAATCATGGCGCGATCCGCCGCAGAAAACGCCGGCACCTGGGAATATGCACACGCCGCGTCCAGCCGTCCGTCGACAACACTCACGTCGGCGGCCACTAGCGACTCCAGCCACCGTTCCGGATGCATCCGCCATAGTGCATGCCCCCGCGCTCCATAAGGATGCCGCACATCTCGCAACACCGTCACCAGCTCGATAAAAATATTCTGGTTGCGCTCGTCCAGAACTCGCTCCTCCGCCCCCACCCCAAACACAATTTCCTGCTTGCTGCGAAACGATTCCGCCTCCGCCCCCATCCGCGCCCGCGCAAACTCCAACCCACGCCAGCGGAATGCAATCTCCGCAGCAGACAACACCGCAACTTCGCAGTTCGGCAATAGCTCCCGCATCCGAGCGATCGATTCCGAAAATCGTTCCCGCGCCGCGCTTTCATCCGTGGCATGCACCAGCCGCGTCGCCACATTCCCGCGGTCGGCACAGTCGATCTCCACCAGCGCGTCGTGGCGTTCCTCCAGCTCAAACAATCTCCACTTCGCCGCGCTTCGGTCGAGATTCGCCATCCTCTCCCGCACCAGCCCCGAACTCCCCGGAGGCACAAACAACATCAGGCCCTCGACCAGCATCTTCTCCGCCTGCGCTTCCCGGCACTCATGCAGCCAGAGCATGCCAAACGTAAGCGCCGCATCGATCGAACTCTGAGTCTCCCCAGCATTCACGCCCAACACCGCTACCCCAGATTGCCCGTGCCGCAGCAGCCCCCGCGTGTAAATCGGACCAAACGATTTCTCCAGATTCACCGCCGTGGTAAGACGTGCGATCGCGAACCCCGCAAAGTGCCGTTCCAGCGCGCGTCGCAGCGTGTGCTCATACGCCAGCCGCAAAGCTCGCTTAGCCGTGGGCGTGCGCCGGTCGCGTTCCCGGCAAATTTCCAGCCTGCTGGGCCGCGACTGCCCCAGCTTCTGCACGAACAACCGCAGCGTCCCGCTTTTCACTTCCGCGTCCAGCACGCGACGCACGGTATT
>JBEKDY010000288.1:0-4904 GCA_050014115.1 Candidatus Sulfotelmatobacter sp. | reverse complement strand
GAACCGTCAATTCGCGAAGCTTAGCGCGTATACGCTCGGCGCGCGAGTGGGAGGCTTCCGCGCTGGCCGTGGGCAGCACAATGACGAATTCTTCGCCTCCGAAGCGGCAGACGGTGTCTTCCACGCGAATGCTCTTGATCAGAAACGCGCCCACTTCGCGCAGAATCGTGTCGCCCGCCTCGTGGCCATAGGTGTCGTTGAATTTTTTGAAGTGGTCCAGATCGAGCATGAGAATTCCCAGGGGCTGCTCGGCACGCGCGGCACGCCGGATCTCGCGCTCCAGCATTTCTTGCAGGTAGCGCCGGTTGTAGAGACCGGTCAGAGGATCCTTGACCGACTGCGCCCGCAGCGCCTCGCGCAGGCGGATGTTGGCGATGGAGAGTCCCACTTGCTCGGCGAAGGTGGTCTTGAATGAAAGCTCGGAGTCGGCGAGGGCGGGCGACTCATCGGTCGCCTGAAAATGCACGATACCCAGAGCTTCTCCCTGCGCCAGGATGGGAACGCACAAGTAAGTATTCTTAACGCCCTCCGCGTGGCGGCAGGGCGCGGTGGTGTCGCCCGCGATCACCAGATGCGGGTGTCCAGTTCGGAGCGCCCAGCAGGCGATCGGCTCGAACGCGGCAACCGGAAGCTGGCATTCCGCCCACCAGCCGATGACCTCGGCCAGGTCTCGCGCCGGATTCAGGAGCGCGACTGCGCCGCGGCCGAGGGAGAAAATCCGGGGCGCAAAACCGAGCGCCGCGGCAAACACTTCCTCCCGGGTGACGCAACTCTGCAGGAGCTCGCCCATCTTCGCCAGCATGGTGGCGCGTTGGGAACGCTCGGTGACCTCGCGCAGCGTTCTCTCGTTTTGCTGGTCGAGTTCGCGGCGGGCGGAATCTCTCTCCCACATTTCTTCCTGCAGACGGGTGTTGGCGTCGGCCAGTTCTTCGGTTCGTTCTTTGATTTCCTCCTGGAGGATCTGCTGATTGTGTTTTTGGTCTTCGATGTCGGTGCAGGTGCCAAACCACTTGATGATTTCTCCCTTCGCGTCGCGGATGGGATTGGCGCGCCCCAGGAACCAGCGGTAGACGCCGTCCGTGACGCGGCGGAAGCGGTATTCCACGTCGTAAGGTTCTCCGGTTCGCAACGCGGTTTGCCATTTTTCCAGGCAGGGAGCCAGGTCGTCCGGGTGGATGATCGCGGTCCATCCTTTGCCCAGGCTTTGCGCCATGGTCAGGCCCGTGTAGTCCAGCCATTTGCGGCTGAAGAAGTCATCGTCGCCATCGGGGTTGGCAGTCCAGATCATCTCGGGGAGCGCTTCGGCGAAGGTGCGAAAGTACAGTTCATCTTTCTGGGAGGCCTCGGCCGCTGCCCGCTGCACCGACAACCAGCGGTCCAGGAAAGACGTGGTAATCGCGCCCGCGAGAACCGCAAAACTGGTGGCGCTGATCGCCGCAATGCCGAGCGAGGAAATGCCGACGGCGTTGGTCAGGTCTGGCGCGACCGCGGATGCGCGGAACGTGACCGCCCCCATGCCGGTGAAGTGCATCAGCGGAATTGCGCTGCCCATCAGCATCGCGCCGATTACCTTTCTCGCTCTGGTGCGATGCGGCGGAACGCGAAAAATCAGACTCAGCGCCGCCAGAGAAACTCCCATGGCGAGGACTACGGAAAGCGCCACCAGACTCCAGGCGTATTCCGTGGTGGCCGGCAGGCGCATGGCCGCCATGCCGATGTAATGCATGGCCGCGATTCCCCCGCCCATCACGGCTGCGCCTGCGATTTCCGGTGTCACTCCCAGGCGCTCGCGGCTGACGGTAAGCAACGCCACTGCGGATGCCGCAATCGCCACCAGCAGAGACAGCACGACCGTGGGGTAGTGATAGAGAACGGGAACGGGCAGGACTAGAGCCAGCATCCCGATATAGTGCATGGTCCAGATGCCCAGGCCCATGGCGGTGGCGCCACCGGTCAGCCAGAGCGCCTTTGCCCAGCCGCGCGTCGCCGTCACTCTGTCCGCAAGATCGATCGCGGCATAGGCAGCGAGCAAAGCGAAGGCGACGGAGAGAACCACCAGCCGGTAGTCGTAACTGCCTGTCATCGTCAATGCAGAAACGCGCACGCGGCCCTCCTCAGTATTTCTATCGGCAGCAATGGGCGAGGGGTTCAGCATTAGGAGTTTCTTAGAAAGAGTGATCCTGCTTTTCTTTGCGATCTCTGCGGCTTTTCTTTGCGTGCTTTCCGGTTGAAGGCTTTTTCTTCGGCGCGCAGAAAAGCTTTTAACCGCAGAGGTCGCAAAGAAGAGCCGCAGAGGTCGCAGAGAGAAAAGCGAACAGAAAAAGGCCTCTCTTTCGAGAGGCCTTCGATTTCGCGAAATTGAGTTGTGCGCTACGAGTTGTGCGCTACGGAGTGTTGTTTACGGGATGAATCGCAGCCGTGTCGCCCGGCTGGCTTGGCCCGGCAATGAAGAAGTTGTGGTCATAAAGATTGCGGTACATGCGTCCGGCAATTTCTGCCGCCTTGGGGCCGAAGGTTGGACGGCCGCCTTGCAGGAAGATCACGACCACGATGCGCCCCACGCTGGTGTTGGCGTAGGAAGCAAACCAGCCAAAACGCGTGCCGGCATGCGAGCAGGTTCCGGTCTTGCCCAGGATTTCTTCTTCGTTAAAGTTGAGGCGCAGGCTGCGGGCAGTGCCGTATTGCACCGCGCCGGCCATGCCGTCAGAAATTTCCGGAATCAGGGGAGCGATATCGAGCGTGCGCTTGATGCGCGGCTGGAAGTTCGCGACTTCTTCGGGAGACGTAGGATGTTGCAGATAGTAGAGTGTTCCGCCGTTGGCGATCGCGGAAACCATGGCGCCGAGTTGCAGCGGCGTCATGGAAACGCTCTCACCGTAGGAACACATCTTGCCAACGCCACCGAGTTTCTCGGGCAGCACTTCATCGGGATAGCTGCCCAGCTGCTCGCCGGGAATATCGTAGCCGGCCAGCTCGCCGAGCCCGTATTCATGCGCGTAGTATGCGACTTTTTCAAAGCCCAGTTTGCGTCCCAGAGTCTCGAAATAGAGATTGTTGGAGTGCGCAATCGCCTCGGTAAGATTGACGCGGCTGCGGCCTCCGAGTGCGACCTCGGTATCTTTTGAAACCAGCCCTTCGTTCAGCGCGGCGAGCGCGACCGAGAGCTTGATCGTGGAGCAGGGTTGCGCGCCACTTGAAAGCGCGAGCTTCTGATTCACCATGGCGAGCACGCGGCCACTGGTCGGTTCGATCGCGACTACCGTGCCATTCATGTTGCCCAGCGCGTCAATCGCAGCCTGGCGAACCACGGTATCTTCGCCGGCGACGGCATCGCCTTCGGCAATGTCCTCGGCGAACGAACTCATGTGGAAACGTTCCTGGTAGCGGCGGCGGCGAACCGCGGTCGCGGAAAGATGCGCGGTGGACGGACGTGCGCTGGGATGCGCGCTGGAAAGACGCGCGCCGGAACCCGGCGCGGCGGTGCGGGCGCTTGCCAGGTGATGCAGGCGACGCTTCGTCCGCTGCGATTCACTGATCTTCTGAGACTTGGATTTTGCCGTGTTGGTGGTGGGCGTGTTGACGTGCGCAGCCCAGCTCGCCACGCTCAAGGGCAGGCAGATCAGGAAGGCTAAAATCCCACGAAAAAAACACATTCCCCGCTTTGACATCTTTTCCCTTTTCCCCAACTCGCCAGAAGGTTCTTGATATTACGGTGCACGCACGGTGCCAGCTGGAAGTAACCTGGCTTCGATGGACTTAACTTCGTGTCCAATATCCAGATAAT
Source organism: Candidatus Sulfotelmatobacter sp. (assembly GCA_050014115.1). Lineage (GTDB taxonomy): Bacteria > Acidobacteriota > Terriglobia > Terriglobales > Acidobacteriaceae > Sulfotelmatobacter. Next base: position 1,120 of record JBEKDY010000288.1, on the reverse strand, counting down.
ACGGGACTTAATCCATTTCAGGCAATCACAAAGTTTAAATCGACGAAAACATTAATTTCGATTTAAACCATTCTGGGACAACAACATGCAGCGCTCGTTACTTGCGTTCCATCGCCTTCGGTAACCGGTTACTGGTTACTGGAACGATACTACCCCGAAGGGAAAAGCTTTTCCTATCTCAAAGGCAGTGGCTGGTGGTTAGTCGCTAGTGGCTCGTAAATGCGCCGCCAGCTTGGATCTGCCTTTACCGCCGAACGACGGTTGGTGCCTACATCACGTCGCTGCGCTTGCGCAGGAAGGCTGGAACGTCGAGATCATCCTGTTCGAAGTTCGTGCGCTCAAAGTTTGCGTGCTCGAAATTCGCGACGCTGGACTGCATCGGGTCCACCGGGATGGGCTGGGTGGGGTGCGAACTATAGGCTAGCCCGCTGGTGCCTGCGCCGGAGTCAAACGATTCGTCGAACGAACGGGCGTCCAACGAACGGCTGTCAGAAGGTCCGGCGGAAAGTTGGGGGTGAGATTCATTTGCGCTCGACATAATGCGTTCGGGCGCGGGCTCGTCGGCGGACTCGCGCGACGGAAAATCCATGGCGTCGTCGTTGCGGGATGCGAATGACGTGCGCGTTTCCCCGTGGCGATGCCGTGTTGACGCGGTGCGGAAGCCGGTGGCGATCACGGTAATCTTCACCGAATCTTTCATTTTCTCGTCCATGACCGCGCCGAAAATGATGTTGGCGTCTTCGTGTGCGGCGCTTTGAATGATGGTGCAGGCCTGCTGCACTTCGGCAAGTTTCAGCGAAGCCGAACCTGTGATGTTGATCAGGATGCCGCGCGCGCCGTCGATTGCGCCGGCTTCCAGCAACGGCGATGCTATGGCCCGCTGAGCCGCTTCCATGGTGCGATTCTGGCCGCTGGCCGTGGCCGTGCCCATCACCGCATAGCCCATGCCGGCCATGATGGTTTTCACGTCGGCGAAGTCGCGGTTGATGATTCCGGGAATGGTGATGATGTCGGAAATTCCCTGCACGCCCTGGCGCAGAATGTCGTCGGCGATGCGGAAAGATTCGAAGAATCCGGCATTCTCAGCAACTGCGAGGAGTTTTTCGTTCGGAATCACGAT
>JBEKDY010000287.1:0-4906 GCA_050014115.1 Candidatus Sulfotelmatobacter sp. | reverse complement strand
GCCCGCAGGTGCTCGATCGACGTCATGGCCGCTTCAAATTTCTTTTCGCTGAAATCCTCGTTGGGTGTGCCCAGATGCTGGACCAGAAAGCGGAACGGAATCTGCTCCGCGATTTCGAGCGCGCGCTTGATCTCATCCATAGCCTCGATGCGTCCGGCGCGATCGGTGGAGGCAATGTTCACGGGAGGAGCGCCCGCGCGGCCCCACTCGTAGTCGGCGTAGAGCGGCGAGTGCACGGAGTTCAGGGGAATTCCGCTGGCGCGAAACCATTCGGCAATTTCCTTAACGTGCTGCTTACGGTTGGCATAGTCGATGTGCTGGCGCGCGGCAAAGATCTCAATCGCCTGGGCTCCGCTATGCGAGAGCCCATCCAGAAGCCCAGGATGCAGTCGCTCCTTGACATACACGAACGTCGACACCGCTTTCAGCATGCTGAGTCCTTAAGGAAATTGTTGATTAATGATTGCTGATTGTTGATTGAAACCAAGAACCCCAACGCCCTTTGATTTTCCATCAACAATCAGCAATCAACAGTCAGCAATTTGTTTTTCAGTATCCCACAGCCTTGCCGTTATTTCTTCCATCGCTCGCGCCCAGGCGATCGCCGGTCTTTGGATCAATCTCGATACACTCGGCGTCACTCCAGTAGCCGCCGCCTTGTTCGCGCAGGCCGATCTGAACGTGGTGGCCCATTTTCTGCAGCGCGGTGATCGTGTCCGGGGAAAACCATTTCTCCACGTTCACGATGTCGGGCAGCCACTGATTGTGGAACCGCGGAGCGTTCACCGCTTCCTGAATATTCATTCCGTAATCCACCACGCCCATCAGAACATTGGCCACGGTGGTGATGATCTTCGAACTCCCTGGCGAACCCAGCACCAGAAACGGCTTGCCGTCGCGCACTACGATAGTCGGTGTCATCGACGACAGCGGACGCTTGCCCGGTCCGATCGCGTTCGCGGCTCCCTGAATAAGGCCGTCGGCATTGGGGACGCCGGGCTTGGCCGAGAAATCGTCCATTTCATCATTCAACAAGAATCCCAGGCCGTCAGCCGTGACCTGTGATCCGAACCAGTTATTGATCGTGGTGGTCACCGCGACCGCGTCGCCATCGGCATCGACAATCGAATAGTGCGTGGTGTGCTGGCCCTCGTGGATGCCCACGGGCTGCGGATGGGTTGCAGCGTACTGCTCTAATTCGTTGAAAATGGCCGGCCGCTTTAATTCTTTGCTCACGCTAGCGTGCGCGGGATCAATCGATTCCCGCCACGCGGCCGCGTATCTCTTGTCGATAAGCTGTGCGACTGGAATTTTCGAGAAATCCGGATCACCCATGAATTCCGCGCGATCGAAAAACGCGCGCCGGAAAGCTTCCGTTGTAAGGTGAATCGACTGTGACGAACGATCTCCGAGCTGCGCCAGATCGTAGCCTTCCAGAATATTCAGCGCTTCGACCAGAACTGTTCCGCCGGAAGACGGCGGGGGCGCGCTGAGGATTTCGTATCCGCGATACGTCCCGCGGATCGGCTCGCGCTCTTTCACTTCATATTGCGCCAGATCTTCGGCGGTGATAATTCCTCCGCCCTTCTGAATTGCGGCGGCCAGCTCCCGCGCAATCGCACCGTGATAAAAGTCATCGGGCTTCGCCGCGATGCGCTCCAGAGTCCGAGACAGGTCGGGCTGGCGAAAAATATCGCCGGGCTGGTAGTAGTTGCCATCGCGCTGGAAGATGCGCCGCGATTCGGGGAACTTCGCCAGATCGGAATCGAACTGAAGATCGCGCGCTTCGCCCCAGGTCAGCGCGTAACCCTCGCGCGCCAGCTTGATCGCAGGAGCCATTACCTGCTGCAGCGTCAGCTTGCCGTATTTTTTTTCGGCGTAAACCATGCCCGCGACCGATCCTGGCACGCCTATCGATTTGTAGCCAATCTCGCTGGCGCCTTCGATCACGTTGCCCTGCGCGTCGAGATACATGCCGGGCTTCGCGGCCGCCGGGGCTTTTTCGCGATAGTCGACAAAATGCGCCTTGCCATCGGCCATGCGGATCAGCATGAAGCCGCCGCCGCCCAGATTTCCCGCGGCCGGATGCACCACGGCCAGCGCGAATCCCGTAGCCACCGCGGCATCCACGGCATTGCCGCCCGCCTGCATGATCTCAACCCCAGCCTGCGAAGCCAGGTCGCGCGCGCTGACCACGATCGCGTGCTGCGCATGGACCGGGTAATTCGAAGCGTTCGCGGGCAGCGCATACGCGGCTACCGCCGCCAGCAGCAGCCATACCCATGATTTTTGCGGGGATCGCATGCAGTCGAAGTTCTCCGAAGACAAAGCCGAACTTTGAGGCTAGCCGACCGCAGCAGGAGAGTCAAATCTGGTTAGCTCGTGCGGGAGCCGGTGTGGGGCGGGCACTCCTTTCGACTTCGCTCAGGGCAGGCTCTGCCCGCCAACTCTATCCACGCAGCGAAAATCAAGCTGTCTTCTTTTTCTTATTCGGAGCACTGTTCTTCGTTGAAGCTTTCCTCTTGCCAGATTTCTTTCCCGGCACCCTTGCTGCCACCATCTCATACGACTGGCGGATCAACTCCTTCAATTCATCGTTGCGCAATGCATCCAGACGATCCAGCATCACCCATTTGTATCTCCCCACATACGGTGCGGGACGAATATCTTCGCGCTCGATCAACTCCGCAAACGTTTCGGGCGTGCATTTGAAGCACACACGCAGATCGTCGAGGCCGACGATGGTAAAGATCTTACCCCCCACTTTCTTGCCGACTTTGAAGCAGAGCGAATCGTCCCACTGCAACTTTTCGACCGCGTGCGGGAAGGACAGGCAGTAGCCGCGAATGGTATCGACGTTCATGGGAATTAATTTACCGCCGAGGACGCCGAGAACGCAGAGAAAACTGGCCCTCGGCTATCGAAACTCTTGCTTCTTTCTGTGTCCTCAACGCACGGTTCTGTTCCGCTGAAGGCAAGGCGGACAAGAGTGTCCGCCCTACATGAGCAGCGTGGACTCCAGGCGGCGGCGGCATGGCCCGTGAGCTGCGCAAGGGATCTCGGAAAGTGCCTTGGATCGGCGGCATAAAGGGGTTTTAGCTGGCGGCTGATAGCTGAAAGCTGTTCCTCACACCTGTTGCCGCGCTTCGCCCAGCGGAACCTGCACGTCCATTTTTTTCTTGCCGCGGAAGATGGTGATTTTCACGGTGTCTCCGGCGCGGTGGTCGTTCATCATCTGGGCGAGGTCGTCTTCGTCCGTAACTTTTTCGCCATCGATGGCTACGATCAAATCGCCGCCCAGCATGATGAGACTGTTGCCCAGGTACGCGCGCTGGTCACCGCCGCGCAGGCCAGCCAGATCGGCCGACCCGCCGGGGGTTACCCGCAGAATCAGCAAACCGTAATCCGCGGACAATCCCATTTCATCGGCAAGTTCCGGGCTGATCGGAATCGTGCTTACGCCCAGCGCCGGACGCCGCACGCGGCCAAGCGTCATCAAGTCATTGAGCACGGCTTTTGCGGTATTGATGGGGATGGCAAATCCGATTCCGGCGTTCTGGTTCACGCTGGAAAGAATCATGGTATTGATGCCGATGACTTCTCCGTGCCAGTTCATCAGCGGACCGCCTGAGTTGCCGGGATTAATCGCCGCGTCGGTCTGAATCGCTTCGTCAATGGTCGCGCCATTGGGCTCGCGAACGGGGCGAATCGAGCTTACGATTCCCCGCGTCATCGTCCCCGCCAGCCCGAACGGATTGCCAATGGCATACACCTTCTGCCCCACCTGCAGGTTGTGCGAATCGCCCAGCACCGCCGGAACCAGCTCGGCGGCCTTGATCTGAATCACCGCCAGATCGTGCGCGGGGTCGGTGCCGATCACAGTGGCTTTGTACTTCTTGCGATTGTGCATGGTGACTTCCACTTGCCGCGCCTCGGCGATGACGTGGTAGTTCGTGAGAATGTGGCCATCTTTGTCGATCACGAAGCCGGAGCCTTGACCCTCCTGCGGGACCAGACCGTAGAAGAAGTCAAACGTCATGGCGCGCGAAGTGACGTTCACGACTGACGGGATATTCTTCTTGTACACAGCGATGTTGTTCTGCTCTTCGCTGTCGAGCTGTTCTCCGCCCGCCGCTTCCGTGATCTCCACGTTCACCGGGCGGCTGAACCAGTTGGACGGATGCAACGCGCTGGCACGGGAATTCGAACGCCAGGTCGTGAAATAGAAGAACGCGCCGGCGATCGCCAGCGCCAGTATCAAGGGCCGCATGAGTCGCATGATTTCAAACCACCTAAAGGTAGATACGATGTCCGGGGGCCGAAAGGTCCCGGAGATTTCATTCTATAAGGATACTGCGCACAAGGGTCGCGAAAGCAAGGTCAAAAGCAGCGGGCAAGAGTGCCCGCTCCACACGAGCAAGGGTGCGAGTGGCAATTGACGGTCGTGGTGATCCTCGGCAGAAAGCAGATTCCTCCTGCCTCGCTGCGCTCGCGCGTCGGAATGACAATGCTGAGTTTTGTTAGCTCTTCGAAATCGCCTCGGTGCGCAGCTTCTGCCACACATCGCGCACTTGCGCTCGCGTCTGGTCTAGCGTGCCGGAGTTGTCGATCACGTAAGTGGCGGCTTTGATCTTTTCTGCTTCTGGCAGCTGCGCGGCCATGCGGCGGGCGACTTCTTTGCGGGCGGCTTCGAGGTTGAGTTTCTGGCGGGCGGCGAAGCGGGCTATGCGTTGTTCTTCGCTGCACTTCACTACGATCAGGCGGTCGAATTGTTTGGCCGCGCCGGCTTCGAGAATCAGCGCCGCTTCTACGATAGCGACGGCGTGGGGATCGTGGCGGCCGATTTCGTCCATCCACTCTTCCTGGCTGCGCAGCACGGCGGGATGCACGATGTGGTTTAGCTCCT
>JBEKDY010000286.1:0-4909 GCA_050014115.1 Candidatus Sulfotelmatobacter sp. | reverse complement strand
GCCAGCGTCAGCGTAGGTGATGGGCGCAGGAGTGGACGTGGAGGGAGATTTAGCCACGGTCTATTCTTTCGTCGATCTCGCAATCTTGCGTGTGGGGTTAGCGCCGGTGCCGGGTGAAGCAGTTGCAACTCCTAAGGATGGTCATTGTAGCACGTTCAAAACGGAGGATTCCGAGATGGCGGAAGCGAAACCATCGAGCTGCGCCCGACGTATAGCCGAGGGCCTGCTGCAACCCAGATCAGCAAACTGCACGGGGGCTTCGGAGTGGAACACGAGATGGCGAGATTGGCCCTCCTAATCGGGAGGCGCTCCGCCCCACGAGGTGTACCGGACCCAGGGCGCCTTGGCGAGGAGCGCGGAGAGTTGCGGGTTTGGAAAGCGGCGTACGTAGGGGACGGCCCATCCAATATCGGAGCCGGCGTAGGGAAGTGTGACGACTTGTGCGACGCCGGTGCGCTTCTCAAACATAGAAGGGTCTTCGAGGCCGGCGAGGCAGAAGTTTACCAGGCGGTGGATCGCGCCCTGATGCTCGGCGTATAAATCGAGCCCGTTGGCTTTGCCCAACTCTGCCATCATGATGAGAGGCGCGAGCGCGTAGAGGTGGTAGTGGAGCGCCATCTGACCGCGGTTCATCTCGGCGATCAGGGAGCCGTCGGGCTGGATTGCGTCCAGACCTGCGCGGTAAGTGGAAAGAGCGGCCTCGAAATCTTTAGGGCGGTTGCAGGCAATGCTCGATGCGGCGATGGCCAGGCCGGCCCAGTAGAGGTGGTTATTTTGCGCATCGCTTGCGCCCCGCGCAATGGCGCCGCTGAAGTAGTCCGCCACGCGCGAGCCCAGCGCCTTAAACCATTTTTGGATTGTGGCGTCCTGATGCGGCATGGCCACGCCGCTTGGACGCACTTTGAGATAGGAAATGGCCACGGCGCTCAGAAGCCAATTCTGAACGTAAACGCCCTGAAAGCCTGGCATCTTTCCGGCCCATGCGTTGGCCTTGGCGGCGGCGTCGAGCAAGGAGTAGGCACATACGGCGGCGGCGCGGCTGCCCTTGTAGAGGTAAGCGTCCGCCGCGAGGGCTGCGAATTTGCTCATCTGCGTGGGGGCTTCGGAAGCCTTCTGGAACGCGGCCAACTTTTCCGGATCGGTGATCGAGGCGTGACCGTCGACGTAGTAGGAGCCGATTTCAAGGCTCTTCGCGAAGGGCGGAGGTGCGGGGCAAGCGTAGGGTGCGGCGGTCTGCTCAATTTTGCGATCATCCCACGGTGAGCGGAGCTTATCTGCTGCCGCGGTTGAGGGAACGGCTAGCAGAATCGCGATGGACAGCGATATGCATACCGACGGTAGAAGTTTTCGCATCTGGTTCGAGCTCAGCGGAGATCTGATTGGAATCCAAGCATTGTACTTGGAGTGGGCTGTTTTTCTCCGCCACGCTTTGGAAGGAAGATATTTTGGGGACCTACACTTCACCCGCTTCCGCGAGCGCGCACGCTCGTTCGTGACTGCCGGGCCGGACTAGCGGGAGATGAAGTCCGAGAAGAAGTAAGCGATCACTCCGAACAGCGCCAGGCCAGAAATGCCGTAGGCGGTGAGAACCCAGGCGCCGCGGCCTTCATGCTGCGCGGTGGTGGGCTTGGTTTGGGAAGCTGAAACCGAAGAGACGACAGGGGCCCGATCTTCCATGCAACAACCTCCAGCGGAAGAATCGTGGCGCAAGGACATTATGCGTCACGCCTGCTTCGCTTCATGGCGAGGCAAGACTATCTGGGCGCGATTTTACTCCCGTTTTGGGGCGGCGGCGGGGAAAATATTAGAGGGATCACACGTTCGGGTGAGTTATTATTCTCATAATGAGACATCTCGGCCGCCCGAGGCTGCATCCTACAATCAATACCCCCGAAGGATTACCTGGAAGGTTACTCTTAGCTTAGAGCACAGTGTCGCGGCGCCTTGTTCGTGCGCTCTTGTCCATTAGCTATTGTCGATTCGATCTTCTGGGGAGTTCCGCTTGCGCCGGGCGGCGGCATGGGATACAAACGGCGAAGGGCAAGTCGTTACTTATGCGCAATTCTCTTCGTTTAGCGGTTTCCATGCTTGTAGGCACGCTGGCCGTGACTGCCAGCTCCCAGCAGTCCATTTCCCGGCAATCCATCTCCCGGCAATCCGGCCAGACTGCACCCAAACCCTCGGGCAAGCCGTCGATTCTGCCGGATAGCAATGTTCCCGTGAAGCTGACGGATTCCGACACGCCTAACATCACCGAGGCGAACAAGGATTACTCGCAGGAAGCATTTGTCATTGAGAAGCTGCAGAATCACTACCGGTTCGAGGCGGACGGTACGGGGCGCAAGGAAAGCATCGCGCGTATTCGCGTACAGAGCGAGGCGGGGGTGCAGCAGTGGGGGCAGTTGCAGCTGGGCTACAACTCGGCGAACGAGAGCATGGAGATTGGCTACGTCCGCGTGATCAAGAAGGATGGAAGCGTAGTGAAGGCCGGAAGTGACGACATCCAGGACTTGAGCGCGCCGGTGGAACATGAGGCGCCGGTCTACACCGATTACCGGCAGAAGCATGTGACGGTTCCCGGGCTGCGGCCGGGGGAAGTGCTGGAGTATGACCTGGTCACGACAGTCCACACGGCGCTGGCTCCGGGGCAGTTCTGGACGGAGTATGAATTCGACAAGAACGACATTGTTCTGGATGAAGAGCTCGACCTGGATGTGCCGTCGGGACGGCCGCTGGAGCTCAAGAGCAAGCCGGGGATGGATCCGAAGATTAACGAGGCCGATGGACGGCGCGTCTACCACTGGACCAGCTCTCACCTGGAACGCGAGGACGAAAAAGACAAGGACAAAGACAAAGACAAAAAGAAGAAGCGGAAGAAACCGGAGGACGAACATCCCGATATTCAGTTGACGACGTTCGCTACATGGGAGCAGATCGGGCGCTGGTATGCGGACCTGGAGAAAGACCGGCGGGCTCCGTCGCCGGAAGTTCGCGCGAAGGCCGAGGAACTGACCAAGGGGCTCAGCAGCGATCTCGACAAGACGGAAGCTCTTTACGATTATGTGGCTAAGAATTTTCGTTACGTGAGCTTGTCGCTGGGGGTGGGGCGCTACCAGCCGCACTTTGCCGGCGATGTGCTGCACAACCAGTATGGAGACTGCAAAGACAAGCACACGCTGCTGGCGTCGTTGCTCGAAGCTGAAGGCCTGCACGCCGACTCGGTGCTGATCAACTCCAGCCGCAAGCTGGATCCGGACGTGCCTTCGCCGTCGCAGTTCGATCATGTCATTACAATGCTGCCGGCGGGCGCGGAAAAAGGAGTGGACGGGGAAGTGTGGATGGATACGACCGCTGAAGTGGCTCCGTTCCGGCTGCTGTCTTTCTCGCTGCGCAACAAGCAGGCGCTGGTGATTCCGCCGGTGGACGCGCATTCGTCGGTCGCGCCGCATCTGGAGGAAACTCCGGCGGATACTCCGATGCCTGACACCGAGATTTCGGAGATTGACGGGAAGATCAACCAGATCGGCAAGCTGGAAGCGCATGTGCATTACGTGTTTCGTGGCGACGAAGAATTGATGCTGCGGTCGGTGTTCCGGCGTGTCCCAGAGGCTAACTGGCAGCGGGTGGTGGAGAACGTGAATGCCGGGATCGGCGGCGACATTACGAATCTGAAGGTGAGCGATCCGGCGGCGACGCGCGAGCCGTTTACTTTGTCTTACGACGTATCGCGCGTGAACTATCTGGATTGGTCGAAGAAGAAGACGGAAATGATTCTTCCGCTTTCGAGTTTCGCCCTGCCGGATGTGGATGAAGACGATACGGATTCTGACGCGGAGCCTTTGAAGCTTGGTCCCAAGGCGGAATATACCTACAAGATCAAGCTGGTGCTGCCGGAAAAATATTCTGCGCGGGCGCCGCTGCCGTTTTCGTTGAAGCGGGACTATGCGGATTATCAGGCGACTTACCAGCTTGCGGGCAACGTGTTTACGGCGGAACGAAAGCTTACGCTGCGCCAGGGCGAACTGCCGGCGTCGCGGGCTCCGGACTATGCGTCGTTCCGGCGGGCGGTGAATGCCGACCTCGGCCAGCAACTCTCGATTGAGAACACGGTTGCGGGAACGCCTACGCCTCCGGCCGACATGAAGGCGGACGACCTGGTGGAGAGTGGCCGCGCCGCGATGAACAGCGGCGACCTCGCGATGGCGATTGAAGTATTGAAGCGCGCCACCGAGATCGAACCCAAGAACAAGCTTGCGTGGAATCTGCTCGGCATGTCTTACATGGGCTTGCGGCAGGATGACGCTGCGATCGCGGCGCTGCAGAAGCAGATTGAGATTAATCCTTACGACGAATACGCCTACAACAATTTGGGGCGGGTCTATTGGCAGGATCGCAAATATGAAGATGCGGTCACGGCGTTTCACAAGCAGCTGGAAATTAATCCGCTGGACAAGTTTGCGCATTCCAATCTCGGCGCCATGTATTCCGAGTGGCACAAGTATGACTTAGCCGTTCCGGAACTGGAGAAGGCTGCGTCGCTAATTCCGGACAGCGACCCGGGAAGCGCCGAGTTGCAGGTAAGTTTGGGCGATGCGTATTTGAATCTTGGGCAGGATGATAAAGCTCTGGCGGCATTCGACCACGCCGTGGAACTGGCGGCGACGCCGCTGGTGTGGAACAACATCGCGTATCAGCTTTCGCTGAAGAAGTCTCATCTGGATCGCGCGCAGCAGTATGCGGAATCGGCGGTTTCGGCGACGGCGGCGGCGTTGCGCAATATTTCGCTGGATCGGGTTACGCAGCAGGAGTTGCCGCTGGTGTCTTCTCTGATTGCTTATTGGGACACGCTGGGCTGGGTGCACTTTGCGGAAGGCGATCTCGACAAGGCGGAGAAATATGTTTCGGCGGC
>JBEKDY010000285.1:0-5763 GCA_050014115.1 Candidatus Sulfotelmatobacter sp. | reverse complement strand
GCCGTTGAGTTCTATCAGCAGGCCCTCGGAGCCAAAATTAAAGGCGGCGTCATGAAGGGTCCAGACGGCAAAGTCATGCACGCCGAGTTGGTCATTGGCGATTCCATCATTATGCTGGGCGATGAATTTCCCCAATCCGGCTCGGTTTCGCCCCAAACTGTCGGCGGCTCGGGAAGCGGCCTCCATATCTACTTGGAGGATGTGGACTCCGCCTTCGACCGCGCAGTGAAAGCCGGTGCGATCGTCGAGATGCCCGTCTCCGACATGTTCTGGGGCGACCGCTACGGCAAGCTGAGAGATCCCTTCGGCCATAAATGGTCCATCGCCACGCACACTGCGGATTTGTCCACGGAAGAGATGAAGCGCGGCATGGAAGAAGCCATGGCCAAGATGCCGAAAAGCGCGTAGCTCATCTGCCGATGGCCACCGCCCACGCAGGGGCAGCCGCCTTGGCTGTCCCTGCGGAGCTGCCCTGAGCGAAGTCGATGGGGCACGGCCCGACGGCACAGCCCGGCCGTTGCATTCGCAATCTCTACCTTGAATCCCAGTCCTCAGCCCCGATCTTCTCCCCACGTTTCAGCGTCCGGTCAAAATACTCGGCAGTCGCAGCGTACGCCCGCATCCAACTTCCCCACATCAGGAAGCCGTGAATCTCATCGGGGATGATCATCTGTTCGAAAGGAACATGCTGCGCCCGTAAGCGTTGCACCAGATCCACCGTTTGGCTGAACGGAACGTTGCGGTCATCGTCGCCATGGATTAACAGCACCGGCGACTTCCATGTGCTCACGTAGGCATCAGGCGAGGAATCCCATGCCAGTTTCCGCAGTGCCAGATTGCCGAAATACGGCCGCTCTGTGAGAAAAACGCTCCAGTCATGCACGCCATGAAAATCCACTCCCGCCTTGAACAGATCTGAATTACGCGCCAGGCCCATCGCGGTCAGGAAGCCGCCGTAGGAACCACCCCACAACCCGATCTTCTCCGCGTCCACTTCCGGAAGCGATTGCAGATACCGCCCCGCCGCCACCACATCTTTGTACTCCGCGGCCCCGCGCCATACGCTGTCGGGCGCTTCGCGAAATGCCCGTCCGTACATCACGCCGAGGCGGTAATTCACCGACAGCACGGCGTATCCGCGGCTGGCCAGGTACTGATTCTCCGCGTACGCGTTGTGGTAGTAATCCATGTAGTGGAAGCCCAGCATCATCTGGCGGCTTGGCCCGCCGTGCACAAACACCAGCCCGGGAACTTTACCCTTCGCATCGCGTTGTGGAACCCGCGGAAGAAAAAGCTGGCCGTGCAGCGTGACCCCGTCTTCGCTCTGGAAAATCACCTGCTTTGGCGTCACCAGCAAAGCGGAAGGAAAGTCACTCGGCAGCGCCTGCTTCGCGATCATTTCGCGGCCCTTCGCGGTAACTTCATACGGCATGGCAGGCGAAGTCGCCGTGGATCCCAGGCAAACAATGCTCTTCCCGTCGCCGGTCTGCACCGGCGTCCACTCCATGGTCTCGCCCCCGGTCAGTGCCTGCGGCGTACCACCGGCTACCGCCACGCGCCACAAGTGCCGCCGATCCACGTCATCCTGATTGGACGAATAAATCACCCACGCTTTGTCCGCGCTGAGCGTGACGTCTTCCACGTCAAAATCGCCGGGCGTGAGCAAGGTCGCCGCGCCGCCCGAGGCGGCGATTGAATACAAGTGATTGCGTCCATCCTGCTCCGAAGCAAACACTACGCGGCCATCGGCAGCAACGTTGAGCGAGCCATCCTCGCTGTGGCGCGGCAGCGAATCTTCGATCTTTTCTCCGCTGCGCCACAATAGCCGACCCGCGCCCGTGACGGCATCGGCGACCCACAACGACCACGGCTGCGGGCGTACCGGAATCAGCGGCAGCTTCGCCTCATCTCCAGCGACGCGCACGAAGACAATCCACTTGCTGTCAGACGACCAGCGCGGCATCGAATCCTTGTCCACGCTCGGCGCCATGTAGCGGATGCTCCCGCCATCGAAGTCATAAATCGCAACCAGGCTATGACCTTCCCGCCCGCTGACGAAGGCGATATGTTTTCCGTCGGGCGACCATTTCGGTTTCCCCGCCGCTCCGCGCACCGTTGCCAGTTCCTTGGCCTGCTGCTTGCCGTCGACACTCGCAATCCACAACTTCTTCTTCGCCGCCCACACCGCCCGCGCGCCGTCGGGAGAAACCTGAATGTCTTCGCAGTCTTCGTCCGGGCAACCCATGTCGCCCAACAGCCGCGGCGCGGATTCTTTCGAATCCACATCGAGCGCAAACACCTGCTGTTTGGCGCCTTTCGTCCAGCTCTCAGGGTTGGCGCTGTCCTGCGCGTCGTTCAATTCGCTGCCCAGCGCATAAAGCACGGTCCTGCCGTCAGGCGTGAGGCGCAGGCTGGCGATGGGCTGGCCGTCGTCCGCGGTGTAATGACTAAGTTGCCGCGCAGTGTGAACAAAATCCGGGCCGTCAGCCACCCACACGTTGCGAACACCTTTTGCGTCGAACACCCACGCCACACGGCCGCCGTGCGCAGATGCCGTAAGCTCGCTGGGGAAAGGCGAACTCATCACCTGCTCCAGCGTGAACGAAGACTGTGCCCGTGCAATCGTGGTGCAAGCCAAGGTGCAAGCCACGATCAGACCCAGAGCGATGTGCAAGCGAAGTTTGTTAAGCGGCATAGGCCGCTAGGGTAAGCTAGACGAAGCCAGTCTGCAAACAGAGTCGGGTCCGCTATCAATAAGCCAGCAGTATTCTCAGATCGCGCAGATTGTTTCCGGTCGGCCCCGTCTCGATCGCATCGCCGAGCGCGCTGAAAAAAGGATACGCGTCAAACTTTTCAAGCGCCGCTCGCGTGTCGATCCCGCGTGCCTGTGCCCGAGAAATCGTCGAACCGTCCGCCACTGCGCCCGCCGCAGGACTGTCGCCGTCAATGCCGTCGGTCCCCGCGCTTAGCACCGTGATTTTCTCTCCCGCAATCTTTTCCGCGCAGGCCAGCGCGAATTGCTGGTTGCGGCCGCCGACGCCGCCATTCGCGACCTTCACTGTCACTTCCCCGCCCGAGATCAGGCAGACCCGCTCCGACTCCGTTCTAAGCTCACGCACCCGCTTTACCAGATATTCCGCCGCGCGCGCGTAGTCCCAGTCGTCGCAGGAATTATCCACATGCACCACAAAGGCCGCCTGCTTCGCGGCAATGCTTGCCTGCTCTACCACCGCTTGATTCGAGAGCAGCGGCCACCAGCGCGAGTAGCAAAACGCCGGATCGTCCGACTTTGGTGTTTCCTCGAGCGCGCGCCGCTCGAACAACTCGCGAGTCGCTGCGGGAAACGCCTGCAGCAGGCCATGCTCGGCCGCAATCCGGTAACAATCTTCCGCGGACGTGGAATCGGGCATGGTCGGCCCGGAGGCCAGCGCATCCGGCGTGCTGTCAGGCACATCGGAGACCAGCAACGAAATCTGTTGCGCGGGATACGCCGCCTGCGCCAGCCGTCCACCTTTCACCGCGGAGAGATGTTTTCGGATGGCGTTGATCTCAGCGATGGGCGCGCTCGAATGTACCAGCGCGCGATAGGTGGCGATGAGATCGTCGAGCGTGATCTCGTCATCGATGGGCTTCTCCACAATCGACGACCCTCCTCCGCTGATCAGAAAAATCACCAGCGACGACGACGCCTGCGCCTGCAAGTCCCTCAGCATCGTACTCGCGGCGCGAATCGACTCGGCATTGGGTGTGGGATGTCCGCCGCGAAAATACCGGAACCCGCGAATTTGCGCCGCAGGTTCCACGGACGTGGCCACAATGCCTTCCAGCGAAAACACGCCCACTTGCTCGGCCAGCGCTTCCACCATCGTGTGCCCCGCCTTGCCCAGCGACACTACGAACACGCGCGCATACGCGGACAGATGGTAAAGATCTTCGCAGACGCGCAGAACTCCGCGCTCCGAGTGGACCTGCCGCGCAAATGCTTTGCCAATCGAAGCCTCGGCCAGCGCGGAGAGAAATATCCCGCGCGCAGTCTCGCGCATTTGCCGAAACTCCGAATCACCACCAGTGCCTGAAGACATGGAAAGGAATCTAACGAGCTTTCAGCTTTCAGCTGTCTGACATCAGCAGTCGGGAAATCCCAGGCTGCCTGTAATCGAGCAAGAGCTCTTTGCGCAATGAAGGATACGGACTTTGGATCTTAGCTGAGAGCTGACAGCTGATAGCTGATAGCTGAGGGCTGATAGCCGACAGCGGATTACCTGACGGCCAGCTTCACCCATCCCTCAATCGCCTCCCGCAACTCGCGCAGCCGCCCTTCGAAAAAATGATCTCCACCTTCAATCACAACCAACTGCTTCGGCTCCGGCAGCGACGCGACCAGCGCCTCCAGCTTTCCCCGCGGAGCAAACTGGTCGCGCGCCCCGCTGACAAACAATTTCGGCTTGGTGCAATCCTTTAAGAAATCAAAAGTGTAGACCCGCGGCTCTTCCTCACCGGCAGCTACAGGACCGACAGGCGTTCCCACCGCAATCAGCGCCGCGACCCGGGGATCCGCATACGCCGCCCTCAACCCGACCGCCGCGCCGAAAGAAAATCCGGCAAACACCAGCGGCAGATGAAACTCGGCATCAAGCCAGTCGAGCGCCGCCCGGACATCCTCAACTTCTCCGTTGCCGTGATCGTGTTCACCCTGGCTCATCCCCGTCCCGCGAAAATTGAAGCGCAACACCGGAAAACCGAAACTGTTCAGCGCCTTCATCGTGTGGAAGACAACTTTATTGTGCAGCGTCCCGCCAAACAACGGATGCGGATGGCAAACTAGCGCCGCATGCGTAGCGTTCTCCGCACCTCCGTTGAGCAACCCCTCCAGCCGGCCCACCGGCCCGTCGAGAAACAGCGAACGAATCGTTGATGTCGAAGGAATCACCAAGTCAGATTACACGGAGGGACAGTGAAGTCAGAAGTCAGAAGTCAGAAGTCAAAAATCAGAATGAAGAAGTAAAAGCATCCGGAAGCCTCTCGCTTCGTGCTCCTGACTTTCACTTCTGTATTCTGACTTCTGCATTCACTTCCGCCACCCTCTGCTATTCTCTCCCCCATGGATGCCATCACGCTCACGCGCCAGCTGATCGATATCGAGTCGATTACCGGCAACGAAGCCGCTGTCGGAAACTATCTCTGGGGAGAACTTTCCCGCCTGGGATATCAAGCCAAAAGAATGCCGGTCGAGGCGGGCCGCTTCAACGTCTGCGCCACGCCACCGGAATGGGTGCCACAAGCCGGAAGCCCCCAGCCCGAAACCGACTTCCCAAACGTCGTCTTCTCAACCCACATGGACACCGTTCCGCCCTACATTCCATCTTCCGAAGATGCCTCGCGCATCTACGGCCGCGGATCGTGCGACGCCAAGGGCATCATCGCCGCGCAGATCGCCGCCGCCGAGCGCCTGCGCCGGGAACAAGTGTACGTCGGCCTGCTGTTTGTGGCGGGCGAAGAACGCGACAGCCTGGGCGCGCAAACCGCCAATGAATATGCCGCAACCCACTTCTCGTCCGCTCAACCGGCCGCTGCTCAGAAAGCCCGCAGATTTCTGGTGAACGGCGAGCCCACCGAAAACCGCATCGCGCTGGCCTCGAAGGGCACACTCCGCGTAGAAGTAACCGCATCCGGACGCATGGCCCATTCCGCTTATCCCGAGCTGGGAGATTCCGCCATCGACAAACTGCTGCCCGCGCTCACTCGCCTGCGCGCCATGCCTTT
>JBEKDY010000284.1:0-4951 GCA_050014115.1 Candidatus Sulfotelmatobacter sp. | reverse complement strand
CGCCGAGAATGCACTCGAGAACGCTGACTTCCTGCCAATCGCGAGAAACCACCATCGAGGAAAGAGTCATGAATTAAATCTAGCCCTCGCGGGTACTCTGCCGTAGATAACTAACGTAATGATGGGGAGGGCTTCGGAAAACTCGCGATGGCCGAGCGGGAGGCCGATCGTTGACCGGTTGTGAGCCTAATCGCGCCTGGCTACAACAGTTATGAGGGCGACATGGGACACTTCAGCAAGTGTCACAATCACACAGCATTCACAGCAAAGGCCGCTTTAGGCTATACGTATGCGGTATGAGCGCAGCATTCTTCGGATTCTTGGGTCGGTTGTTCTGCTTAGCTGCGCTCAGCTTGCTCTTGCATCAGACCATCCTCTGCCTCAACCAATCGCGACTCTCGACACTAGCGAACTGCTGCCCAATCAGAGAGACCTTACCTTCACCACGGTCGCATTTTCGTCGGACACAACTATCGAAGTCATTGCTTGCCCAACCGGTCATCGTGACGCGACTTCTCCCTCTTCGGTTTTTCGCTGGCAGAACGGCATTCTAGAGCACGTCGCGCAAGCGCCGAAGCACGAAACTGGCGCTCGTGCGTCGGCAGCCGATGGAACGCGAGTACTACTCGATTTCAACGACAGGGATGTGTCTAGACGTGAACGCCTGCTAGATAATATCCGCGCGGTTTGGACGTTCGGAATGATCTATCCGGAGGAAGTCAACCGTGAAGTAGTTCAGGTGGTCGATACAGCGACTCGGAAATCGTGCTTTGACTGGCGTCGCATCTTTCCAATGTCACTTACTCGGAGGAGGTCTGCAGCGATTTCGCCTTCAGGTGAGTTCGTGGCGATCAAAGTGCAAAACACTCTTTCCGTCTACCGCCTTGATTCGGCGTGCCGGGGGCCAATCGTGACTCGTCGAGCGAAATGAAGCCCGGCCGATGACGAGAAATCGCCATGTCACTTCCCACGATACCACTCCACGGTCTTCCGCAATCCCGCTTCGAAATCCACTTTCGGCCTGTAGCCGAGGTATTTTTCTGCTTGTGAAATGTCGGCTAGCGAGTGCTTGATGTCGCCGCCGCGTTCGGGGCCGTAGTTGGGCTGTCCTTTGTAGGAAGTCATGCCGCGCAGGAGTTGGAAGGTTTCGTTCAGCGTGACGCGGCGTCCCGTGGCGACGTTGAACACTTTTCCTGCGGCTTGGGAAGCGGCGTGGCAGGCGAGCAGATTGGCTTCGACTGCGTTGTCGATATAGGTGAAGTCGCGGCTTTGTTCGCCGTCGCCGAAAATCGTCGGCTGCTCTCCGCGGAGCATTTGGGTGATGAACTTGGCCAGCACGCCGGAATACTGCGACGATGGGTCCTGATGAGGTCCGAAAATATTGAAGTAACGCAACGAAACCGTCTCCAACCCGTAGCAGCGGAAGAACGAAATCATGTAACGCTCGCTGGCCAGCTTGGCGACTGCGTAGGGAGAAATCGGATCCGGCGTCATCGCTTCGTGTTTGGGTAAAGTGGGCGTGTCGCCATAAGCCGACGATGAGGCCGCGTAGACCACGCGCTTCACTTTGGCATCGCGCGCCGCCACCAGCACATTGACCGTGCCGTCTACATTGGCGCGATTGCTGCCTACGGGATCGAGCACCGACTTTGGAACCGAGGGAATCGCGGCCTGATGCAGAACATAGTCGACGCCGGCGCAAGCTTTGTGCATCGCGTCGAGATCGAGAATATCGGCTTCGCGAAAGTCGATGCGAGGGAGAATCTCCTTCAGGTTTTCGTGTTTTCCCGTGGCAAAATTGTCGACGCCGCGAACCTGTTCGTTCTTTGCCAGCAACGCCCGAGCGAGCGAAGATCCAATAAAGCCGCCGATGCCTGTGATCAGATAGAGAGCCATATGCTTCCATCATAGCCAACGGAGTGAATTTTGTGGGGCGGTGGAGTTAGGGTCTTTATTCCAGATGAAGCTATGCTGACCCTGGGATTCGCTCAACGTGGACCGAAGCCTGAGACCTAGAGCTGCCGTTGCCCTTGAGCCAATGGCTTCGCGTCGCCTTGGCTCTTGCGCAGGATGCGCAAGAATTCATCTCTCATGAGTAACTGGCGGCTTTCGAAGAATTCTGCGAGCGCGCGGAGGGCTGCGGTTGCGTCAGTGGGGAGCGAGATCGACATCAGTGCGCCGCCCCACGGAGCAGATGGCGAGATCCCGGGACCCAGAATCACCGAGGGCCGCGAGATAGTGCGCAGCAATGCCCTCAAGCGGGTGCGATTCTCTTCGGACATCTCGGCGAAGGCAATTCCCATCCCGAGACCTGGGTAAGCCACTCGGACGCATCCCGCGCTCTCCACGTGGAATTCGTTGGCCTGCAACTTTACGTCCACGTTGGTTCCGACCGGGTAGGTGTTGGTTGCTTCGACGTAGCAGCCGTGCATGCTGACATCGGTGCAGGTGGCCCAGGTTCGCAATTCAAAACCTTCCTGGCAGATTTCGACGCTGCCTTCGCATTTGTAGCGCGGGCTGCGGCGCTTTTCCAGAACGAACGTTTGCGGGCCGGCAGAATTGTGAACCTGGGCACGCCAGGGAGCTTCTCCTGAATTCGGTGCGTGTGCCGGAGCGCCGGCAGCGGCGGTTGGCGCGGACTGCTTCAGAGCCTGCAAATACGCCAAACCTTCGTCGGTTTCGTGCGGCGGGGCATTTGCGGTGCTCACTTCGCCGGCGTAGCGCGGAGTGCTGCGCTTCTCCCGCGCGAAGGTCTGTGGGGCGGCCGAATCTTGAGCGGGCGCACGTGCAGAGGCCTCCACGGATTTCGGCTCGCTCGACGGAACCGCCCGGGCAGTTGGGGCTGGCGCAGACCCTTTCAGAGCCTGCAAATACGCCAAACCTTCATCGGTTTCTTGCGCCATAACATTCAGAGACAGAAAGCGGCTTCGTATCCGTTCCGCAAAAGCAGCCTTGTGTATCAGGCTGGCCGCTCCATTCCGAGCTCTCTTTTTGCTTATCGGATATTTTCGAGGAAGATTTAGCGGGGTTCCGCCGATCGGGATGAAGATCTTCTAATCGGAAGGTAATGAGTCGGCGTTCCCCGGTTGCTCTGACGCTTGCTTGATTCGTTTCCACAACTCTTCGCGGCCGGCTCCGGTCTTGGCCGAGTAAGGCACGATGTGGGCCGTGGGATATTCCTTGGCTAAGGTTTTCAGCGCGCCGTGCAGTTGATTGTTTGAAAGCCGGTCGCTCTTGGTGGCGACGAGAAGAAAGTCGCGTCCGGAGGCGGTGAGAAAATCCATCAGCTGCCGATCGGCGGGTTGCGGCGGCACGTTCGCATCGACGAGCGCCAGACACAGTGCCAGCGTGGGACGGTCGTTGAGATAAGGCTCAATGAATTTGGGCCACTCCGCGGAAATTTCGCGCGAAAGTTTCGCGTAGCCGTATCCGGGCAGGTCCGTGAAAATCAGTTCGGGCTGCGGCTTTCCCGCCCAGCGGATTCCGAAAAAATTGATGCTGCGGGTGCGGCCGGGAGTCGAACTCGTCCGGGCCAGCTTGCTGCCTACGAGAGAGTTGATCACGCTGGACTTGCCGACATTCGAACGCCCCAGAAAGGCGATCTCCGGCAGGCTGGGCTCGGGGAAGTGAGCGGCGTCGGTTGCCGCAGCCAGAAATTGCGCCATCACTCTCATGCTCAAGTGTGCAATGCGGAGCGGGAGATTGGCAAGCGGGCAGGGGCCAGGGAACAGGGAACAGGGAGAACCGGGCTACCCGCGGCGAAACTGCTTGCTCAGGGTGAGCGCTTGGTGCTGATAGGACGAACCTATGTTCGTGCCGTAGATCTTGCTCGGGCGGCTCAACAGCGGCATATAGTTCAGCCGGCCCACAAACTG
Source organism: Candidatus Sulfotelmatobacter sp. (assembly GCA_050014115.1). Taxonomy (GTDB): domain Bacteria; phylum Acidobacteriota; class Terriglobia; order Terriglobales; family Acidobacteriaceae; genus Sulfotelmatobacter. Next base: position 1,076 of record JBEKDY010000284.1, on the reverse strand, counting down.
GCCGTGCTCAATCAGGAAGGGAACTTCGTGGGCTCGCACCTCGAGGACCGCGCGCGTTCCCTTGATGTCGCTGGATCCGTATCCAAAACCGGGATCGAAAAATCCCGCGTAGTGGATTCGAAATTCGCCATCGGCGGGATCGAAAGGAACCATTTCTGCCGCGAACTCCGGAGGAACGCGCACACGCTCCCGCGACGCCAAGATATAGAAATCCCCGGGCTCGAGAATCAGATTCTTGCTTGGATTCTGATGACGAACTTCCCAGAACTCCTCGGTCGGATAATAGTCGACGCGGTCTAGTTCGATCGCCGGAGCGTAGCGCTTGGCCCGGTAGGCAATGATCTCGCCCGGTTCGGCGGCTTCCAGATTCACGGTAATTCGCAAGCCGCGCTCGACTTTTGCTTTGCCGGGGCTATCTTCATCCTCCATGTAGACCAGGGGGACGTCTTGATTCAAATCGCGAATTGTTTTGTCGCCGGAGACGGGATTGCCTTGCACAAAACGCAACTGGCTCAGCCGCATGCCCGCGCGAATGGCGACCGTAAACGTGCGTGAGACAACCTCGGCGTAGAGTTTGCCTTTGTATCCCGGCGGCACATGGTCAAATTCCGTGCCGTAGTCCGTGATGAGGCGCGTGAAAATATCGAGACGTCCGGTGGTGCTCTTTGGGTTCGCTTTGCCGGAGATATTTTCCGGCAGGTTCAGTTCCTCGACCAGCGGGACGATGTAGACGCAATCTTTTTCGAAGACGGCGGAGCCGGTCAGGTCGACTCGCGTCATGCGCAATTCTTTGATTTTGGCTTCGACGGTGCTATTGGGTCCGGGCAGAAAACCCGCGCGCACGCGATGGGCCATATCGCCCAATCGCAAGTCGAGACTCGCGGGCTGCACGTGCTCGGGATTGATGGCCGGCCGGGCGCTGATGTTTCCGCGGGCGATCAGGTTGGTGATTTCCTGCGAAGGCAGGATTCCGGTCGTGCGGGTTCGAGCCGCTTCGGCCGGCAACTCCGAGCCATTCTCAAAAGCGATTTGACCTTGGTTGGACGCGGACATCTTCAAGACTCCCTTTGGGCTGG
>JBEKDY010000283.1:0-5002 GCA_050014115.1 Candidatus Sulfotelmatobacter sp. | reverse complement strand
CTGTTGCACCGCCTGGTTCCACGCATTTTCCAGCGTCAGAATCCTGGCTTCCTCGGGAGCAGTCTGCTCCACCGTCTGAGCGTTGGTTCGAACCGCCGCCAGCAGTGACAGAACCAGGAGTGACAGAACCATGAGTGATCGAACCATGAGTGATCGAACCATGAGTGACCGAATCATCAGCGACCGAACGGAGAGCAACGGAATAATAAAAAGCCGCTTCCGCATGACCAGCCTCCACGTTCTCACCGCCGGGACCTCTTATCGCTCTATCGGCCAGCCGCTGCCCTTTCTTGAGTGCTCGCCGTCCTGCACAAAGTCAGTCAATCTGCGATGATGGATGCGAAGCAAGCCCGAAACAAGCAAGCCCCGCTCCTTATTCTGGAGGATCCCATGGCCCGAATCGCTCTGATTGCCCCCGAATCAGCGTCTCCCGAAGTCAACGAGATCTACGAAAAAGCTCTCCGCGGCAAACCCGGCAATGCCCAGAAAGCCCTGGCCCACCGTCCGGAAATGCTCAAGAACTTTCTCCCCTTCTATGCCAGCGTCGGACGTTCCCTCGACCGCAAGCTCTACGAACTCATCTACCTCCGCGTCTCGCTGATCAACGGCTGCCATTACTGCACCCAACATCACGTAGCCAGTTCAAAACGCGTAGGCCTCACCGCCGAAGACTGGGCCGCGCTCCGCGCCGGAGACTACTCGCGCTACACCGCAAAGGAAAAAGCCGCGCTGGTCTACGCCGAGAAACTAACCCGCACGCCCCACGACATCACCGACTCCGACTTCGCCCCTCTGAAAAAAGAATTCTCCGACCCCGAAATCGTAGACGTACACCTGCTCACCGGCCTCGCCAATCTCACGAACCGCTTCACCGACCCGCTCGGCCTGGACTTAGAATTCCCCGAAGAAAAAATCTAGAAAATCGCGGCCCCGAATCACACGGAGCCCAGGCACAACAAATGTGGAGACAGCCGCCCTCGGCTGTCCCGAGCGCAGCTCGGCGTCTTTACCGGCAGCAAGCAAATCCCCAGCGGTACTACCAACACTCAAGCATTTCCTTCCGAACGGGTCAGCCCGTAAGAAATCCGCTGTCCGCCTGCGCCACCGCTGCCGGATTTCCACGGATTGAACCAAAGCTTCGCTTGATCCGCGTTGATCCGTGCAAATCCGCGGCAAGAAGTTGTCAAAGTATTTCCCTCACGTCCCCAACCCTCCGCGTAACCCGTTCCCGATCCAGATACTCCAGCAGCGGGATCGCATACTTCCGGGTCACTCCCGTCAACTCCTTAAACTTCCCCACATCAATCTTCGCCGACTTCGTCTTATAAGCCGCCAGATCCCGCCGCAACTGCTCGAGCGCGCCGCGATAAAACACCAGCTCATCGGAAATTTTCACCAGCACGCGATCCCGCAACAACAAAGTCACAATCTTCTGCGCCCGCGCCTTATCGATCTTCAGTCCCGCAATCACCTCCTGAAGCGCCGGAACCTTCAGCCCCGCTGTCGCAAACGCCGTCTCAATTATTTTTTTCGATTCCGCTTCCTCATCTTTCATCACCACGCCGTGCCCCGGCAACCGCACCAGTTCATTCACCAGTTCAAGTTTCTTCGCCTTCGCCAAATTTTCCACCGCCGCCGCAAACAGCTCCGGAGCCATCTCCAGCGCCCGCAGCAGCTCGTCCTGCATCTCGCCCTTCGACATACCCGCGCTCAGCGGATTCGCTTTGTGAAACCTGGAAACCGCATCCAGCAAGCTCGCCTGGGCGAGTTCGAATTCGTATGCGGCAAACAAGCGGTCTTGCAACCGCACCGCCAGTTTCTGCTCGATGAGCACTTCGGCGAGTTTAGTAATTTCATCGCGCCGCCATCCGGTTTCCGCCACCGCCTCCGCCAGCGACAGCCCGCGCTGGCCGCGCCGGCTTGCCCTCAGCGCCAGAATCGCCCAGTGCCGATCGAGCCACTCCAAACCCTCCATCGCCTGCGAAAACGCCGGAACCGGCCCACCCGCCATTCTCCCGATCTTCCTCACTTCCTTGGGGCTAAGCATCGGAGCCGCATCCAGCACCACTCCCCCGCCAATCGTCACCACCGGCGAAAACTGCCGCAAAATAAACCGATCCCCCGGCAGCAATAGCGCCGCCTCCGCCAGCCGAATCTGCGCAAACGTCTCCCGTCCCGGAAAAAGTTCCGGGTGCCCCATTTCTCGCGCGTTCTTGGCGCGAGAAGTGGGGATTTTGACTCTGGAGTCATGAACCGACGGGATTTCCTCTCCAAATCCATACAGCCGTACTTCCCCCACCGTCTCCATCGTGTACGAATGAAAATGCACCCGCGCCCCATCCTTCAACGCCCGCGGAGCCGACGCCAGCAATCGCATCTTCACATCCACCACCCGCGTCGTTCTCAAAGTCTCCGGAGGCGCCAGCGTCATTCCCCGCGCCAAATCCTCCGTACTCGCCCCCGCTAAATTCAGCGCCGTACGCTGCCCCGCCACCGCAGCATCCGCACCTTGCCCGTGCACCTGCACCCCACGCGCCCGCACCCTCCGCCCCGTCGGAAAAACTTCCAGCTCATCCTCTGGACGAATCGTCCCCGCCACCAGCGTCCCCGTAACCACCGTTCCAAATCCCTTCATCGTAAACACGCGATCAATGGGCAACCGCACCAGCGCCCCGGAGTCCCGCGCCGCAACCTCGCCCGCAGCCGCCACCAGAGCCCGCCTCAGGTCCTCCAGCCCCGCGCCCGTCAGCGAACTCACAGCCACGATGGAGTCTGAGTTGTCAGCTTTTGCGCTATCCAAGAATGTCCCGCGCAAAAATTCCTGCACCTCCAGACGCACCACCTCCAGCGTCTCCGCATCCACAGCGTCCGCTTTCGTCAACACCGTGATCCCGCGCCGCACCCCCAGCAGTTGCAAAATGTCGAAGTGTTCCCGCGTCTGCGGCTTGATCCCCTCATCCGCCGCAATCACCAGCAGCACCAGGTCAATCCCGCCCACCCCCGCCAGCATGTTGCGCACAAACCGCTCGTGCCCTGGCACATCGACAAACCCAATCCGCAGCGTCTCGCCTGTTTTCGCAGCATCGTTTTCCGCCGCCAGATCCATATGCGCAAAGCCCAGATCAATCGTGATTCCCCGCCGCTTCTCTTCTTCCAGCCGGTCCGCATCAATCCCGGTCAGCGCCTTCACCAGCGCCGTCTTCCCGTGATCAATATGCCCCGCCGTCCCCACAATGAGAGATTTCATCGCCCCAGAATCTTACCGGAAGAAACAGTGTAGGGCGGGCACTCTTGCCCGCCGCGGCCGCGCCAGCGGCCGGCCTTTAGCCGGCAGCGCCACCGACCCCGGCAAGTCCGCCAATGTTTCCAATAGCTTCCAGATAATTGCAACAAGTTACAGACCTTTTCAATCACTTACGCCGATTTCGCATCAGGAGTCGATTTAAGAGCCGCAGTCTGCGTGGGTACACTGAGCGTCGGCCCGAACACTCAAACGCGCTCACAGCCCGATTCTGTGCGCCCCAGAGCCATCCCACGCGCAGCCTCGCCCGCCATCGAAGGAAACAAGCTTCGCAATCCCACCACCTGTTTTCAGCAAGTTAGAGATTTCCACAATGAAAACAAAGCACATCCCGCAACCCGAAACGCTGCTCGCATTCGAGTCGTGCCTGTTTTCAATAGCTTGCAGATAAGTCGTTGAAACGGAAAGAGTAACGAAAGAGTAGCGCCATGCCCCCCACAGATAGGCATTCCTTTGTGCAACTTCGTGCTCTTCGTGGTAAAAAGTTCGTCAGCCTGCGCCATCCCTCAACTTGCTTCACTTCCACTCAAACTCTAATCTTCCAGGATGAAAGCATCCGTCTTTATCGGAACCAGCGTCGACGGCTTCATCGCGCGACTCAACGGCGATCTCGATTTTCTTCCCGAAGGCGGCGGCGAGCCCCACGGTTACACCGAGTTCATCGCCACCGTCGACGCGCTGGTGATTGGCCGCAAGACTTTTGAAACAGTTCTGGCATTTCCGGAGTGGCCCTATGGCGACAAGCGCGTCGTGGTGCTGAGCAGCAAGCCCATCGACTTCTCCGCCGTGCGCGGCAGCCGCGTCGAACGCATGTCCGGAACACCCGCCGGGATCGTCGCGAAACTCGCCGCCAGCGGCGTTCAGCACGCTTACATAGACGGAGGCACCACCATTCAACGCTTCCTGCGAGCCGGACTCATTCAGCGTCTCACCATCACCCGCGTGCCCGTGCTCATCGGCGAAGGCATTCCTCTGTTCGGCACGCTGCCGCGCGATTTGCGCCTGCGCCACATCGCCACGCAGCACTATCCCAGCGGCCTGGTGAAAAGCGAATACGAAGTTCTGGTCTGACGCCTGCGGCCCTGCACTTCGTACTCTGCGTGGAAGCAAAAGCTCTTAACCGCAGAGATCGCAAAGAAAATTTGCGAAGAACGCAAAGCAAACCAGTGATTTTGCTCTTCTTTGCGGCCTTTGCGGATTTTCTTTGCGATCTCTGCGGTTAAAGGCTTTTGCTGCCTCTGACGATTGCGAACTGGGTTTTCCTACCCTCCCGCGCCCCAAAATGCGACAATAGAAGTTCCTCATGCCCACTGCCCTGACTTCTGCCCCCACTCCGGAGATGATCCGGCAGCACGGGCTCACGCCTGACGAATACGAAAAAATCAAGCAACTGCTCGGCGAACGCGAGCCCACGCTCACCGAACTCGGCATCTTCAGCGTGATGTGGAGTGAGCACTGTTCCTACAAATCGTCGCGCGTGCACCTGAAGCGCCTGCCCACGCGCAGCAAGCTGGTGATGCAGGGACCGGGCGAAAACGCCGGCATCATCGACATTGGCGACGGCTGGGCCTGCGCCTTCAAAATCGAATCGCACAACCACCCCAGCTTCATCGAACCGTTCCAGGGCGCGACCACAGGGGTCGGCGGAATTCTGCGCGACATCTTCACCATGGGCGCGAGGCCAGTAGCAGTAATGGACTC
>JBEKDY010000282.1:0-5805 GCA_050014115.1 Candidatus Sulfotelmatobacter sp. | reverse complement strand
CGTCGACACCGCCGGCCGTCTCCATATCGACGATGAACTCATGAACGAGATGCAGTCGCTGAAGAAACTGCTGAATCCGTCAGAAATCTTGTTCGTCGCCGACGCCATGACCGGACAGGACGCGGTCAACTCCGCCGACGAATTCCACAAAAAGCTCTCACTCACAGGCGTCATTCTGACGAAGATGGACGGCGACGCCCGCGGTGGCGCGGCGCTTTCCATCCGCCAAGTTACCGGCCAGCCCATCAAGTTCATTGGCGTGGGCGAGAAATACGATGCGCTCGAGCCGTTCCACCCCGACCGAATCGTATCGCGCATTCTGGGCATGGGTGACATCCTCTCTTTGATCGAGCGCGCCGAATCGCAGATCGATAAAAAGAAAGCCCAGGAGATGGCCACCAAGGCCCTCACCGGTGATGGCTTTTCTCTAGAAGACTTTCGTGACCAGCTGCGGCAGGTAAAAAAGATGGGCTCCATCAAGAACCTGATTGGCATGATGCCCTCGATCGGACCATTTTCCGGACTGCAGAAAGCCGCCGATAACGTCGACGAAAAGCAGATCAACCGCGTCGAGGCGATCATCAACTCGATGACCAACCACGAGCGCAATCATCACGAAGTGATTAACGGCAGCCGCCGCAAGCGCATCGCCCGCGGATCGGGCACCAGCGTGCAGGAAGTAAACAACCTTCTCCGCCAGTACGCGCAGATGAAAAAAATGTTCAGCAGGGATGAAGATGCCGGGAATGTAGGAAAACAGTTGCCAGTTGAAAGCTTGAGTTTCCGGCAACTGACCACTGGCAACGGACGACTGCTTTTATGAAATGGCGCTCTCTTGAAGAATCGGAAGCGATAGACACGCGCCCTCTGCGCGAAATCTTTACCGAACGGAAAGAGCTCATTGCGAAGTATGTTCGGCCGGAGACGCAGGCCGTTCATGCGCGCGCGGTTGCCGAACTAAAAGAAAAACATCTCGCCGCGAACATTCTGGCTGTCGGCGCGAAGGCTCCGCAGTTCGAGCTTCCGGATCACGATGGGAAGATTGTTTCGTCCGCTGCGCTGCTCGCGCAAAAGCGGCTCGTGCTCTGCTTCATCCGCGGCCGCTGGTGCCCGTTCTGCGTGGGTCAGATGGAGGCCAGCAATCTGATTGTGCCGGAAATCGAACAGGCGGGAGCGACGCTGCTTGCGATCTCACCACAAACCGTGAAGCAATCGTTCTTCATGCACGACCAGCACAAGTTGCGTTTTCCGTTGCTTTCCGACGCAGGCAACCAGGTTGCCCGGCTGTGCGGTCTAACCTACCGCGTGCCGGAGTACCAGGCAGAAGTTTATCGGCGCGCGTTTGTGAATCTGCCGTTCACGAATGGAGATGAAAGCTGGGAGCTTCCGATTCCGGCGACCTACATTCTTGATCACGATGGAACCGTGCTCTACGCGTCGGCAGACGAGGACTATACCGCGCGGCCTGAGCCCGACGACATCGTCGCGGCTCTTCGAACCAAGCCTTAGAGAGGTCGCTTGCGACGTCTTTTACCGACACCCCCGCACGATACACTAATACTCCATGCACTACATCTACGGCATCAATGCGGTCACCGAGGCGCTGAAGGCTCGCGGGCGCGCTTTCGAATGGGTTGGCATGGCAAAGGAACGCCATGATATCCGCCTACAGCGTTTGATCGAAGATTGCCGGCGCGCCAGCGTGCCGGTGCGCTTTCTGCTGCGAACCGAACTTGATCGCATGGCGGGTACGGCGGCGCATCAGGGAGTGGTCGCGGTCACGTCGGCCAAACAGTATAGCGATCTCGACGACGTGGTTGGAGCCAGGCGCGGCCAGTACGCGTTGGTTCTGGTGCTCGACGGCGTGGAAGATCCGCATAACCTGGGGGCAATCCTTCGCACGGCCGACGCTGCCGGGGCGGACGGAGTGGTCATCCCTGAACGCCGAGCCGCCGCAGTGACTGGGACTGTGACCAAGGCCTCCGCGGGAGCGAGCGAGCATTTGCCGATCGCGAAGGTGACGAATATTTCGCGCGCGGTGGAAGAGCTGAAAGAGCGAAATATCTGGACGGTGGGGCTCGACGAGCGCAGCAAGCAAACCTACGACGCGCTCGACTACAACATGGATTGCGCGTTGGTGCTGGGCGGCGAGGGCAAAGGACTGCACGATCTGGTGAAGAGGAAGTGCGATTTTCTGGTGTCGATCCCCATGCTGGGGAAGGTTCCATCGTTGAATGTTTCGGTCGCGGCAGCGGTCGTGCTGTATGAAATCGTGCGGCAACGGCGCGCGCGCGAAGCCTCTGCCGGCTCCGAACCCGATATCAAGCCCCGCGCGAAACCGGGTCCGAAATGAAGTGGGGCGTCCGGAGCATTTGTTTTCTCGGTGTCCTCTGCGCCTCTGTGGCGAGTTGCTTTTCGCTCGATCGCGAGGCTTTCACTTTTACTAACTATGAATTGAGCGTTCGAATCGAGCCGGAGCAGCAGCGGCTCGGTGTGCGTGGCAGAATCACGCTTCGAAATGATTCGGCGATGCCGCAGAAAATCGCGGTGCTGCAGATTTCGTCCACGCTCGACTGGCGTTCCATTCGCGCCGGCGATCAGGCTGTGCAGTTCGTCACGCAAACCTATACTTCCGATATCGATCACACGGGCGCGCTCTCCGAGGCCATCGTGACTCTGCCGCAGCCCGTCGCGCCCAAAGCAACCGTCGAACTGGAGATCGCATACGAGGGCGTAATCCTGCTCGATGCGACGCGCCTCACGCGCATTGGTACTCCCGATGCCGCGGCCAGGAGTTCTGACTGGGACCAGATCGCCGCAAACTTCACGGCCGTTCGCGGCGCGGGAAACGTTGCGTGGTATCCGATTGCGACGGAGGTGGCAGATTTGTCGGAAGGGGGCGGCCTGTCCGAAGTGTTGGGCCGATGGAAGGCCCGGGAAGTCGACTCCAGGATGGAGATTCACTTCGATTCGCCAATTGTTGCGGAAGATGTGACTCCGCCCATCACGCTGTGCGGCGGGACGGAACTGCGCGCGGTGACGCGCGGCGGAAACCCCAAGTTTCCCTGGTCGCAATGCTCGTATCAGCCACTTGGCCTGTCGGTGCCGGCATTCGTTGTGGCCAACTACGGAGTCGTGGATCGGCCGGCAATCACGGTTTACAACCTGCCCGAGCACGCGGTTGCGGCCGAAGCCTACGCCCAGGCGGCCGAAAAAACCGCCGCGCTTATCACCGAGTGGTTCGGACCGTCGCGACGAAAGGCGCAAACCGCCGACTTGGCCAACCCTGACGCCGCGCCGTTCGAAAGTGGCTCGCTGCTGCTGACCCCACTGACGGTCGCGGATGCGAAGCTCGCGGGCCTGGTAGCGGCGCACCAGTTAACTCATGCTTCGTTTTACTCGCCCCGTCCCTGGATTGATGAGGGTCTCGCTCACTTTGCGCAGGCTCTTTATCTCGAGCAGCAGCGGGGACGCCAAACCGCGCTCGACTACATGGGACTGCATCGCGCCGCGTTCAGCGAGTCCGAGAAACAAACGGCAGCGCCCAAGCCCGATGGCGAGGTCACCCGGTCGCTGGTGAACTCGGCCAACGAAGAGATCTACCGCAGCAAGGCGATGTATGTCTGGTGGATGCTGCGCGACATGCTCGGCGAGCAGGCGCTGAAAAAATCCTTCGCCTCTTATCGTCCAGAGCAGGATAAAGAACCTTCCTACATGCCTCGCTTAATTCAGTCACAAACGCAGCGCGACCTGGAATGGTTCTTTGACGACTGGATCTATCGCGACCGTGGCCTGCCCGACTTCAAAGTGGAATCCGCATTCTCGCGGAAAACCACGAATGGCGGCTACCTGCTCACCATTACCATTGACAATCTTGGCGGCGCCGGAGCGGAGGTTCCACTCACTGTGAGATTTGCCGGGGGCGAAATCGGAAGGCGGCTTGAGGTGCGCGCGAAAAGCAAGGGCGTGATTCGGGTGGAGACTTCCGGCGCGCCTCTCGAAATTGTGGTGAATGATGGCAGCGTGCCCGAGAGCAATCCGACGAACAATACATTCAAGATCGAACCCGAACAAAAATAGAATTCGCCATCCGAGACGCCGGGAAATCGGCCACAGGATATCAGCCGCGGGAGCTGGTGAACTCTACGAGCGCAGCAAACTTCCTGGCCGCTTCGCCGGAGTCGATGGACTTCGATGCGATCGGCAGCGCTTCCGCCAGGTGATCGGCGCGGCCTGCGGCTACGAGCGCGGCCGCGGAGTTCAAAAGAACAACGTCGCGGTGCGGCGACTTTTTCTTTTCCAGCACGGCGCGGATGATAGCGGCGTTTTCGGCGGCATCGCCGCCGGAGATATCTGCGAGAGTTGCGCGTTTCATACCGAATTCTTCCGGCGTTACTTCGTAGGTCTTCACCGAGCCGTCGCGGGCTTCGGCAACGCGCGTGGGGCCGGTGATGGTGACTTCATCGAGACCATCCAGCCCGTGCACGACCAAGGCGCGATGCAGGCCGAGCATGCTCAGCGCTTCCGCCAGCTTCTCGACCAGGTCCAGCGCATAGACTCCGACCACCTGTCCGGAGGCGCGCGCGGGGTTGGTCAACGGGCCGAGCAGGTTGAACATGGTGCGCATGCGTAGTTCGCGGCGTATCGCTTGCACCTGCTTCATTGCGGGATGCAGGTTGGGCGCGTACAGGAAACAGATTCCGACTTCGCGCAGGCACTGGGCCGCGCGCTCGGGCGAGAGCTGGATGTTCACTCCCAAAGCTTCCATCACATCCGCGGATCCGCACTTCGAGCTGATGCTGCGGTTGCCGTGCTTGGCCACGCGAACACCTGCTCCAGCCGTAACAAACGCCGTTGCGGTGGAAATGTTGAAAGTTCCGCTGGCATCGCCGCCGGTGCCGCTGGTATCTACCAGCGGCGATTCCGCGCGGGACGAGTCGTGATCAGAGAAATCGGCGGACGATAAATCGGCGGACGAAGAGTCCGATTCCGCCAGTGCGTCGCGGCCGGTGCCGCTGAGGTCGAGCGCGGCCAACGCGCCGTCGCCCTTGGCCGCGATACGTTCGATCGGCCTGCGTTCGATGGGTAGGAGCGCGGCTGCGGCGCGGATGGCTTCGGCGAAACCGACGATTTCCTCGACCGTTTCTCCCTTCATCCGCAGAGCTACGAGCAGCGCGGCGATCTGCGCGTCCGTGCATTTTCCGGCGAGCACTTCCGCCATTACATCGCAGGATTCCGCGCGGGTGAGCGATTGGCCGTGATTGGAGAGGCGATGGAGGAATTCGAGAATCATGGCTGCGACGTTCCCGCGAAACACCAGAGCGATTCTACCGGAGGCGTTCGGGTTCATGGCGGCAGGGGTCGGTGGTCAGTGGCCAGGGGTCAGACTTCGGGGCGGCTCTCGCTGTCAGCTTCCGGGTACCCCCCTCCCCCTCCCCCCGAATCTTTGGAATCATCGGGTTAGCGGAAAATTCCCCGCAAAATCTAGATGTCAAAGAACTTAGAGGTCAAAATCTAGAAAACAAACGGCTTAGGGGAGAGACAATTACGCTCGCCGCAGTACGTCTGCTTCTGCCATGATCGCGCAGTTGGGATTGTGGACGCAAGGTTACATGTCACATTGGGTTGTGGAAAAACAGACTCAGGTTGTCGTAGTCCCAAGCAAAAAGCAGCGGCTTGAAACGGCGTTTACACTTTGGTTGCGGGACGCTGCAAGCGGGGAGCGAAATATTCACGCCAGTCTTCGGGCAGGGCCGAGGTATTCATCGCTTTTTGCAGCAGACTGCGATCGTATTTGTCTTGATC
>JBEKDY010000281.1:0-5091 GCA_050014115.1 Candidatus Sulfotelmatobacter sp. | reverse complement strand
TGAGCAGCCAGTGCGTAGATGGAGAGTTGCAGGCTCTCGTCGGCGTCTTCCTGCGTGCGCGCTTTTCCGGTTTTGTAGTCGAGAATCACCACGCTGCCGTCGGGAGTGCGGTCGATGCGGTCAATGCGCCCGACTACGGCCGTTTCCCCGAAGCGAATTTCAAATGATTCCTCGGTGTGAAGAACTTCGAGTGGAGTGGCGCGAGAAGCCTCGAGAAAATCCCGCAGTTGCTCGACGCCCTGCTTTTCATACAACTCGTGCTGGTAGCGGTCTTGCATTCCGGCGCTCGAAAGATCCTCGCGAAGCAGTTCGAGGAGTTCGTCGTCACTTTTGGGACGTCCGGCCCGAACGGAGTCGTAATACGTGCGCAGAACGCGATGCATGGCAGCGCCGTATTGCATGGCGGCGGGAATGTCGCGAGGCATGCGCCAGTCGCGTTCCAGCTTGAACTGCAGAGGGCAGCGTTCGTAAGTGTCGACGGCAGACGCACTGAGCCGCGCGTGGAGCCCGGGTGTGGCGGGAAGATCGAGCCATTCGTTGGTACGCGAGGGCGTGGGATACGCGGGCGAGGCGGCGGCGAAAATTTCGATGGTGGCCTGCGAAGGGCGAGCCGGCCGCGAAACCAGCCAGGGAGCGAGGCTTGGCTCCTGCAGAAGTTCGCGTACATATCCTGCAGGAGTCTTGTCTTTGCCGATGCCCTGCTTCGCATAAATATGCAGCGAATCGCGGGCGCGAGTCATGGCCACGTAGAAAAGCCGGCGCTCTTCCTGGCCATAGAGAGTGCGGTCGTCCCCCTCGGCGACGGAGTCCGGGTCGCGCAGCTGGTTGGGAAATTCCACCAAGGTTTCGCGGTACGAAGCCGGGAAAGAGTTCGAATTCGCACGTAGGATGAAGACGTGCGGGAACTCCAGGCCTTTGGCGAGATGCACGGTCATCAAGCGGACGGCGTCGGCTGATTCGTCGGTGGGCAGCGGGATGACGCCGCCGGCTTCGCGAAAATATCCCAGGTATTCGATGAAGTGATTGAGGTCGGCGGGCTGATGGATCGGCTTCGCTTGCCAGGCGGCGACAAAGTCGAACACTGCCCGAATGATCGGCGAACCGGAGTTGAACTGGAACTTCTTCGCGATGATGGCCAAGGCATCGCGGCCGTTGGCTACGCCAGAGCTCACTTCAGCGCCGTTTGGCGCTCCGCGCTTGATCTCGTCCCGCGCCGCACGAATCGCTTCCAGCACAGCGGAACCGCCGGGGACGCGATCGAGCACTGCGGCCAGAGAAGTGGGGCGGCGATCGGGTTCGAGGCTTCCATCTTGTCTCCTTTGCGCATCTCTTCCATCCCTGGCCAGAGATCGCATGGCGGCGCGCAGCTGAACGGGATCGACATTGAATTGCGGCAAGGCAGCGGCGCGAAAAAGACTGATGTCGTCTCCGACGGACGATACTGCGCGCAGGCAGGCAAACAGGTCACGCACCTCGGGGGCGTCGGAGACATCGAGATTTTCGATGGCAAAGGGGATCTCCGCTTCGGCAAGCTCACGAATTACGTCGTCGCGGTGGGCATGAGAGCGATAGAGGACGGCGAAATCCTTCCACCTGCAACGCAGTTTTCTTTGTACCTCGGCGATGACGCTGGCCACGTCGGGGCCCTCGGCTTCTTTGACCGCAAAGGCGACGGCCGCAACTGGAGGACTCAACAGAGTTTTTCCTTGCTCCGCGGCTTCCTCCTCGCGCGCGGATTGCAAAGGCTGGCGGTGGTAGGCAGGCGCGGCGTCGCTCGGTTTGGCAAAGACAGGCGGATTCTTATCGATCAAAGCGAAGGCGCAGCGAAGGATGGGAGTGGTGGAGCGCCGATTTTTCTGCAGGACAATTCGATGAGCTGCCGGGAAATGACGATGAAACAATTCAAATGCCGCGCTGGACGCTCCGCGAAAACGATAGATGGCTTGATCGGGGTCGCCGACGGCGAAGAGGTTTGCATCCGTGCCCGCAAGCGCCGCGAGGATTTTTACCTGGGCGAAGTTGGCGTCCTGGAATTCGTCGACCAGGATGAACCGGGCCTTGGCGCGTTCCGTGGCGAGCAGGCTCGCATCGTTTTGCAGCAAGGCGTGGGCGCGCGTGATCATGTGGCTGAAGGTTCCGAGGCCGTCTTCTTTCAGCCAACGTTCCACCGTCTCAAACACGCGGGCGATTTCGCGACAGCGGCCGAGAACTTCGGAATCGGACAACTGGTTTTTCGACTTGGCCACGCGAGGGATGGGCAATTCGCCACGCTCCAGCCTAGTGACATACTGCGAATATTTTTCGGGAGTAACCAGTTCGTCGTGGCAGCGGCTAAGAAACCCGAGCAGATCGCTCAGAAACTGGCTGACATTGGCGGCGCGAACAAAATGTTGCAGATGCAGCTCACGGATGCGACGGCGCAGGTAGATCCACAGGTCGATGTCATCGAGAACGCCGAAATCCTGGCCAGCTCGTTTGAGCAGATCGAGACAACAATCATGAAACGTGGCGGCACGAACTCCCTCGCCGATCAGCGTGCAGACGCGCTCGCGCATTTCGTTTGCCGCATTCCTGGTATAGGTAAGGGCGAGAATCTGATCGGGGCGCGCATTTCCCTCCTCGACCAGGTTCGCGATGCGCTGCACCAGGACAGACGTTTTGCCAGTGCCCGCGCCGGCCACTACCAGCACCGGTCCATGGATGTGCTCGATCGCCTCGCGCTGACGCGCGTCAGGAGCGAAATGCAGGGAACGGGAGTTAGACTTCGCGACGGGCATTGCGGGGTCAGGATATCACTGCGGGCAGTTCTCAGTTCTCAGTTCCCGGTTCTCAGCCTTACTCGCCGGGTGCAAGGGGTTTTTCCTGGCCCCGTTTCGCGCTGTCGAGAACGGCTAACGCAGTGCTGAGATTGTGATTGCGACTGCGGCGATGGCGGCTGTTTCGGCACGCAGGATCGTGGTGCCGAGCGATGCGGAGATCCATCCGGCTTGCTGGAACTGCTGCAGTTCGCCGGCGGTCCATCCGCCTTCGGGGCCGACTGCGAGAATTGCGTCTTCTCCTGTGTCGGTTGGTTGTGATTCGATTGCGTCGCGCAGGTGCAGTTGGTGTTCCGACTCCGACAGCACGACTCGCAAACTGCCGGGCAAAATCACAGCACCTGACAATTTCATCGGAGTGGCGATTTCCGGCGGCGTCGGGCGTCGCGATTGTTCGGCTGCTTGCAGCGCGATGCGGCGCCAACGTTCCACTCGCTTCTCTGCTGCGGAGGCCAGGTGTACATCGGTACGGCGTGCGATAACAGGAACGATTCGGGCAACGCCCAGTTCCGTGCACTTCTCGATCGCCCATTCCATACGATCAAACTTGAAGACGGCGAGAAGCAAAGTGGGTTTCGGAGCAGGCGCCAAAGGAACTTCGTCGCCGAGCTCGAACTCGACTCGCGAACCTTCTATCGAAACTACGCGCGCGCGGCGGACGATGCCGTTGGCCGAGACATCGAATTCCTGCCCCACGCTGGCGCGAAGCACTCGCACCAGGTGATCGGCGTGCTCGCCGGTGAGCGCCGCGCGATTGCCTGTTACCTGGTCGGCGATCCAGCGGCGGCGGGTCATTTGGCGGTTCTCAGTTCTCAGTTCTCGGTTCTCAGTAAAACCACGGGGCTCGGGCGGTTCGGTTTGGCGTGGTGGAAAAGCAGATGCGTCCTTGCGTTGCGAAAAAGGAGCCGTAGGGCGCGTTTTCAGTTCAAGCTTAAAGTTCAGCCGCCGAGAATGTCTTTCATCTTGCCCAGCAGGGAGCGCAGCAGGGGCTGGTTATCGATCTTCGCGGTGGATTCCAACTCCTGCAACAACTCGCGCTGGCGCTTGGTCAGCTTGGCGGGAATCTGGACGCGCACTTGCACATACAAATCGCCGCGGCCGTGTCCGTTCAGCACTGGCACGCCTTTGTTCCTGACGCGGAAGGAGGCGCCGGGCTGGGTGCCGTCCGGGATTTTGAGTACGTGCTCGCCTTCCATTGTGGGCACACGAATTTCCGCGCCCACGGCGGCCTGCGTGACGGAGATTGGGACCACGCAGCGCAGGTCGTTGCCCTCGCGTTCGAAAAATGGATGCTCTTTGACGTGCAGCACGACGTAAAGATCGCCGGCGGGACCACCAAACTGACCAACCTCGCCGCCTCCGGAGAAACGGATGCGCGTGCCGTCTTCCACTCCGGCGGGGACTTTGGCGTCGACGGTGCGCTGCCGCAAGATCCGCCCGTCGCCTTTGCACTTCGCGCAAGGATCTGCGATCACAGTGCCCGTCCCCTGGCACGCCGGACAGGCGCGGGCGATGCTGAAGAAGCCTTGCTGATAGCGCACCTGCCCGCGCCCGGCGCACGACTTGCAGGTGGAGGGACCTTTGCCGGGCGCAGCGCCGGAACCGCGACATTCTTCGCAGGCTTCATGGCGGCGCACGGTGACCTTGGTCTCAGTGCCGAAAAACGCTTCTTCAAATTCCAGGGACAAGTCTTCGCGCAGATCGGCTCCGCGCTGCACGCGGCTGCGGCGCCGTCCGCTACCGCCGCCAAATGCGTCGCCGAAACCGAAGAACTCGCCGAAGATTTCGCTGATATCCTGGAACCCGGAAGGATCGAAGCCGCCGCCTTGCGCGGCGCCGCCCAGTCCCGAGTGGCCGTAGCGGTCGTACACGGCGCGCTTTTCCGAGTCGGCGAGGATGGCATAGGCTTCGCTCACTTCCTTGAATTTTTCTTCGGCGTCGGGATTGTTGGGGTTGCGGTCGGGATGGAATTGCAAGGCAAGTTTGCGGTAAGCGCTCTTGAGCTCTTGCTCGGTGCAGGTGCGGGTCACGCCCAGCAATTCGTAGTAATCGCGTTTTGCGTTCGTGGTCAGAATAGGCCTTTCCCTGAAAAAACTGATCTTATGAATGTACCCGGAGGAAAGAAAAAACCTCAGGGGCTAAAGCCCGCGCGGGTTGGGACGCTTTTACGCGGCGCTAAAGCGCCGCTCTTCCACGTCACCACGCGCACGTCACCACGCGCACCATCAAGCGTTTGTCGCAGCCTTGTTAAAACACCGAATTACTTCCCTGGATT
>JBEKDY010000280.1:0-5109 GCA_050014115.1 Candidatus Sulfotelmatobacter sp. | reverse complement strand
GGAACCCGCGCATAAACCCGCGTCAGCCCCACCGGCCCGCGCAGCGACGCATAGTTCGCCATCGTGTCCGACCCTGCTCCCGTCGGCAGCCGGAATCCGCAATTCAAAAGCCGGTACCACACTTCCGCCGTGAACCGGTGATCGCTGAATCCCATCGCCTCGATGTAATCCACTTTGCCCAAAGCTACATCGACAGGAAGCTCCAAAGCCTCATCCAGCGGCTGCCCCTGCGTCAGCGTCGCATCGTTCACCGGGTCCATCTTGATATCGAATGGATGCACATACCCCACCATCCCTCCCTGCGCGTGCGCCAGATCCGCCACCGCCGCATTCGTCGGAAACAAGCTGGCCGCCGACGTATTGCCATACGACGCATACCCCGGCAGCAGAAAATTCCGCTGCATGCCCAGCAACCCGAGATGTCCCCAATACGAAGTGTGAAACTCCTGCCCGTGCATCAGCACCTCGTTCGCAGTGGAAGCCGCGTCCGGGGTGTTGCCGGAGTTCGCCCGGAAATACGCAATGTCCGGAATCCGCTGCTCCTTATTCACCACCAGATTCTCAATCAGAAAAAGATCCTCCGCCTCCTGCTGCGCGAGCAGGTTCGCAGGCGTGTCGCGGTAAGCGCCCCCGTAATTCATATGCACGTGCAAATCGGCGCTGAGCCACTGCCCATCTTTTTCCCAGGGAATACTCAGAGGCCTGAGTTGCACCGTCAGCATCGTATGCATGCTCGCCGGTACTACTCGCTTTTCGACCTCGTTCTCAAACCCCTTCACCACTTCCACCTCCACCATCCCCGCTGGGACGGTCACCTCCGCATTCCCGTCGGTGTGAAAGTAGTGCGACTCAAATGTCCCCTCCGCGCGCACGAAGTTATCTTCCGCATGCATCCACGCATCATCCGGCGCATAAGCCCGCCCATCTTCTCCAGTCACGGAAACCCGCGCCGGCACAGTCTCACCTTTCGAGTTCAGCACCGTGATGCTCAGATATCCCATAACTCCCAGATAATGTCTGTCCCTGGCGATCACCTGCCGCTGCGCCCCGCCCACGGCCTCCTGCGTCCACAGCGAAGTGTTGCCGCCGCGGTTCGAGATAAACGCAATCCTGCTCCCATCCGGCGACCACCGCGGATTTGTGTTGTCAAAATCTCCATACGAAAGTGGAAACGCATCCCCGCCCGCCGCCGGCATCGTCCACAACTGATGCCATTGCCCGCCAAGATACGACGCATACACAATCCGCTTCCCGTCCGGCGAAAACTCCGGCCGCGCCTTCCACGCCGTCTCCTCATAATGAATTTCGCGCGCCGCCGCCCCAGCTTCCACCTGCATGCGCCAGAACCCGCCCGTCCCGTAAATGTGACCGCGATTCGAAACGTAAATAATCTCGCGCCCATCCGGCGACCACGCCGGGCTGATCTCATGATCGAATTCGCTGTAATAAAACCGCGGCAATTCGCTCCGCGTCTCGCCAGTCAGCCGCTGAATGTTCGTCAACTCGCCGTTATTGAAATCTCCAACAAAAATGTGGAAGTGTCCTTTATAAGAAGTCGAAACAAACGCAATCCGCTTCCCATCCGGCGAAAATCGCGGATCCACATTCACCGCCCCGCCCGTGGTAAGCTGCCGCGCCTTCCCGCTCGCCAACTCCAGCGCCCACAACTCCATCGCATCCTTGTCATACTTCACGTAAACCACCCAGCGCCCGTCGCTCGAGCAATCCGGCTGGTAGTCATAGCCCGGCCCCGCAGTCAACTCCTGCGCCCGTTCCGAATCCACTTCCTGACGCCACAACGATCCCGCCATGGAATACACCAGCGACCGCGAATCCGGCGTCCACGCCGCGGCGCTCGGCCCCGTCGTCAGCTGCGGCAAATACATTTCTCTGTAGTAATAGCGGTGAGGTAAATCAATCTGCTTGAGCACTGGATCGCGCTGCGCCATCGCGGTCAGGCAAATGAGCGTCAGGCCCATCGGAATCAGCAACCACACAAACCGCAAAAATCCTGCAGACGCGCCGCGGCGTCCCTCCTCACCGCGATCCGCACTGCGAACTGGCTTACCGTTGCGCGCCAAGACAGTAGTCGCACCTTAGATAAAGATTTAAAGATCAAAGACAAAAATAAGAGCCACACGCCATCCATCCGCGTGTTTGCTCAAAGTATTCAGTTCCGGTTGGTCGCAGCAGGTTAGCACAACCCCGCAACTCCGCGCCAAACCCCGCGCCCAGCCCGCCTTGGCCTCACTCTGTGATCCCCCGTGCCCCCTGTGGTCGACGAATTTAGAACACTGCCCATCCGCTCTCTCCCGAGCCAACCGCCAGCACGGCGTTACAATCACCAGATGTCCACCAGTCCGCATGTATTTCGTGAGCCAACGACTGTAGAGAAAATATTCAACCGAGCGTTCGGTTTGCTGGTCGGTCTGGGTCTGGGATTCGCCCACAACTACTTGCTCGAAGTCCGCGGCCGCAAGAGCGGCAAGCTGTTCTCCACTCCCGTCGATCTCCTCGAATTACACGGCAAGCGTTTCCTGGTGGCTCCCCGCGGACGCACTCAGTGGGTGCGCAACGCCGAAGCCGCCGGGGAAATCACTTTACGCAGACGAAGCACGCGCCTGCGATTCCGCATCCGCCCGCTCTCCGACGCCGAGAAGCCAGAAATCCTGAAAGCCTACCTCGACTCCTTCAAGCGCGAAGTGCAGACCTATTTCCCCGTTCCCGCCGGATCCCCACCCGAAGCCTTCGCCAGTCTCCTGAACAACTACCCGGCGTTCGAGCTGCAGCCCCAAGCCTAACCACCATTCTCGAAGCGCCTTTCTTTGCGCACTGCGCGGCCTTCCTTCGCGGCCTTAGCGGTTAAAAGCTTTTGATCTCGCGGGCAATGCGCCCGCGCGGACCCCAAGCGTCCCGGCCTGTCGATTTTTCTCAGTGTCCCTTGGCAAAGGTTTTGCGTGAGCTGACAGCTGAGGGCTGGCAACTGGTCCCAAGCCCATCTTTTCTATTGGCGCACCCCGCCCATCTTTGAGAGAATCTGCCTGACCTGGCAAGTGGGCCGAGCCATGGTGACGTATAAGATTGACGCCAACGAACGCCTGATTCGCACGCAGTGTACCGGCCCCGTCACCCTGGCGGAGGTGGTGGCGCACTTCCAGGAACTGGCTGCCGACCCGGCCTGTCCCAATTTTCTCGACGTCCTGCTCGACCTCCGCACCATCGAGTCTCTGCCGCACAGCGGCCAACTTGACGCCGTCACCCGTGCAGTGCGCAAGGTGCAATCCAAGGTTCGCTTCGGGGTCTGCGCCATCGTGGTCGAACGCGACGCCGTCTTCGGCGTATTCCGCATGTTTGAAGTCATGGCTCAGGACTACTTCACCGCCATCCGTGTCTTCCGCGCCGCCCCCGAAGCCGAAGCCTGGCTGGCCTCCCAAAGATTGCCGGCAAAATAAAGCCTTTGATCTGCGTCTCACTGCGGATCAGCGGGAAGAACGTTCCAATTCTCGAATCCCCGAGGTGTTCAAAACAGCACAGTTTTTCCCGTAATGGGGCGGATAGACTGCAACCGACACTGGGAAACCCAATCTAGCCCCTTCGCAGGACACCAGCCAACCCTGCCAATTCGGACGTTTGCTCGTGACGGCCCCGGCGTGAACCACGCACAACCTCCCAGGGTTTCCCTGGTAGGAGGAGAGCCGTCATGAGAATCCTGCTCTATAACCCTGACAATGGTGTGACTCGCAACTTCATGCCGCACCTCTGGATGTTTCTGCTCAAGGCCCTCACCCCTCCCGGCCACGAAGTTCTCCTCATCGACGGCAACGCCCAGCCCATGGACGAAGCCCAGATCGCCCAGTATGTCCGCGACGAAAAAATCGATCTCGTCGGTATCGGCGCCATGACCCGCATGATTGCTAAAGCCTATCGCATCGCCGACGCCATTCGCGCCACCGGAGTGAAAGTCGTCATGGGCGGACCGCACGTCACCGAACTCGCCGACGAAGCTCTCGGCCGCGACGGTGGACCTCGCCACGCCGACGCCGTAGCCCTCGGCGAAGCCGACCAGACCTGGCCCCGGATGGTGAACGACGCCGCCCTCGGCCAGCTCAAAGAAATTTACGCTCCCGTCGACGACGCCGGCAAAGAAAGCAAACCTTCGCTGAAGGACTATCCCATCATCCCCTGGGACAAGATCGACCTGCACCAGTTCAATCTCTTGCCCAAGGCTGTGTTTCCGCTGCTGAAGAGAGTCGGCGAAGGTTGGGGAACATTCCGCATCATCCCCGTCGAGTCCGGACGCGGCTGCCCCTACGGCTGCGAGTTCTGCACCGTCACCGGATTTTTCGGCGACTCCATCCGCTTCCGCACCAACGAGAGCGTCGTCAACGAACTGTTGTTGCTCAAAGCCCGCGCTCGCAAAGAAAAAGGTCAGATGGCCGTCTTCTTCATCGACGACAACTTCGCCATCAACGTCAAACGCACCAAGTCGTTGCTCCGCGACATCATCGCCGCCAAAGCTCAAGTCCACTGGGTCGCACAGATCAGCGCCAACCTCTTGCGCGACGAAGAACTCGTCGATCTCATCGCCGCGTCCGGCGGCAAGTGGGTCTTCATCGGCATGGAGTCCATCGACCCCACCAACCTCAAAGACGTCAACAAAGGATTCAACAAGCCCGGCGAATATGCCACCGTCCTCGAGCGGCTTGCCAAACGCAACGTCTACGCCATCACGTCATTCATCTTTGGCATGGATAACGACACCGTCGGCGTCGCCGAACGCACGCTCGCGCAAGTCCGCACTTGGCCTCCGGGATTGCCCATCTTCGGCCTGCTCACTCCGTTGCCCGCGACCCCGCTCTACACGCGCCTCGAAACTTCCGGCCGCCTCACCCGTCCCAAACACTGGAAAGAATTCATCCCCTTCGCCATGGCCCACACCCCGCTCCGGATGTCGATCGACGAAGCCCACGCCGAAGTGAAATATGGGTGGGCCCAGGCCTACAGCCCCGAAGCCCTCGCCCACGCCGTCGACTCGCTCGACGACCAGCCGCTCGGCTACCGCATCAACATCTTCCTGGCGCGCATCTGTTTCCGCGGCATCTATTTCCC
>JBEKDY010000279.1:0-6370 GCA_050014115.1 Candidatus Sulfotelmatobacter sp. | reverse complement strand
AATCTCGCCGCTCCCCTCGATCTTTCCAAAATTCCTTCCTACAGCCAGCTTTCCCCGCAGCTCACCAACCTTCCTCTGGTACGTGTGGCCGGCCAGGTGTATGGCGTGCCCTTCATGTGGGGACCCGACCCGCTCATCTACGACACCACCGTTTTTCCGAACCCTCCCGACAGCTGGAACGTTTTGTGGGATCCAAAATATAAAGGCAGGATTTCTGTCTGGGACGATTTGTCGACGGTCTACATGGCCGCGCAGGTTCTCGGTTACGACAAGCCCGATCCGTCGCAGCTTTACAACTTGAGTGATGAGCAACTCGAAGCCGTGAAGAAAAAGCTGCTCGAGCTGAAACCCAACATCCGCAAAATGTGGGCCACCGGCGGCGATCTGACCAATCTTTTTCAGAACCACGAAGTGGTCGCCTCCATGGGATGGCCGCTGAATACCGTCGAATTAAAGAAGATCAACTTTCCCGTTGGCGAAACCATTCCAAAAGAAAATACGACCGGCTGGATCGATCACCTGATGATCACCGCCGGAAGCGAAAACAAAGAACTGGCCTATCAGTTTCTCGAGTACATGATCGAGGCGCAGACGCAGAAAAAAGTTACTGATGTGACACGGTACACGCCGGCGAATCCGCAGGCAGCGCAGTTCATGACCGCGGATGAAGTAAAAAAGTAAAAACGCTGCATCTCGACGACGTCGACAACTACCAGAAGCGCCTCTATTTTTGGCAGAATGTGCCACGCCGCGCCAAGTACACCGAAATTTGGAACGAAGTGAAAGCGGCACAGTGAATTGCAGTGACCTAAAAGAGTGCAGTGAGATAAAGCCTTCAATAACCGTTCCAAAATAACGATGGCTACCATCCCCACCTCCGCGGCCGCTCTCACGCCAACCAACGTCACGGCAAAGTCGACCCTTCTCAGCATCCGCAACGTTGCCAAGAGTTTCGGCAAGAATGTGGTCCTGCGAGAAATTTCTCTCGACATCGCCGAAGGCGAGTTCCTCACCATTCTCGGAGAAAGCGGCTCCGGCAAAACCACTCTGCTGCGCATTGTCGCCGGATTCGAAAGCGCCAGCTCCGGCGAAGTCTGGATGGGCGATGAGCGCCTCGACCGCCAACCACCTTACCGCCGCCGCGTGAACACTGTCTTCCAGCACTATGCGCTGTTTCCCCATCTCACGGTCGAGCAAAATGTCGCCTACGGCCTTCGCGTGGCCAACTGCTGTTGCTCGACGAGCCGCTTTCCGCGCTGGACGCCAACCTGCGCCGCCAGATGCAGGTAGAACTAAAGTCCCTGCAGCGCGAAGTAGGAATCGCTTTCGTATTCGTCACCCACGACCAGGAAGAAGCGATGGTCATGTCCGACCGCATCGCCCTGCTGCGCTCCGGCGAGCTCGAACAAGTCGCAACTCCCCGCGAAATCTACACCCAGCCCGCAACCGCCTATGTCGCGCAATTCATCGGACACACGAATCTGCTGCATGGCGAAGTCCGGCAAGGGGTCGTCCAATGCGATTCCCTCTCGTGGCCTGCGCAGCTTCCCGACGGCCCCGCTTTATTTTCATTACGCCCGGAAAGCATTCACGTCATGTCGGCCGCCGAGCCCACAACCCCCGGCCACCTCCGGATTCGCGGCCGCGTCCTGCAGCAGGCATTTCACGGCGCAACCGAATTGATCCGCGTGCAGTGTCCCGGCGGACTCGTGCTCACGGTGCGAACGCCCAGCAACGCCGGAATCCCCGACGAAGTTGATTTGGAATTCTCCCCGGCCAGCGCCGTGCCCGTGCGGAAATCTCCCGGAAGGAACTAAAGCGACTAAAGAAGCTAATGTTCTCCCGCGCTTACAAAACGATCGTCACCGTGCCTCCTCTCCTCTGGGTAACGGTGTTCCTGCTAATTCCCTATCTCCTGATGTTCTGCTACAGCTTCTGGTCAGTTTCGCCGGCGCAAACCATCATTCACTCCTGGGACCTCGCGAACTACCGGACGCTCTTCCGCGTCAACGTCTACTGGCAGACTCTGCTGCGCTCCATGTGGATCGCCGCACGCGTCACAATTTTCTCGCTCCTCTTGGGATACCCACTCGCCTATTTCCTTTCTTTCTACGCCGCCAAACGCAAAGATCTTTTTTATCAACTCGTAATCATCCCGCTGTGGGTCAGCTACCTGGTGCGCGCCTACGCCTGGAAAACAATTCTCGGCTCCGACGGCGTGCTCAATACGCTGCTGCAATATGTTCACGTCACGAAACATCCGCTCGAGTTCCTGCTCTACAGCCCGTTCGCGGTCGTGCTCACGCTCACCCACATCTACACACCCTTCGCGTTTCTCCCCATCTACGCCGCTCTCGAACACATACCCCGCAATCTCGTCGAAGCTTCGCATGACCTGGGCGCAACCCCGGCGCAAACTTTCTGGAAAGTAATCTTTCCGCTCTCGATTCCCGGCGTGGTAGCCGGAGCAACCTTCGCCTTCGTTCTCAGCCTGGGAGATTTCCTTGCGCCCCTCCTGCTCGGCGGCCCCAGCGGCATCATGATCTCGAACATCGTAGTCAGCCTGTTCGGCGCCGCTTATAACTGGCCGCTGGGCGCGGCGATTTCGCTATGCATGCTGGCGCTTGTGGTGAGCTTGCTGTTTCTCTCCGAGCGGCTGGAAAAGAAATGGAGCTTCTCGTGAGCGGAGCATCGTCCACGATTCCGCGTTCGCGCTGGCTGTTGGCCCATGCCACGGTTGTTTTCGCATTCCTCTATCTCCCCATCGTGGTCCTGATCCTTTATTCATTCAACGGCGAAGGCGTAGGCGGATTCCCGCCGCGTCACCTCACTCTCGATTGGTATCGCACCTTATTTCAGGACGCTCCCATCTGGGATTCCGTATTCAACAGCCTGCAAGTCGCCTTCGCCGCAATGCTCATCTCGCTGACCTTCGGCGTGCCAGCGGCGCTGGCCCTCGACCGCGCACAGTTTCCCGGAAAAGTTTTATTCCGCCGCCTCGTTCTGTTGCCGCTGATTCTTCCCGGAATCATCACCGGCCTCTCGCTGCTCATGCTGTTCAACGTGGCCGGCACGAAACTGAGTCTCCTTACAATTATTCTCGGCCACGGCACGGCTTTGATCTCCGTGGCCACCACCGAAGTTTTTGCAGGATTGCAAAAGCTCGACCGCGCGCAAGAAGAAGCATCTCTCGATCTCGGAGCGAATTATTGGCAAACATTCTGGCGTATCACGGTTCCGAATTTGAAGCTGCCCATCATCGGAGCGGCGCTGCTGATCTTCACGCTCTCAATGGATGAAATCGCCGTCAGCTTTTTCCTCATCGGCCGCGACAACACGCTCCCGCTTGAAATCTGGGGACGGCTGCGGCGCGGCATCACACCCGAAATCAATGCCGTCTCCACCATCATCTTTGTGTTTTCGCTGGTCGCCATCGTGTTCTGGTACCGCCTGCGCGTCCGGGGCGAAGGCGGAGACAGCGACGCAGCAGGAACCGAAATCGCCGCCGCCGCCGAAGGAGGCATAGCTTGAGTGCAAATAATAATGACGTCAATAACACGAGCGACAATAGCAATAATGCACATAGCGTGAATGCTAACCGCAGGGATTTCATTAAGTTCGTGGTGGCCGGCGCGGTCACCGCCGGATGTCCCGTGGACATGTCACTGCTGGCTCAAGCGGCAGACTCTCAGACCTCCGCGCCCACCGTCGATGGAGAAGACAACCGAATCTGTCATCAGGTTCGCGACGGCAAAGTGTTCTCGCGTCCCCCCGCATCAGCCAAGCATGACGTTGTGATCGTGGGCGGCGGCATCAGCGGGCTCACGGCTGCCTATCGCCTGCAGCACCACGATTTTCTCCTGCTCGAAAAAGAGCCGCACTGGGGCGGCAACGCTTACGGCATGGAATACCAGGGCAGCACATACGCCACCGGCTCGGCGTTCATTTCCAAAGACGAATACTCCTACACCTTCGCCAAAGAAATCGGCATGCACATGCCGCCCATCGACAGTCCGGACGGCACCATCATCGGCGGCGAATTCGTCCCGGACACATGGGGCGACGGCCTCAACAAGCTGCCTTACCCTCCGCTGATGCGCGAGGCTTTCAAGAAGTTCAAGAAAGAAATGATGGCCATCGATCTCGAAAAGCGCGGCCAGGAGCTAGCCAACCTCCCCTTCACCGATTTCACGAAGTCGTATCCGGTAGAAATTCGCCAGTGGTGGGACGCGTACGGCCCATCCAACTGGGGAGCTACGAGCGAAGAGAGCGCCGCAGCCGTAGCCATCGGCGAACTCCAGGAAATGGCCGCGGAAAGCCGCGCCGACACCCGCTATACCTGGCCCGGCGGCATCGGAGCCATGACCAGGAAACTGGCCGACCTTCTTCTACCGAAGTTCGCCGACCGCATGCAGACCGGAGCCACCATCGTTGCCGTCGTCCCCGGAAAAGATGAAGTCCAGGTCACGTATATGCTCGCCGGTGAGTTGAAAACCGTCTCAGCCAAAGCTGTGATTATGGCCACCCCCAAGTTCATCACCCGTCGCGTGCTCGAGGGCCTGCCCGAGAAACAATCCGACGCCATGCACCAGATTCGCTACATCCCGTATCCCGTCGTGAATCTCATCTTCGACAAACCTGTTTTCAACCACGGCTACGACACCTGGTGTCCGGGCAACACCTTCACCGACATCGTGGTGGCCGACTGGGTCATCCGCAAGCAAGCCGGCTACAAGCAGAAATACAACATCCTGAGTTGCTACACCCCCATGAAAGAAGAAGACCGCGGCTACCTGCTCACCGAAACCAGCGCGCGCAAAATCGCCGCCAACGTGCTGCGCGATTTCCAGAAGCTGATGCCCGGCCTCGATGTCAATCCCCTCGAGGTGCACATCTACCGCCGCGGGCATCCTCTTTATATGTCAACGCCCGGCCTCTTCACGCAGGTGCAACCCCTGGTGCGCCAACCCCTCGACCGCGTCTTCTTCGCCAACACCGATTCGCAGGGCCCGGAATCGACCGCCAGCGAAGGAATCCTGGCAGCACAGCGTGCCGTGAAAGAAGCGGTGGCTCGGCTTGCGGGCGAGCCGATGCCAAAACAAAGCGCAGAGCTGGGCTGAGTGAGCCACCATGAGCTATGACATTTTTGTTCAAGACCTTCCCCCTGAGGCCAAGACGCTTGAAGACATTCCATCGGACCTCAAGCCCGCATCGATCGGCGAACGCTCTCTGATCATCGAGAAAATCAAAGTGGCCGTTCCGGACGCCGATTTCTCTGATCCCTCATGGGGCCGCATCCAGGGTGACGACTGGTCCATCGAAATGAATATGGGCGCGAACGAACACTGTAGCGGATTCGCCATTCACATTCGCGGCGGGGCCGGAGCGTTTGGCGCGGTAGAGGCAATCCTGCAGGCTCTGAAGCTTCGAGCGCTCGATCCTCAGGCCGGCGGCTTATTTGTTGCCGGGCCTGAAGCGATTGACAGTTTCAGCCGATGGCGCGCATATCGGGATCGAGTAGTGAATCGGCAGAAATCCTAGCGCCTGCGGTTTGTGGCTTTCACATCTCTGAAGCGATCCGTTCATCCCCAGAGACATCGCGCCCCGTCCGCCGCCCTGAATCAGACTTCTTCGGAATTTCACCCCCTCATAGTAAAGTGGTAGTAGACAAGAAAACCAGGGAAGGACCTTTTTTGAGTTCAGGCATTCGCAATATCGCCATCATCGCCCACGTCGACCACGGCAAAACCACGCTGGTCGACGCCATGCTGCAACAAAGCGGCACCTTTCGTTCCAACGAGCACCACGTCGACCGGGTGATGGATTCGAACGAACTGGAGCGCGAGCGCGGAATTACCATCCTCGCCAAGAACACGGCCATCTTCTACCACGACGTGAAAATCAACATCGTCGACACGCCCGGCCACAGCGATTTCGGAGGCGAAGTCGAACGCGCCTTAAAGATGGTCGACGGCGTCATGCTGCTGGTAGACGCGAGCGAAGGACCGCTGCCGCAAACCCGCTACGTGCTGGGCAAGGCGCTCGAAGCCAAGCTTCCGCCGATCGTCGTTATTAATAAGATCGACCGCGCCGACGCACGTCCCCAGGAAGTGCTCAACGAAATCTACGACCTGTTCATCGATCTCGACGCCAAAGAAGATCAGTTGGATTTCCCCGTGCTCTACACCAACGCCAAGATAGGCACGGCTTCGACCGACATCAAAGGCGGAGGCGAGGATCTGCGTCCGCTGTTCGACGCCATCGTGAAGACGATCCCTCTGCCCAAAGGCGATCCCTCAGGCCCGCTGCAAATTCTGGTGGCGAACCTCGACTACAGCGACTATCTGGGGCGCCTGGCCATCGCCCGCGT